>CANAIK010000057.1 GCA_947361225.1 uncultured bacterium
ATTATAATTAGAAGGATACATAAATCCGGGGTTTGGATTTGTTCCATACATAGGATAATAATTAGGAGCCGTTTGGTTATTACAAGGCGCACTTCCCCCGTAAGCTTGAGGGGATATAATATTAATACTCACGGCATTAGGACCCTGAGGTTGATAATAATTCGGATTATTCGGAATTGGATTGTTAATATTTTGCATAATTACCCCTTATATAATAACTAAAAACAAACCCTGTAAAAAATTGCCCTTGATTTTAAAATTTATTAAGCATTTTTTAGAATCATATTTTTTTTGTGTTAGAATTAAAATAAAAAATTCTAAAGGAGTAAAAATGTCGAATTATAAAGATAAGTATGAAATGGTGATTGGGTTAGAAGTCCATGCGCAACTTAAAACCAATACTAAAATATTTGCTCGAGAAGGTTGCGAATTCGGAAAAGACCCGAATACGGAAACTTCCACGGTGACTTTGGGATTGCCCGGAGTTTTACCGGTTTTAAATAAAGAATGTGTTAATATGGCAATTTTGGTTGGTTTAGCGCTTAATTCCAAAATTCCAAACAGATGTAAATTCGATAGAAAACAATATTTCTACCCGGATCTTCCTAAAGGTTATCAAATTTCACAATTCGACGAACCAATCTGCGAAGGCGGCTGGGTGGAAATTTCCAATAAAAAAATAGGAATAACAAGAGCTCATCTTGAAGAAGACGCAGGAAAACTTGTTCACGCAGGCGCCTCGGGACTTTATGGCTCAAGTTATTCTTTGGTTGACTTAAATAGGGCAGGAACCCCCCTTTTAGAAATCGTATCGGAACCCGATATGAGAACAGCTGAGGAAGCTCGAGAATATGTTGAGAATTTAAGGAATATCTTAAAGTATATCGGGGTTTGCGACGGAAACTTAGAAGAAGGCTCAATGAGGGCTGATGCTAATGTTTCAATCCGTCCAATCGGACAAAAAGAATTCGGAACAAGGGCTGAAATTAAGAATGTTAACAGTTTTCGCTCTCTTACAAGAGCTATTGAATATGAATTTGAGCGTCAGGCGGAAATTTTAGAAGAAGGCGGAGAAGTTATCCAAGAAACAAGACTCTGGGACGATAATTCAGGCACAACTTCTTCTATGAGAGGAAAAGAAGACGCCCACGACTACAGATACTTTCCTGAGCCGGATTTAATGCCTTTAGAAATTTCAAAAGAATGGGTGGAAGAAATTAGGGCTAAAATGCCGGAACTTCCAAGTCAAAAACTTGAAAGATATAAAAAACAAGGTTTAAGCGATTACGATGCGTCGGTTATTGTAAATCAAATCGACATGGCATTGTATTACGACAAGCTTTTAGCTAAAGGAGTTGACGCAAAAACAGCCTCCAATTTCCTTATGGGCGAAGTTGCAGCGTTTTTAAAAGAAGAAAAAATTTCAATTGAACAATCAAAACTTACAGTTGATAATTTTGCGTCATTGCTTGAATTGTTGAAAAAAGGGACAATTTCTAATAATATTGCAAAAAGTTTAATTGTGGATATTCTAAAAACCGGTGAAGATGCTCAAAGTTTGGTTGAGAAAAAAGGTTTATCCGTAATATCAGATGAAAGCACTATTCTTCCTATAATTCAAAAAATTATTAATGATAATCCCGAACAAGTTGCAGCATACAAAGGCGGAAAAGATAAATTATTCGGATTTTTTGTAGGACAAGCAATGAAAGAAACTAAAGGCAGAGCAAATCCGCAAATGCTTAACAAACTATTAAAAACCGAACTTGAAAAATAGCTTGGAAAAAAAATGTGTTTGTAGTACAATTAGTTTATCTATAAATAAATTTGCCGATGTGATGAAATTGGTAGACGTGCCAGACTCAAAATCTGGTGTGGTTCACCCCACGTGCCGGTTCGACTCCGGCCATCGGCAAATTTTTTGTTGTTTGGATAAAATATTGAAAGGGAGTCGAACCGTCGGTTCTTGCCTCTTTAAAAAAAGTACGACTGGGCGCACTTTTTTAATAGTTGGAATTATTTTTTATATTTTTTAGTAATTAATTGATTTTACAAACCATTTTTTAAATTCAATTTTACTTCTTGCATCAATAAATAAAGAATCGTTGTAGTTTATCTGTAAATCAATTTGATTTGGTTTATCGTTTCTAACTTTTATTTGTGATTTTGCAATTGCATCTTTAGGAATCATAAAACAATGCAATTTTTTATTTATTGAGTCATTTAGAATTAACCACCAATTTTTATTTAAAAACTCTACATTAGGATTTGCCCAATAATTATCCTGTGTTGAATTTTTGCTCGCCATTGTAAAATCGTTTGGGATATCAATATCGTTTTTAAATAATATATCCTTAATTTCCGGTTTTGATAATTTGTTTTCGTTTGTCATTTTTCTTTTCTCCTTTTTTTCTGTTTGTACTGCATTTTTTATTGAATTATCAACATTTAAATTGAATTTTATAGAATTTAATCTGTTTTTTATAAGCCCTCCAACGTCGTTATAAAGACTAGCGTTAATTTCTTTTAATAGAGAACAATATTTCTTATGAATTTCCAAATACCCGCTTTCTTCCATAAATTTTTGAATTTTGTACAATTTTTGCGGTTCGTTTTGTAAAAATTCTTCAATGCTTTGATTCCCTTTTGCTAAATTAGCTTTTCTTGCGACAATTAAAATATTCCCGTAAATATGCAACCCGCAAGAATTTTTATTCGCAGGAATTATATGGTCCATTTCGGGTTTGTTTTCTGTTGTTAAATCCAAATTTGTGTAAGGACATTTGTAGTTAAAATATTGTAAGGTCTTTTCTTTGTAATAACTGTCGAAAAAATTGTGCTTTTTTGATATTTGATACAATAAAACTCTTACTGCTGTATTTTGTGCGTCACCGTATTCATAACCCATTTTTTTTCTCCTTTTTTTGTTTGTATTTTTATTATATTTGTTTTAATATGCTATTAAAAGATTAAAATTTAAGTCCATATTATGATAAAAAAAGATTTAATTTTTCTAAAAGAACCGTTTCTTAAATGGCTCGAAGAAAAACGGGAATATATTAAGCAGCATAAAAATTTTGATTATAAAAAAAATGCAAAAGAAATTTTAGCTTATGATAGCTACGATATTGAAACGATTGATTCTTTCATAAAAAAATTTATCAACAATTTTCCTCCAAGTGTAATAAAACTGCTTGTTGAAAGAATTTCAGCGTATTATAGCGAATGGATTGATGAAAAAATTCCTGAAATTTGTTCAATAAACTTTATTCAGAATGAATTCCCAAATGCGCTTAATTGGACAATTGTTAATGTTTATGAACTAAAGTTTTTCGATATGTCCAATATTGATTTTGAAATTCCCTATAATCAATGTCATTATTGCGGAAAACCCGATGAATTTGAACATAAAAACGGGATTAAAAAATTTAATAAAAAATCAAAATTTTGTCATTGTTATTATTGCGAATATTTAAACTATGCAGATGGAAGCAGACCAAATCTTCACAAAAACTGCCATTATGGAAAATATGCGCTTATAAAAAGAAAACTTTATCAAAAAATGACAACAGGGAAAAGAACTAAAGAAGAAAAGATAAAAATTTTTATTAATGATTTTTGTGAAAAAAGATTGCAGGAAAACCACAAAATAAACTGGTCTATTCAAACTAAAAACAGAAAGGCTATTTTAAAAAAATACTGGTATGAAGATGGAATCTGGGATTCTAATTCTAAATTAGACAATATAATAAAAAAACAAATAAATTTAGAAGATTTATTAAAAAATATATAAATTACGTTTATATCCTATTGTCCAATTGTAAAATATTTGAAAAAGTTTAAAATTGGGACATAAGGAGAGGATAATGGACTATCATACAAAAGAAAAAATTGATAAATTAATAGATTACAAAGAAGATTCTATTAACGCCAAGGTTTTATCAAAAAAAGAGGATTGTGCGCTTTTATTAATTGCTCTTAAGAAAAATCAATTAATGGCAGAACATACAAGTCCTGTGGATGCTTATTTATACGTTATTGAGGGTGCTGTTGAATACAAAACGAAAAACGAGAGCTATGAAATTGAAAAAGGGGAGATTTTTTCAATTAAAGCACAAGAGTCCCATTGCGTTTTAGGCAAAAAGGACTCAAAAATTCTTGTTGTTAGAATTTAAGCGCTCATTCTAACAAATGAGTTAATTCTTGAAGTTCCAAGCTTATAAGATCTTCTTGAAACTTTGTTGCTTGAATTACCTTCGATTGTTTCAACGGTTCCATCGGCGTTGACATTGGTTACAATTCCAATATGGCGGGCTTGACCACGATTTGTGTTAAAGATAATTAAATCGCCCGGTTGAGCTTTGGAACCATCTTTAAAGGCGCTATCGTTTTTATTGGCAGCTGCCAAAACCTCAGAACAGGAGTTGTAGTTGCAATTTGTGTACCAATCGGGAAGATTGTCCCCGTATGTTTCGCTGAGTGCATATTTGCAAAAAGCAGCGCACCAGAGTCCGTCGGGCAAATTGTATCCGCAAACTGATTCAACATCTTTTTCGCTGTAGCCTTCGAATTTAGATGCGAAATCTACAACTTCATCTCCGGTTGGATTTGTTGAGTAGTTTTCTTTAATATCGTCCTTGGCTTCTGTTTTTGCCATTGCAACTTCAATTTCTCGAACGTAGTCTTTGGCTTCGTCCAGCTCGGCTTGTGCTTTTTCTATATTCTCATCGAAAATTTTAGTTTTTTCGATTGTTTCTTGTCTTGCTTCATCGTATTTTCTTTTGTATTCTTCAATATCGGGATGAGCGGCAACTGCTTGTTGTTCGACTTGTTCGAGTTCTTCTTGAGCTTGTTGGAGTTCAACGTCTAATTCTTCTTTTTCAACCTCAAGTTCCTCAAGTTTTACTTTTGATTCTTCGAGTTCTTCCTGAGCTTGTTCTAATTCTTCTTGAGTGGTTGCAATTTGTTCTTCAAGACCCGCAATTTGTTCTTCAACACCTGCAATTTGTTCTTCAAGATTAGCAATTTGTTCTTCAAGTCTTTGAATTTCTTGTTCAACCTGTTGGATTTGCGCTTGGATAGCAGCGATTTGAGCACTCAGTTTCCCGTCTTCGTTTTGACTTTGCAAACTTGCAAGTTGAGATTGAAGACTCGATAAATTTGCCTCAGCGCTTGATTTTTGAGATTCAGCCTGAGTTTTTTGACCTTCGAGTTCGGTTTTTTGAGTTTCGTATTGAGTTTTTTGTTCTTCTAATCCCTCAATGTTGGATTCGATATCTTCAATATTTTGTTCTTGGTTTTTGATTAGTTCTTCTTGATTGTCAATTTCTTCTTGTTTAGCATCAAGTGCAGCTTGTTTTTCATCAACTTTTTCTTGTGCTGCGATTAATTCTTGAGACATAGCTGAATCATTGGACAGGGCATTCAATAAATCCTGATAAGCTGCTTGTTCAGCCTCTTTTAGCTTTTGAACCCCTTGGGATTTATCTGTTTTTGCTTTTTGAAGTGCGTTTTCTTTCTCGTTAACCTTTTGTTGAGCACTTGTAAGTTCTTGTTTTAGCTCTTCTGCTGTCATATTCTCAAGAATCGCTTTTCCGTTCTCGTCGTGCGTAGTTCTATCAGGAGTAACATCTGGAATGGTAACAGAAGGATTCATTGTACTTCCTGAGGTTTTTGTTAAACCAATTTCGTCCGCCTGTGGTGTATCTCCGATAATTTCTTCCAGTTCTTTATCCGTAACAAAGGTAAAAACGCCGTTTTGAATATCTTCAATTGCTCCAAGAATATCGTCTAAGGAAATTGTATTCTCGTCATTATCGTAACATTTAATTGTTTCAAGGAATTTTTCCAAAATTTCTTTTGTAATTTCTTGACCTTCACTAAGACCTAAAGCTTCTCTAAAAGTATCGTCTTTTAATAAATCGTTAATTATACTTGTAACAAGTTCAGGATCCTCAAGTTCGACATTATTTTTATCGGTATAATTTTTAATATCGTCGTTTGTTATTTCATTTTTAGTCTCAACAGGAGCATTCTCGGTAGTTTCCTCAACTTGAGACGTTGTTGTTGCGTCTGTTAGTTGTCCGTCTACAATATCGAGGTTCATAATATCCTCAATGCTTTGAGAATAAATGTTATTATCCAAATTGAGCTCGGTTTTTATAAATTCTTTAAATTTATCGTCATATTCAAAGAATATACTTGAATTATCCTTATCCAAGTTAATATTTTTTTGCCCGTTAGAACCCGTCGGGGTTGAAGCTTTTAAATATTCGATAAAATTTGCTTTTAAAGACTCAAAATTCATAAAATTATACCTTCTTCCTATACAATAGAATATATCGACATAAAATAAGAATTTATTAGAATTTTTAAGTAAAAATTAACAATTTGTTACAAAAATATTAAAAAAAATCACCCAATTGTTTTATAGAAATCATATGGCACAATATAATCATTTAAATATTTACAAAGCATCTTTTGATTTTTTAGTCGGGTTAAGTCAACAACTAAAGCACTTTCAACGAGAATACAGATACACAATAGGAGAGAAGTTGACTAACAACTCAATTGAGTTTATTGCATTAATTTACAAAGCAAACTCGGCTAAGATTTCAATCAAAAGACAAGAATATTTAGAACAAATGCTTGAAAAATTGCAATATATTAATATTCTCTTAAGATTATCTTTTGAGCTTAAAAATATTTCTAATGATAAATATATTATTCTTGCAAAAAATACTCAAAACATTGAAAAACAACTGAACGGCTGGTTAAACCAAACGATTAATCGAGAAAAACAAAAATGATAAAAGCAAAAGAATTTAGTCTGGAGGCGCTTTTTGAGGCTTATTACGACTGTCGAAAGCATAAAAGAAATACCCTTCAAGCAATTGAATTTGAATTTGAACTTGAAAAAAATATTATAGAATTATACGAACAAATAAAAAATAATGAATACAGAATAGGGAAAAGTATTTGTTTTATTTGTACAGAACCAAAACCAAGAGAAATTTGGGCCGGCGCTTTTAGAGATAGAATTGTCCATCATTTAGTATATAATGCAATTAAAGATCGTTTTATCCCTCAATTTATTCTGGATACATATAGCTGTATTCCCAACAGAGGAACGTTATTTGGAATTAACAGAGTAAATAAATTTGCAAAAAAAGTCACAAGAAACTACAGTATTAACGCTTATTATTTAAAAGCCGATATTGGAAATTATTTTAACAGTATTGATAAAATAATTCTTTTTAATGAAATTAAAAAATCAGTTTTTGAACCTTGGTTATTAGATTTGATTGAAATGATAATTTTCCATGACCCAAGGAACAATGTTAGAATGAAATCTCCTAAAAGTTTAGTTAGAATGCTTCCTCCTTACAAAAGTTTGTATAATGCTAAAAATAACAAGGGACTTCCAATTGGAAACTTAACGAGTCAGTTTTTTTCGAATATTTATTTAAATAAAATGGATCAATATGCAAAACACGTCCTTAAGTGCAAATATTACGCAAGATATGTTGATGATATTATAATTCTTGATAAAGATAGTGATTTTTTGAACTACGCTTATAAAAATCTCGATGAATATATAAAAAAAGAACTTGCGCTTTGGTTGAATCATAAGAAAAAAGATATTAATAAAATTTCTCAAGGATTTGATTTTATTGGTTGTGTTATTAAACCGGGCAGAAGACATTTAAGGAAAAGAACCGTAAAAAAAAGCTTTGAGGTTTTAAAAAATTGGAAAAAAGATAAAAACCAATTCTCGCAAGAAAATTTAGAAATGTTTATTAACAGAATTAACAGCTACTTAGGAATGTGCAAACATACAAATAATTACAATCTTCAAAAACAAATTGTACAAAATTCGGTTTCTTTGTTTACTAAAACTGATAAAAACAACTCGAGAATAAACATTGTAAAATATTTATGATATTATTATTCTATGTTTTCAGTTGGAATCGACATCGAAGATATTAAAAGATTTGACAATAAGGATGAAAAATTCTTAAAGAGAATTTTTACCGATAAAGAACTTGATTATTGCTTAAAAATGAAGAATCAAAAAGCTCATTTGTGCGCAAGATTCTGTGCTAAAGAGGCGGTAATTAAAGGGCTTTGTCAAAAAATTCCTTATAATAAAATAGAAATATTAAAAAACGAAAAAAATGCTCCTTTTGTTAATCTTTTGGTTGAGGGTTTTGAAAATTTCTCTTTTTCTTTGTCTATTTCGCACGAAAAAGACAAAGCTATTGCTTGTGTTATAATTGATAAAAAATAAGGAGTGAATTTTATGTATAATGTTTATGTAAAAAAACAAGGTTCTTACAATCCTGATTTAATGGGTGAATTCTCCAATATTCAAGACGCAATTAAACTTGCAAATGAACTAAAAAGCAAAGACGAATCAATTTCTTATACAATTGAAGAAACAACAGGACACTTTGACAGCTACGGAGAACCTTTGTCAACAGTTGTTAAAAGAGGCTAAAAAATAAAAAAATAAAAATCGGGCATTAAGCCCGATTTTTTTACGCCTCTTTTGTTTGGATATCTTTCATTGATAAACCGATTCTATGTTCTTGAGGGGTGAATTTTTTGATTAATACTTCAACTTCATCGCCCAGGTTGAACATTGAATTAATATTAACTTGTCCGTCTGCGATTTCAGATGACGGCAAAAGCGCCTCAACGCCGGGGTAAATGTTAATAAAAGCACCAAAAGAAGTGATTTTATTAATGGTTCCTTTGATTACATCGCCTTCTTTAAATTTATCAACAATTTCATCCCAAGGATTAGCGCCCATTCTTTTTAATGATAAAGAAATTCTCTTTAAATCTTCGTCAATTTTGATAATTTTAACTTCGATTTTTTGACCAAGTTGAATAACATCGCTTGGGTGTTTAATTCTTTCCCAGGAGATTTCAGAAATAGGTAACAAACCATCAATTCCTTCAATATCAACAAATGCTCCAAAATCAGCGATTCTAACAACTTCGCCTTCAACAATTTGATCAACGGCTAATCTTGAAATAATTTCGTCTGCAACCATTTCTCTTTGTTGAGTGTAAACTTGTCTTTGAGATAAGATTAATTTGTTTCTCTTGGGATCAGCTTCCAGGATTTTAACTTCGATTTCTTGACCGATTTGCATTTCACTTGGAGCTCCGGTTCTTAGTTGAGAAGAAGGAATAAATCCTCTAAGTCCTTCGATTTCAGCGATTAAGCCGCCTTTAACGGAAGATAGAACTTTTGCGAAAACATTCTCGTTGTTAACTTTGATATCGGAAAGTTTTTGCCAAGCTTGAGCGCAAGAAACTTTCTTTAAAGACAGAACCGCAACTTCGTCGTCTTCTTCGTCTTTTATAATATAGAATTCTTTCTCATCCCAAAGTTTAACGATTTCATCAACGTTTTTATCGGGAAAGTTTGAAATTTCACGATTTGGTAAAAAAGCCTCGGTTTTAGCGCCGATATCAACCAAAAAACCGTCTTTTTCTTTTTTTACAACAACGCCCTTAACAACGTCTGCGATGTTGATTTTGTAGGTGTAGGAATTGAGCAATAAGTCTTCGAATTCCTGATTTGACATAGTTTCATTTGTCATTTTTAGTTTATCCTTTCTAATTTATTTATCACTTCTAAAATTATATTATCAGGGGTCGACGCCCCTGCTGTAACGCCGATATTTTGAGATTCCAGGATTAAATTTTTGTAATTATCCAACTCGGAATCATCCTCGATATGAATTGTTTTTGTAATTTCTTTTAATAAAGACGCTAAATGTGTTGTATTAGCGCTTTTTTTAGACCCCACAACAACCATTAAATCCGATTCCAGAGCAAGTTTTTTTGCCTCCTCTTGTCTTAAGGAGGTTGAAGGACAAATCGTATTCTCGATTTTTAGAATTCCGCAAATCCCGCTCAAGTAATTAACAACCTCCAGAAGATATTCTTTTGTTTGGGTTGTTTGGAGCACAACGCCTACTTTTTTTTGTTTTTTAATCCTATCTTCGATTTTTTTAAGCTCAGAAATATTAGATGCAACAAAAATTGAATCCGAATCTTTTGCGCATTTAAGCGCATTGGCTCTAATTGCCTTAACTTCGGGGTGTTCTTTTTTTCCTAAAATTATAACGAAAAATCCACCCAAAACAAGCTCTTGTGCCTTTTGTTGGGCTTTTTTAACGTCAAAACAAGTTAAATCTACAAGTTCATATCCGCAAGACAAAATTTTATCGAAAGTTTGAGGGCTTTCCCCGTGACTTCGAACAATGCAAATTCCCTCACCCTTATTAGGTAATTCATTAATCGTTTTAATTCCAAGCGTTTCAAGTTCGCAAATAACGTGGGAATTATGAATGAGCTCACCAAGGATGCTAATTTTTTTATCCCTATTTTCTAATTTTAATTTTTTGGTCGAATCTACCGCTCTTTTTACACCGTAGCAAAATCCGGCATGGCGAGCTAGTTTGATGTTTCTATTAATGGTTTTAAACCAACTTTCCTTTAGAAGTCAATATTATTTTTAAAAATATTGCTAATTATATTTAAACATAAACATTTTTTTAGTACAATAAAAATATAATATATTAAGGATTAATAAATGGAACTTTCGGATAAAGAAAATATTATTTATTGGGCAAAAAGGCTCTATGAAAGACAAATGTCCCCTTCAACAAGCGGAAATATTTCAATTAAAACAAACCAGGGGATTCTAATTACCGCCAGCGGGACCTGCGCTTGTGACTTAGAAAAAGACGATATTGTTCTTATTGATTACAACGGAAATCTTGTTGAAGGAAACAAAAAACCCTCAAGTGAAAAAATAATGCA
Organism: uncultured bacterium; assembly: GCA_947361225.1. Taxonomy (GTDB): domain Bacteria; phylum Cyanobacteriota; class Vampirovibrionia; order Gastranaerophilales; family Gastranaerophilaceae; genus RUG14156. Next base: position 10,846 of record CANAIK010000057.1, read on the forward strand.
TTGCGAAATTTACACAAAAAGAGATGATATCGGGGCGATTATTCACTGTCATTGTCCTGTAATTTGTGCTTATTGTGTAGCCGGGGTTCCTATGAAAGCGCCAATTTTACCCGATTTTGCGGTTTTGTATGACGAAATTCCGATTGTTCCTTATTATTGTCCTTCAACGATTGAATTAGCGCAAGTTATAGGCGAATATTTCGAAGACGGCTATAGCGCAGTTTTATTAAAAAACCACGGAATTGTTTTAGGGGCAAATGACTTAAAATCTGCTTTTTATCAGCTGGATTTAATTAGAGCATATGCTGAAACTTGCTTTGGGGCTGAAATTTTAGGAGGGGCAAAACCAATTAGCAAAAAAGAAGTCCAAGAATTAAGAATGCTGTATAGAAAAAAATAGAATTGACCTTAAGTATCAATTTTAATATAATAATTACTATGCAACCTTTAATATCAATTGAGAATGTCGAAAAACTAGTGAATGAAATCCTCCAGGATACACATTCTTGGAGAAAAAGTATGATTCATTATATTAAAGACGAAAACCCCGAGTTAAACTCTGCAATTATTGAAATAGCGCAAAAAACTGATCTGGACCCAAAAGCTGTTGCGCTTGGAGCATATATGGCTTATAAATTGCTCGATAACGAAGCAAACTATATGGCTTTTGAAGATGAACAAGGTTAAAATATTAATATGACAAATTTAAATGATAACGAAATTAAACAAGCTAAAAAATTGATATCAATGTCAATGATGTCGCAAATTCTTGAGAATATAAGACAGGTAATAGCTCGTGACAGAAAACAAAAACAACCTTTAATCCTAAGGGTTAACGAGGGTTTTATTTTTAACATTGCAAGAAAGGCAATTCTTGAAAAAAACTCGACTTTCCTGCTTTCAATAGCCGGGGAAAGTGCGTCCGGGAAAACCACCCTTGTTAAAAATTCGGCAAAAGCTTGTTTAAAGTCTAAAACAGACGATATTTACACAATTGTTTGTTGTGATGATTATTATAAAGATGCATCTTCGGAATTGAGGGTAGCAGGGAACTACGAAAGGCTTTTTGAGTCCGGATTTAGCTTTGATACGCCCGATGCGATTGATTTAAACTTAATGAAAGAACATCTTATTAAATTAAAGGAAGGACAAGAAATTTATTCGCCTTTGTATAATTTTGTAACTTGCGAAAGTAAAAAAGATACAATTCTAAAAAAACCCGCAAAACTTATTATTAATGAAGGATTGTATGTGCTCCACGAAAAAGTGAGAGATATTTCAGATGTTAAAATTTATGTTTACACACCCTTTGAGGTGATTAAAGATCGTTGGTTTGCTCGTGCTGCCAGCAGAGGCAAAACCGGTACCGCTGCAAAAATGCAGTTCCACGATGTTAATCAAACAGCCTTTCGTCATATTCGACCAACAATGGATATAGCGGATGTTGTAATTAACGGAATGACAACGCAAGCCTACATTGAAGACCTTATTAAAGAATTCATTGAAGCAATTGTTAGTGTAACTAAAGATAAACATCTTCTTTTATAGCTTGACAAAACTTTTTTATATATTATGATAATTCTACAATATTGGGATGTCGCCAAGTGGTAAGGCACCTGGTTTTGGTCCAGGCATTTCGGAGGTTCGAGTCCTTCCATCCCAGCCAATTAAAAGGTATTTTGAACAATTTGTTTAAAATACCTTTTGTTTTTTAAAACTAATTTTTTTTTGCGAATTTATTAATCTAAAAAAACTTGAGGTTGAAAATTTGAGAATTTTTTTGTCATTATTTATAAATATTAACAAAATCTGTTTTTATTAAGCAAAACAAACATCCTGAATCCCTTTACAAAGTTTGGATTTAGTTAATAAACAATTATTTTAATAAAAATAATATACTTGACAACATTAGTTGTTATAATATAAACTGAGTATAAGGAATAGCCAAGTTATGCGACGTTTGTCGCAAATCAGAGAGGACAAAAAATGGAAGAAAAAAAATTTTGCCAAAAATGTGGCGCTGAAATTGCAAAAGAAGCTGAAGTTTGCACACAATGCGGTTGTGCTCAAAATGCCGGCGGTGTAAACCAAAAATGGGTTACAACATTATTATTGTGTATTTTTATTGGTACTTTCGGTGCTCACAGATTTTATGTGGGTAAAACAAATACTGCTGTTGCAATGCTTTTAATCACCTTACTTTTGGGTTGGCTTGGAATCGGTGTATTAATTACTGCAATTTGGGCATTAGTTGATTTAATTCAAATTATCTGCGGTAATTTTACAGACATTAACGGTCAAAAAATTGCAATGAAATAAATAAGTCAAAATTTTTAAAAACTTTAACAAATAAAACCAAGCTATTTTTTTAATTTATAGTTTGGTTTTATTTTATTATTAAGCCAAAAAAAAGCTATTGCATTTTTAATACAATAGGCTCTAATAAGGATGACAATAAAGTTATATGGTGTGTGTTTTAAATTTGCATTATTTACTTTTTATTAATCGTACCAATAAAATTAAAACTTTAACAATTTTTTTAAAATATCATCTGTTTAGTGTATAATTGTG
>CANAIK010000058.1 GCA_947361225.1 uncultured bacterium
TTGGTTATTCAATTTTCAAATCTTGGGCTATGGCGAAATTGGTTTCAATTTTTTTCGCCACAGGCCCATTTGGTTATTCAATTTTCAAATCTTGGGCTATGGCGAAATTGGTTTCAATTTTTTTCGCCACAGGCCCATTTGGTTATTCAATTTTCAAATCTTGGGCTATGGCGAAATTGGTTTCAATTTTTTTATTAAAATTTTCTATTCGAAAATTTTAACGGCGCCACACCCGATTGATTATTCAATTTTCAACAAAAATATAATACTATAGATAAAATTATCGGTCAATCCCTAAAACGATAAATTTTTAAGAACCTCGAGAACTTCGTTTGGTTTAGGGTAGTTTATGCATTCGTTAGTACGGTTTGGACATTTTTTTCGATGACAGGGCTGACAGGGTAAGCTCCCCTGGAGTGCAAAATGTCCTTCTCCGATTGGATTATAGCGCTCTTTTGGAGTGCAGGTAAAAATTGAAATTATTTTTGGTTTATCCGCTAACCAAGCTAAGTGCGTGCTACCTGAATCTAAAGATATTACAACATTGGACCTGTTAAAAACCTCTAGAAGTTCCAGAAGATTTGTTTTTCCTGCTAAATTTAAAAATTTGTCTTTTGTAATATAGGAAATTAAAGAAGAATCCTTTTTTGTCCCAACAAAAACAATATTGTATTTGTTTTTGTCGATTTTTGACATTAAATCGACCCAATAATCCTTTCTCCAGTGCTTATTTGTCCAGGTTGTAGCAGGAGCTATCGTTAAAGTTGGTTTTGATTTATCTAAAGGCGCTAATAGCTTATCAACGTTGTTTTTAGTTTCATTTGACAATTCTGGCTTAGTTTTAATTATTGTTGAACAATCCAACCCCAGATATTTAGCGAATTTAAAGTAATTATAAACAGCGTGGGTTTTGTAATCGTTAAACAAAGGCTCAATTACCTCATTCCCGCCTAAAATCGCTCCTTCTCGAGCGCTTTTTGAAACAATTCTTCTTTTTGCTCCACAAAAAATTGTCCAAATTAAACTTTTAAGAATTAATTGCGTATCGAGTGCAATATCGAACTTTTGAGCCCTTATTTCTTTAATAATTTTTAAATATTCAAAAAAATTTTTAATTTTATTCTTGTTTTTTTTCCACTTTTCAACAGGAGCCAGAATCACCCTATCAACGCAAGGATTTTTATTTACAATATCGAATCCTTTTTCCGAAACCAGCCAATAAAGGGTTGCTCCGTTTTTTTTGAGTAAATTGGCTAAAGGGATGTTAAAAACAACATCCCCCAGTGCACTCAATCTAATTAAAAGTATTTTTTTATCTTTTAATATCATTTATTTATTTGTCTCATTGTTGGGAATGCAATAACGTCTCGAATTGAAGGAGAATCGGTTAAAAGCATTACTAATCTATCGATTCCAAGACCCATGCCGCCGGTTGGAGGCATTGCGTATTCAAGAGCGCAAATAAAATCTTCGTCAATTTCCATTGTTTCTTCTTTCCCTTGTGCTTTTGCCGCCGCTTGAGCTTCGAATCTGTGGCGCTGGTCAATCGGGTCTGATAATTCCGAGAATGCATTAGCTATTTCCCAACCGTTAACCCTTGTTTCAAAACGCTCGGTCAATCTGTCGTTATCCCTATGAACCTTAGCTAAAGGAGAAATTTCTCTTGGATAATCGATAATATGACAAGGTTGAATTAATCCGGGCTCGATTTTTTCTTCAAAAACAGCCTCAACAATTTCGCCCCAATTCATATTCTCATCCACGTGGACATTAATACTTAAAGCAAGTTCTCGAGCCTCTTGCGCACTATAAACCTGCAAGAAATCAACCCCCGTAGCGTCTTTTATTGACCCTAACATAGTTTTTCTGTCCCAGGGGGGGGTAAGGTCAATTTCGTTGTCGCCGTATTTAATTTTTGTTGTTCCTAAAACTTCTTGAGCAACAAATGCCACAAGATTTTCAGTCAAAGTCATCATATCGTTGTAATCAGCGTAAGCTTGATAAAGTTCAATCATTGTAAACTCAGGATTGTGACGGGTGTCAATTCCTTCGTTTCTAAAACATTTGCCAATTTCATAAACACGCTCCGAGACGCCACCTACGATTAATCTTTTTAAATATAGCTCAAGAGCGATTCTTAAGGTTAAATCCATTTCAAGAGTGTTATGGTGAGTGTTAAAAGGACGAGCATTAGCACCTGATGCAGTAGTTTGCAGAATCGGAGTTTCAACCTCCATAAATCCGTCTTTTGCTAAAAATTCTCTAATTTTTTGAATTATAAGACTTCTTTTTCTAAATGTTTCTCGAACCTCAGGATTAACAATCATATCCAAATATCTTTGTCGATATCGAATTTCAACATCGGATAAACCGTGGAATTTTTCGGGAAGTGGCAAAAGGGCTTTGGATAAAAGCTTTAAATCAGTTGTTTTAATTGACAATTCGCCCCTTGGGGTTCTTCTTATTGTACCTTTAAAACCGACAATATCGCCAACGTCTAATAATTTTAACAGCTTCATTTTTTCCTCAGACAAATTTTGCTTATGAGAAAAAACCTGGATTTTTCCTGTTGAATCCATTAAATCGATAAACATTCCCGTGTTTCTTATTGCCATAATACGACCTGCCACAGAATAGACATCGTCTGTTTCAACACCGGATTCTAAATCTTTATATTTATCCTGCAAAGTTTTAGCGTTTGCCGTTTTATCAAATGTATAAGGATAAGGATTAATCCCCAAATCAATTAAATCTGTAAGTTTTTGTATTCTTCCTTCTCGAATACTCTGACTTGAACTATTAGAAGTGTTTTCCATTTATTTCTCCTTAAAAAATTAGAATGTGTAGTTAGGAATGTTAAAAATTCTTTTGTCTTCGTCTTTTATTGAATAGTTTTCATAAACCTTGAACGATTTTTCCTTTACCTTGTTATAAAAACTTTCGTCAATATATTTTCTGTAAGTTTCGTTTGTTTCCCCGTTGTAATTACCTAAAGTATTAGCATATTTAATTAAAAGTTCTTTATCCAATCCTCCGGCATAAGCTTTGGTTTTAGCGTCTGTTCCGGAGGGTCTTATTTCAACAAATTTGTCCTTAAAATCTAAATAAGTTCCATCTCCTACAAAAACAACATCGACCAAGTTAGAAAAATCAAGGTTTAAGAAGGTTGTAGATAGGATTTCTTTAATATTATCCAAACTAATTTTATTCTCAAATTTTGCAAGAGCAAGACCAAGATAGAAAATATCGTTTTTAGTTCTTTTTTGCTCACCCTCAATTTTTTGAACTTTTAGTTTATCAATATCGGGTTCGGATTCATTGTAATAAGCAATATCCACCCTTGTGTCAAATCGAGATATAATTGAGTTTTCACTGTATATTTTCCCTAAATGTTCTACTAAAGTTGTGTCAATTGAAGAAATTAGGGCACTTGCAACAATAATAGCCTCGGTTGCGGATTTTTCTCTCATAGCAAGAGCTAATCTGTTTGCTTTAGATTTAATTGGTTCAATTGCCCCTATTATCATTCCTCCGGATTCTTCGCCTCCAAAAATCATTCTTGGATTATCGTTAAGTTCAATTTTTCTATTAAAAACATCATAAATTGTAATATTTTTAACTTTATTCTCGAATTGAGCCTCGATTTTTTTCGTAACCGAAGCAATTTCTTTAAACCCGACAGGGGTATTAATTACTTTAATTCCTTTTTTATTTGCCCATTCGTCCCAGGATTTTGAACTTGCGGTGGTTTTTACCATAAAATATGTCGTTTGAGAATCTTTTTCCAAAGAATTAAACCAATAATCCATAATCATTAAAAATGATTGATTAGCGCTAAAAACGCACAGGATTCTATCATTGTCAAGTTCAACAAAATCAACTCCAAAATCGACAGCTGTTTGTTTTTTGTCAGCTGAAATTACTTGAACAATATTTAATCTGTCGTGATCAGGGTCAGTAATCAAAACAACCGTTCCTAAAGGATAGTTCTTTAGTTTTTCCCCATAATTTAAAGATTCAACAACCGGAAAATATTCTTTTCCTTCTTTATTTTTGGCTAGAACCGTAACATCCAGGGACCAATCATAAAAACTCCCGTTTTTAATATCTTTCCCGATTGAATGGAAAAAAGGATCCTCTTCTTTATTAAACCAGTCAAAAGTTGATTCAATTCCAAGGTTTTTTAAGATTTTGGATAGCGAATTATATGCGCAGCCTCCAACTGAATCAATTACAATTTTATTCTTGGAATTCTTAATTTTTTCAATATTTTTTTTGTTGGCAACGGCGGATTTTAAGTATTCACAATACAAATCAAGCCCGTTATTTAAGTATTCCATTGTTTTTTCGTCAATCTTAGAATCATTGGAAGACGAGAATTTAATTTCATAAACCCCTTCTTTTTCAACTGTTTTTAAGATTTGTTCAATTTTATTAACAAACTCAATGCTTTCAGTTGGTAAAAACTGAGAACCCTGATTATTTAAATCCTTAGTTGCGTTTTTAACGGAAATCCCGTGAGAACTTGTAATATATTCAGCCCCAACCAAATCCAATTTAAAAGCAAGAAAAGACGCAAGAAAAATCGGTATTGTTTTTCGATTTCTTGGCGTTAAGGTTCTAATCCCTGCCGCTGCTTGGATTCTTGCGATAATATCAAGATAAATTTTAGAATTATATCGAACTTCACATCCGACCAGCTTAACTAAATCCTCGTTGTTGTATTTTTCCTTAAGAACCAAAGCCTTAGCAAGGGTTGCTAAAGTAATTCCTATTGTATTAATCGGAAATCTTGTATCGAAAGGATAAAGGATATTCTGCGGTCCTCGAATTCCTGCTGTTGAAACAAGAGCCTCTTTTTTGTAGTTTTCAAACCAATTTTTAAGATTCAATCTTTCGACCAATTCTTTTGTTAGTTTAAAAGTAAATTCGTTTTTATCGTCATAATCAAAAATTTTGTCTTTTTTAATTGAATCCGGAGTGTTTTTATCAACACTTTCTTTTAACATTTTTTCTAAGTCTGTTTTCATAGTCCTTACTCTCTTTATAATCCGTTTGTTTTAATTTTAACATAAAGATATTATTTATCTATTTTTTCTTGTTCAAGTTCTTTACCGTCTTTTCCGGTTAGGGTCTTTTTGCCTGTAATTTTCATAAAAAATCTTGACCAAGCGCCTAATAATCCTTTTCTATTTATTTGTTTTTCTTCATAATCCAGAATTTCATCCCTCGAATTCATTCTTCCAATCGGCTGACAAATTGACTTTCTAACCAAAAACTCATTTGTTGCTTCAGTAGCGACGGCAACTGCGGTTGCTTCTACAAGACTGTTATTTAAAGGAGTTTTGAATATCGAGTTAAACAGATTCATTAAAGTTCCGTTAATTACGAAATTTGATAATTTATGGGCAATTCTTCCGTTTCTTTCTATACGTGCTTTATCAACGTCCTTTCCGCCCGATTCAATAAGAACCTTATTTGTATAATCATTGACAAAGAAATAGGTTGAAATCGCAGTAACCATTGTTCTTGACAAATTTGCCAAGTCGCCTGTTTCACTTCCCAATTCAAAAGCCCTTGTTCTTTTCTTAATTTGTTCAAGAATTTTTTCATCGGAATTATTGGAATTTTTGTACTTATCAAACAATTTATTAAGCGCAATTATTTCTTCTTTGTAAATTTTTTGCAGTTGTTTTTCATTTGGTTCTATTTTTTTTGCAACTTCACGAAAAGCTTTTTCGGAGTCTCTAAATAATATACTATCAACCAAAGAGGTTATTGCGGTTGCGGGCATTGATAGAATTCGATAAAGAGTTTTTGTTAGTTTTGTAATACCCTCATAAACACTTGGAATTAAAGGCAAATTAGCCCTGTAAGCCAATTCTCCCGCTCCGTTCGATAAAAGTTTATCGGCGTGGTTTATATAATCGTCAAGAATTTGCGAAATATCGCTTGCTTTTGGATTTTCTTTTAAAATCTTTAATTTTTGTTGAATATTCTGAGGATACAATGTTTCTTCTTTAGTTGTCAGCTTTTCTTTTAATTTATCGAAAATATTAAATTTTGCACTTGTATCACTTTTTTTCTTATTAATTTTTTCAATTTCATTAACTATATTCTCGCCTAGTTCACCTGTGCCGTTTAGGTATTTTAGAATTGCTTCTTTATTTATCTTAAACAGCTCTCTTTTTGCAAGTTTTTCTCTAAATTCACCCTTTAATCCTTTGGAAATTAAAGCAATAAGACTTGTTGCGCCAAAAACAAGCGCCGCTTTTTTTATGAATTTTTTATTCTTGTCTTTATTTTTTTGTTGTTGAATATTGTTCTCGTTATTTGTAAATTGAGAATAAAGTTTTTGTTCTTTTTCTTTCTTAGCTGACTTTGTGTCCTTTGTAATAATATCCCCTAAGGGATTATTGTCTTTTAAATACAGTTCAAGAACGCTCCCTTTCTTTTTATATGCAAGTTTTGAAGCCTCTTGCGGGGTTAAGGGATGCAAAGGAGTTTTACTTAACAATCTTGAACCGATTTCAGAAATTAAAGCACTTAAAGCAATCACCAAAGCATCTGCCACAACGCTTTTTTTGGTGTATTTCCCTAAAGCACTCATTGTAAGATAGGTAAGAGTTGCGCTCATTGCCATTCTTGTCATTTCTTGTTTAAATCTTGATTTTTGAGCTTTTTTAGCCTCCTCTTTGTCGTCTTTTTGAAGCATTGAAATATTATAGAAATCAAAAGCCGAATAAATCGCACTGACAGTTGCAGTTCCGACACGATTCAGCGGGCGTTCGAATCGTGATTCATAATTTTTAACAACTTTTGTAATTCCTGTTGTTGCATCTTGTTTAAATCTTCTTAAAGAACTTTCAACATCGGCGCCGGGCGGGAAATATTCCTCAAGAATATCTCTTGCAAGTCTTTTACTTTTCTCTTTGTTTCTAACATTAAGTCTTTGTCCGTATTGTTCGGATTCAAGGATATTTTTTACTTTATTTTTAAGTGGGGTTTTATTTAAAAAAACACAAGTTGAATCAAAGATATCTGAGGGCATTTTTGTAAAGGGGTATTTTAGAGCTTCGAATAATTTGTTAACAACACCGTTATTAGGAAGGTTTATTCTTGAACCTGCAAGATAACCGGAATCCGAAAGCAACTTTTGGAAATATTTATCTTTCCCGAGAATATCGTCTACGGATTCTATTATTTTATCAAAATGCGCATAATTGACAACTTGACCCTTAAAGCTTACGCTAGAGCCAAAATTAGTGTTTTTGGAATTTAAAAAAGCATTATTTTTGTATCGTATTTTGTTATTTTCAAGCCCTAAGTTCATACTTACCCACTAAATGCGCAAATGCCCAATTTTGCACACTGAATCTATAAAACAAGAGAAAAATTTTAGTTGCTTTTTTTATTAAGTTTCTTATATTTTTGTTAACAATTTGTATTATTTAAAAAAATAATTTATCTTTTTATTATGGACAAACAAGGCAAAATTTTAATAGTTGATGACGAACAAATGGTTACTAAAACCCTTAATATGCTCTTAGGGCTTGAAGGTTTTAGCTATATTACTTCATACAATAACCCGATTGAGGCTCTGGATTGGCTTTCAAGCAACGAAATCGATTTAATTATAAGCGATTTTTATATGCCCCAAATGAACGGGATTGATTTTTTAGAAAAAGCAAAAAAATTGCAAAAAGATACTTCAACAATTCTGTTAACGGGTTATGCCGATAAAGAAAACGCAATTCGGGCAATTAATGAAATCGGGATTTTTAAATACATTGAAAAACCCTGGGATAATGATAATTTAATAATAAATATCAAAAATGCCCTAACTCAAACAAGATTAAAAAAAGAATTAAACGAAAAAATCGAGCAGTTAGAACTCGCCAATAAAAAACTTGAAGATTATTCAAAAAACCTGGAAGAAACCGTAAGACAAAGAACTCTTGAATTATCCAAAACAAATTCCAAGTTGAATGCAATAATTACCAATTGCGCCGATGGGATAATCTTATTTGACAACAATTTAAAAATAACTGATGTTAACGAAGCAAGCGTTAATTTATTCGGACAGAACAAAAAACAACTTATTTCCAAAAACTTTTTCGAACTTGTTGTGAGTGAAAAAAAACAGTTTTTAAAGTCTGATTTGAGTTCTAAAGAAAACATTTTTTTAAGGAATTATCATTTAATTAACTACAAAAAAGACATTAAAATTCCGGTTGAAATAAGCATTGCTCCTGTTGTTGATGAGGATAAAAATTTTTATGTTGCAGTTGTTCGAGACGTTACTTATCAAAAAGAAACAGAAAGATTAAGAGACGATTTTATTGCAACTTTAACTCACGATTTAAGAACGCCTTTATTAGCAACGATTTCAGGGCTTGATTTTATCTTAGATAAATCCTTAGGAGAAATAAACGAAAAACAACAGAATTTGTTTTTGGCAATGAAAAAAAGCTCAGAAGATATGCTGGGATTGGTTAATGCGCTATTGGAAGTTTATAGATATGATTCGGGGAAAATTTTCTTGTGCAAAACTAATTTTGATTTTATAAAACTAACAAACGAATGCGTTAATGAACTTAATCCTCTGTCAAAAAAAGCAAATATTGAGCTTTCAATTGAATCTGAGGAATCCGAACTTTTTGTTAACGCTGATAAAAACGAAATTAGAAGGGTTTTAGTTAATCTTATCGGGAATGCTGTTAAACATTCACAAAAAAGTGACAGGGTTGATATTAGAATCAAAAATAAACAAAAAGATTTATTGGTTGAAGTTGTTGATTATGGAATCGGATTATCAAAAGAGGATTGCGAAAAACTCTTTAATCGTTTTTCGCAAGGCACAAACCAGAAACGATCAAGTTCTACAGGTTTAGGGCTTTATCTTTCAAGACAGATAATCGAAGCCCACAACGGGAAAATATTTGTAGAATCAACTTTAAATAAAGGGTCGAAATTTGGTTTTGAGTTGAAAAACTCGATTAATGATTGTAAGGTGTCGTTATGATGGATAAAAAAATAGGTATTTTATTGGTTGAGGACCACGAATTTACACGCTTAGGACTTGCAATGAAAATTGAGAATACAAAAGGATTTAAGCTATTGGGACAAGCGCTGGATGGAGCTGAAGGAGTTCAATTGGCTCAAAAATTAAATCCTGACGTAATTTTAATGGACATCGGACTTCCAAAAATGGATGGAATTAGCGCAACTAAAAAAATTAAAGAAGAATTGAAACTTGATTGTTCTGTTTTAATGTTTACTTCAAGAGATAACAGAGAAGATATTTTCGCAGCCTTTAAAGCCGGTGCCGACGGATATATTATGAAAGGATCGAGTTCCGAGAATTTAGTTAATGCAATTGAAACGGTTTCATCAAAAGCCGCTTGGATTGATTCTCAAATTGCAAGGGTTGTATTATCAAGCATTCAAGGTGAAAAAACAGAGAACAAAACTCAAAAAGACGCTGCGAAAAAATACGGTTTAACAAAAAAAGAACTTGAGGTTTTAGGGTTAATAGTAGACGGTTTATCCAATCAGGAAATTTCGCAAAAACTTGTAGTTTCAATTTCCACAACAAAAGCCCACGTTCATAATATCTTGCAAAAACTATACTTAACGGATAGAACAAAAGCTGCGGTTGTTGCCTTAAAAGAAGGTTTGGTTTAAGGATAATGGGAAAGATAGCAAAATGCGCAAAAGTTTTTTTTGTGCTTATGTTATTAACATTAAGCGGATTTGGTTATCAATTTAAACTTGAATTTCCTTTCGAAAAAAAGAAAAAAATTGATAATGGTCCAAAAATGCCCCAAACAAAAGAACAATGGCTTGAAGAGGCAAAAAATATTCCCTTAAAAGACAGGGTTTTAGACCCTTTTAAGGAACCTCAAACCGATAAGGAAAATTATTATCCAACCCCAAGGTATGGTTTTGAAAAATACAATTATCCTCAAGGAAAAAGAGAGCTCAATATTGAGAATATTAAAAAATATCTTATCCAAAATCCGATTATTGTGTCTGATATTCACTCCCATTATGTTGCGTATTCAAAATATTATTATTCGCCTCAAAATAATCAAATTTCATCTCAATTTTTTATTGGTAAACTGGATTTAACTAAAAACAAAACAAGAAGAATCCTTGCTTATAACCACAATCAAGAAAAAAGAACCCCGATTCTTGAATCAGGAATGAGTGAATACTATCCAAATTTATTTAGCGGATTAACTTTGGTTGATTGGGATAGGGACAGTAAAAAACTCCTAATTAAAGAAAAAATCGGTTCAACCCAAGGAGGAATTTACAAAACCAATCTTTATATTCATTTTCTAGAATCAAATCAAACAATAAAACTTGAGAATTTGCATAATACAATAAAAAACTACTTTCTAGACAGCGAGAACATTGATATTACAAAACACAGATATTATCTTGAACCTCTGGGCTTTAGTTCTCAAAACGATGATGTTGCGGTTGTTTTGTGTTATTGTTACGACAAAAAAGGCGATAAAGTTTTCTTTGGAACCTGGTTTTATAATTGCAAAACAAGAAAAATAACCCTTCATTCAAGATTCAACCCTATTGTCCCTATTAGTTTAAACGGGCTAATTCTAAAGCGGGTTCTTGAATAAAAAAAATCATAATAGAATTGGACTATGAAGTTTATAAAAATATTATTCATAGTTTTTTTTATTATTTTTTTGCAAGGTTGCAAAAAAGAAGAACCAATTAGTTCTCAAATTAATGAATCAATAAAAATTCAAAAAGTTGAAAACCGTGATTATAAAAGTTTTCACGGGTTTGTAAAATCCCAGCTCATTACAAAGCTAAGTTTTCAAACTGAAGGAAAAATTATTTTCCTGCCCTACACAAAAGGTGATTATGTAAAAAAGGGTCAAGTTCTTGCAAGACTGGATGGAATTCTCTACAAAATTAAGAAAAACGAAGAACAAGCAGCCCTTCAAAACGCTACAATTCAATACAACAAAGCAAAAAGTTATTATAGAAGAATGGATATTCTCCACAAAGAAGGGGCAATTTCCGATAACGACTGGGAAGAAGCTTATTTTGATTTAAAATCAAATGCAAAAAGTGTTGACATTCAAAGGGAAAAAATAAGGTATTTGGATAAAGAAATTAGCTACAATATAATAACAGCGCCCTTTGACGGATTTATTTTAGAAAAATTATCAGAAACCGGAGCTTATGCTCAAATAGGACAGCCCGTTTTAGCAATGGCATCGGGCAACAAAACCCAAATTGAAGCAATGGTTGATTCATCAATTATTAACAAACTAAACCTTAATGATAAAGTTGAAGTTATTCGAAACAACGAAAGATTCGAGGGAAAAATTGCCCATATTTCAAAAAGCAGTCTCGGGGACGGGGGATATTTGGTTAAAATTTATTTAGATGATTTAATTGAAACCCTAAAAGACGGAATGAGCGTTGAGGTTGAAATTCCTTTTCTTAATTCCAATATCGTTTATGTTCCCTTAAACAGCCTTTTTGAGGAAGATAATCAAAAATATGTTTATAGGGTTATTAATATTGACAATAACTATGGGCAAATAAAAAAAGAAAAAATTACAACAGGACAAATTAAAGACGACCAAATCGAAGTTATAAACGGGCTTTCTAAGGACGATTATGTTGTTTTGGATGATATTTATAAAGTAAAAAATAATGAAAAAATTAAAATTTAAATTTTTAATTATCTTTTTTTCGGTTGTATTTTTTTTGATTATATTTATCTATCAAAAAAACAACTGCTATTCTTATAGGATAAATATAGCTCTCGATAATGTTCTAACAAAAGAAATTGACAACAACGTTGCGTCATATATTAAAGACAGTTTATCCCAAATTGAACAAATAAAAGAAATTGTCATTTTTTCAAGAGAAAACAATGCAAATATTTATTGTAAACTCAATTCTTTTGTTTTTAATAAAAACAAAATAGCATCCCGAGTCGAAAGACAGCTCAACAACGCTCTAGCACAAGTTGACAAAAACGCAATTGTAAGTTTTGATGATAATTTCGATAAAAAAATCGAAACTTTTGTAATTCTATCAACCAATTTGGATGGCTACAAAATTTTAAAACAATATTGCGATGTAGCTTTAGATGAACTTTTGTCTCTTAATATAACCAATAAAATTGTGCCTTTCGGGGATCAAAAAATTACAACTTATATTTACTACAACAACTCGACTTTGCAAAAATACGATATTAATATAGACGATATTAAAAATTTGATTGAGAATAACAATATTTTCAATTCTCAAACTATTAAAACAAACGATTCCAATTCTTATAATATTGACTCTAATTCAGCGTTTCATTCCGTTAATGATATTAAAGATATTGCGGTTTTTTACAAAAACAAATCGTTTTCAACAAAATTTAAAGATATTTTTGCAATAGAAGAAGGAATTAAGAATCCGAGTGATTATTTTGTTAATTTGAACGATAAAAAAGCAGTTGTTTTTGGATTATCCAAAAGAAGTTTTTATCCAAGGTTTTTATTTAACTACAAATTAAACAAAAAAATTAAAGAACTCGATAAAAAATATCCTTGCTATATAAAAGTTGAGTCCTTAAAAACCGATAGTTTATCTAAAATTGAAATTTATTTTAAGAATCGAACAAGTATTAACAACACTTATAAACGATATAAAGAAATTGATAAAGTTTTAGAGGATAAAAAAATTAAACCCGTTTTGTTTTTTATAGGATCGGATTCTCCGAAAATTAGTTCTAGGGAGGAATTTTTCGAACAAGAAAAAAACAAACTAACAATTCTTGCAAAAAAAATTGATATCGGAAAAATTAAATCAGTCTTAAATTCCAAAGGAATTGGTTTTATTGATAAAACAGATAAAAAAATTGAAATTATTGATGAGAATTTAGAGAACTTATATTCAAAACTTGAACAATACGAAGACGAATACGAAAACGCAATTCCAACAATGACAAATAAAACAATGCAAGTTAACTATCATATTAACAATTATGATTTAAACGATTATTATTCAACTAAAAAAGAAATTATAGACACATTAAACACTTATTATGGAGGATTAGACTGCGGGTATTATTACGATAGAGAAATTAGAATTCCTATTGTATTGCAGAATATCGACAATAAAGAAAGACTTTATTTTTATTCAAAAAACTACAAAAGCTTAATTTATCTGGGATCGGTTGCTACAAATAGCATTCAAGAGGATTACAGTATTATTGTTCGAAAAAATAATAAATATTTAGGAAGGATTTACTTAAAAAAATAATGAAAAGCCACGTTTCGAATGCACTTTTCATTATTTTTTTTATCTTGTAATTCTAAAGTTAATCATTGCTTTGTGGTTTGTTGCAATTAAC
>CANAIK010000059.1 GCA_947361225.1 uncultured bacterium
TGCTTTGTTTGTAAAGTTATCGAAAATTGAGAAACCAAAAACAAAACAAGACGTTCCGACTTATGTCTTAATTCCTTCTTTTGTTTTATCCGAACTCAAAACTGCTTTTAAAATCGGTTTTATTATATTCTTGCCGTTTTTGGTTATAGATTTAGTTGTTGCATCGGTCTTAGTTTCAATGGGGATGATGTTTTTACCCCCGACAACAATTGCCATGCCTTTTAAATTAATTATGTTTGTAATGGTGGACGGATGGTTTTTAATTACAAAATCATTAATTGAAGGGTTTGCAAATTAAGGATAAAAAAATGGATGAAGCTTTATTTTTAACGGTTTTTCAAAAAACAATTCTGCTTACAATGGCAATTGCAGCACCGATTCTATTATCTGCGATTGTTGTGGGTTTAACAATAAGTATTATTCAATCCGTAACACAAATTCAAGAACAAACCCTTACTTTTGTTCCGAAAATCTTTGCAGCGCTTTTGGTTCTAATTGTTTCCGCCCCTTGGATGATAGATACCTTTACAACAACCACTAAAGAACTTTTTGATTATATTAAAGTCTTTATTTCCTGAGGTGAAAAATGACGCAGGCTCCGAATTTACTCAATTTACTTTCACCCTACAATATTGTTGTTTATATGTTAATTTTTACAAGATTATCGGGCTTAATGCAATCTGCTCCTTTTTTTTCGACAATAACCGCTCCTGTTATGACAAGAATTTGGTTTAGTGCAATTATTGCTTTTATTTTCTACCCTCTTGTTTATACAAGCAAAAATTTTATCATTCCCCACGATATGGCTGAATTTATAATTTTAATTTTAATTGAATTCTTCATTGGTTTTCTTATTGGTTTTATTGCCAATTTGCTTTTTGAAGGAGTTCGAATGTCAGGGAATATTCTATCTATTCAAATGGGTTTATCAATGTCTGAAGCGCTGGATCCTGCAACCGGTGTTAGTTCTAATGAAATTTCGAGAATTTATTTTTACTTAACAACGCTGATTTTTTTAGCAACAGGGGCTTATCAAATGCTTTTTATTGCTGTTTTTAACAGTTTTAGCGCAATTCCAATGGGCGCTTTACCTTTATTTGATTCTCAAATTATAGGTTCTACAATTCATTTATTCGGATCAATTTTTAAAATAGCCTTTGGTGTTGCACTGCCTATTTTTGCGGTTTTATTAATTTCCGATATGCTATTGGGAATGATGAATAAAATGATGCCTCAAATGAATATTTATATGGTGGCTTTACCTGTCAAAATATACATTGGGCTGTTTTTAATACTTGCTCTTATGAGCGCAACGAACGTATATTTACAAGGAGTAATAAAGAATTATTTACAGGCTATAAACCTGTTATTTACATAAAAAAACTATGTCAAACGAACAAAACGAAAAAACAGAAGAAGCCACCCCTCGAAAAAAGGAGAAAGAACGAGACAGGGGAAACATTGCTAAAAGTCAGGATTTTAGCGCATCTTTAATGCTGACACTTGGCGTGTGTCTTCTTTTTGTTTTGGGTAAATCAATGCTTGAATCCCTAAGAACAACTCTTTTTGATTCTTTTGTTTCCCTTAATCCTGACAATATTTCGGATAATGACTTTTTTGCAATAATTACACCTTATTATATAGCATTTATTAAAATAACGGCGGGTTTTTTTAGTTTTTTAGCCCTTGGAGCAATTATTATACAAAGAATTCAAACAGGTTCGCTTTTTGCAAAAGAAGCATTGAAACCAAATTTTCAAAAACTTGCTCCGGGTAATCTTGTTAAGAATTTAATGAATAAAATCAATTTTTTTAAACCAAAACAACTGGTTGAACTTGCAAAATCATTAGCAAAGACCACGGTTGTAGCGCTTGTGTGATTAAATGTTATATTAAAGAGAAAAAATGATCTTTTTAGTTTAATCGGAGCAGATGTAACAAACGGATTTGTAATCTTGGGTTCGGTTATTCTTGAATTATTTGCAACAATTTGCGTCATTTTAATTATTATTGGAATTATTGATAAAAAATATCAAGATTATGAATATAATAAATCAATTAAAATGTCGAAACAGGAAGTTAAAGAGGAAATGAAGAATATCGAAGGGGATCCTAAAATTAAAGGAAGAATTCGATCTTTCCAAATGAAAATATTACAACAAAGAATGCTGTCTAAGGTTCCAACGGCGGATGTTGTTGTCGTTAATCCGACCCATTATGCGGTTGCTCTAATGTATGACCCGAAAAAAGTCCCCGCTCCCGTTGTGGTTGCTAAAGGGGTTGATTTTGTTGCTTTTAAAATTAGAGAGGTCGCTAAAAACAATAATATTCCGATTGTTGAGAATAAACCTCTTGCAAGGAGTTTGTATAAACTGGTTGAAATCGATAATATCATTCCGCAAGAACTCTATGTTGCGGTTGCGGAAATTTTACAATATGTCTACACACAAAAGGATAAATAGTTTATAATAATAACTAAAGGGGAGTAAAAAAAGAGTTTTGACAAAACTAAAAGACTTATTACAGAATAATGACATAGTTTTAGCTATTGGTCTTGTTACCATTGTTTTAATGATGGTAATTCCAATCCCTGCGCAGCTTTTGGATTTATTATTGACTCTTAATATTTCCTTATCCGTATTAATTCTTCTTGTTTGTCTTTACACAAAAGAACCCCTGGAATACTCCAGTTTCCCGACAATTCTTCTTATTGCAACTTTGTTTCGATTGGGACTTAACGTTACCTCTACCAGATTAATCCTGCTTGAAGCAAACGCAGGATCCGTAATTGAATCCTTCGGACAATTTGTAATCGGGGGGAATTACGTTGTTGGAGCTGTAATTTTTGTAATTTTAGTAATTATTAATTTTATGGTAATTACAGGGGGCGCCGGTCGGGTGGCTGAAGTTAGCGCAAGATTTACACTAGACGCAATGCCTGGAAAACAACTTTCAATCGATGCGGATTTAAATTCCGGTTTGATTGACGAAACAGAAGCCAAAAAAAGAAGAAAAGCACTTTTAAGAGAGGCAGATTTCTACGGAACAATGGACGGTGCCTCTAAATTTGTCAAAGGAGACGCAACAGCAGGGATTATTATTACAATAATTAACATTATTGGAGGATTAATAATCGGAATAATTCAGCTAAAAATGCAGCCTATGACAGCATTGTCAACATATACGATTCTAACTGTCGGAGACGGTTTGGTTTCTCAAATCCCCGCTCTTGTAATATCAACTGCAACCGGTTTAATAATTTCTCGAGCTTCAGGGTCTGATAATTCTTTAGCCGAAGATATTAAAGCTGAAATGTTCCAGAATCCTAAAGTTTTAGGGATAATAAGCGGGTTATTGTTCTTTATGGGAATAGTCCCCGGAATGCCTACAATTCCTTTTTTAACCATTTCCCTATTTGCAGGTGGATTTAGCTATAAAAAATATAAAGATAAACTTATTAGTGAACAAAAGACACAAGCAGCCGAACTTGAAGCAAAAAAAGCCGAAAAATTAGGAAAGAAAAAGAAAAAAGCAACAAGAGAAAGTGTTCTTGAACTATTAAGCGTTGAAACCCTGGAAATTGAAATCGGCTATCGATTGGTTAGTCTTTTAGACGTTGAAAAGGGCGGGGATTTATTGGATAGAATTTCTCAAATAAGAAGACAAACAGCACTCGATTTAGGGATTGTTCTTCCTTCAATAAGAGTTAGGGATAATTTGCAATTGCCCCCCAATACTTATCAAATAAAACTTAAAGGTATAACAATTGAAACAGGGGAAGTTTACCCCGACAGAAGTCTTGCAATGAACTCAATGGGAGGAGAAGACGACCCCAATATCGTTGGAATTAGCGCAATTGAACCTGCTTTTCATTTAAGCGCCATTTGGATTCAGGAAAAAGATAAAGAATACGCTGAATCCGTTGGTTACACTGTCGTTAGTCCAAGTGCGGTTATTTCAACGCACTTAACAGAAATTATCAAGAAAAATGCTTCTGAAATTATAACCAGAAGCGATGTTTCTCAATTAATTGACAATTTGAAAAAAGAAGTCAACGAAACCTATGTTAATGATTTAATGAAAGAAATTACAACAGCCGATGTTCAATGCGTCTTGCAGAATTTATTAAAAGAAAGGGTTTCAATAAGAGATTTAAAAACAATCCTTGAAACAATGAGTTTGCAATATAAAACCAACAAAAACTACAACTTCCTAACCGAACAATGCAGACAATCTTTAGCTCGAACCATTTGCAAACAAAATTTATCCGATACCGGCGAACTTCTTGTAATTACAATGACTCAGGAGGTTGAACAAGAAATTGCCAAAGGAATTAATCCGGACGGAGAAAGTTTGACCTTGAATCCTGATTTTGTAAAACGCTTAATGGATAGTTTAAACTCAGAATTCGAAAGAGCAATCCAACAAACGGGAAATCAACCCGTCATTCTTTGTTCTTCACCCATAAGGTTGATTTTTAGAAGATTAATCGAAAGAACTTACCCACAAATAACAATTATGTCTTATAATGAAGTTACGAACAATATTAAAGCAAAATCCGTCGGTATCATAAGAGCAAATATGAAAACCTCGCTGCTTTAGAAAATTACAGGAAACATATAATGAAGGAATTAATAAACTCAATAAAAGATTTTAAAATAATACCCAATAACTTTAAAAGTTCGGGGGTTTTTAATCTTATAAGCTCAAATGAGGATTCAATTGAGGCTGAACTTGTTTTAATTGACGATAATGAGCTAAACGACTATATCCCGGGTACAAATGTTGAAATTTTTGGCGTAAACGAAGTTGGTTTAGTCTATTTTGAAACAAAAATTATAGATAGGATTGATAAAAAAATTACATTAAAGTTAACCGATGATTTTAGCATAATCCAAAGAAGGGAATATTCTCGTGTCGGGTTGAATCAGGGTAGTTTCATATTCAAAGACAGACCCCAGGATTTTGTCCTTAAAACAGAAGATATTTCAGCCGGCGGTATAAAATTTATCGCAAAAGAAAATTTGGAATTAGATAAAAACTACGATATTGAAATAACTTTATCCAATAATATGAAAATAAACTGTACATTACAGCCAATAAGAATACAAGAAACAGAATACAACGACAAAAAAGCATTTATAATGTCAGGAAAATTTACAAACCTAGACAATGTCGACAGAATCGTTCTTGTGCAATATGCATTCAAGATTAAAATGGAAGAACAAAACAAAGAAAATGAATAATTTGATAAATACAATAGAAGATGAAAAAATCCAATATTCAAAAGTGTTATCATCGCTTTTTTGTTCCGTATCGATTCTTGCTTTATCGATTTTGTGTCTTTTAAATAATCTTTCTTTTGATATTTACAGTGCTGTTGTTCTTATTAAAATCGTAACGCCGGGATGTATTTGTTTTTGGATTATCGGATTTTTAATCGGAAAAATTCTGGATGGTTTTAACCACAGAATAGAACAGAAAAAAATAATTGAAGAAAAAAAAGCATATGAAATCCCAAGTATGTTTTTAGACGAATCAACCGAGGAAGAAACTGAAACTGGTGAGCTATGAAAAAAATAAAACAATATAAATTTGTAAAAGCTATAAAACTTAGTGTTTATTTTGCCGTATTAACAGGTTTAATCGTAGTAATTACAACAACTTTATTTTCTTTATACATTCTATTCAACATTAAAAACTTAGCAAGCAAATATGAATCCGATATCTATAAATTAAGATATTCTTTATCAACAATGATGATTCAATCATTAATTCTTGATACTAAAAGAAATGATTTTGAATCAACAAAGAATATTATTGATTTAATGAAGAAAGAAAAATTATTATCCTACACTTTTATTAAAGACAACGAAACGGATAAAATCGTTCTTGGTGAGGATTTATCGCATATTGCTCTTGATGATAAAAATATATCCGAAATTCAAAGATTATCAAAAACAGTGGGCAATAACACAATTTACTTCGGAATTCCGATAGATAACAATATGGAAGTCTATTACAACGGATTTTTTGAATTGGTTATCAATATTCTAATTCTATTTATAGCATTGGGCGCAGTAATTAGTTATATGATGTCGAATATAATTTCAAAACCCCTGGATAAACTTTCAAAAGCTGCAAAAGAAATGTCCGGAGGTAATTTTGATATTAAAATCGAAAAAACTAATTTTTCTGAAATTAATTCATTAATTCAATCTTACAACGATATGAGTTTTCAGCTCAATGAATTATACTCATCACTGGAGCTAAAAGTTCAAGAAAGAACAATAGCTCTTGAGGCTGCTAACTACAAACTCCAAGAAACTCAAGCTATGATGGTCCATTCAGAAAAAATGAGAGCATTAGGGGAACTTGTTGCAGGAATTGCACACGAAATTAACAATCCCGTTAATTTTATCCACGGAAATATAATGATTCTGCAGAATTACGCTGACGATTTGCTTGGTTTAATCGATTTATACGAAGAAAACAACATCAACTTCCCTCAAGATGTTAAAGATAAAATTGAAAAACTAAAAGAACAAATTGACCTTGATTTTCTAAGAACAGACATCAAAGATTTGATTAAAAGCTGTATCGAGGGGACGCAAAGAACCAAGAATATTGTTTTAGACCTTAAGAATTTCTCAAGAATGGAAGAAATGGTCTTAACGCAATTTGATATTCCAAAAGAAATCGATACGACTTTAAATATCTTGAACAATAAATACAAAAATAGAATTACAGTCAATAAAAACTACTCGGCCGACGCTCCAAAAATTGAGGCATATGGCGGTCAATTGAATCAAGTTTTTATGAATATATTGGATAACGCTCAAGACGCAATGGGCGATAATGGAGTTCTTACAATTAACGTTAATCGGGAAAACGATAACGTTAGAATAGAATTTATTGACACAGGAAAAGGGATTCCACCCGAGAATCTTAAAAAAGTTTTCGATCCTTTCTTTACAACCAAACCCGTAGGAAAAGGAACAGGGCTTGGAATGAGCATTTCATATCGAGTAATTAAAGACCATAACGGAACAATCGAAGTTGAATCCGAAGTTGGCAAAGGAACTAAATTTACAATAATTCTTCCTATTAACCACGAGTCAAAAGAAGAATTGTTAATTGAGAATAAAGACGGAGTTAAAGAAAATGGATCACAAGTATAAAATTTTAATAGTGGACGACGAAGAAGATAACTTGGCACTTCTTTATCGAACTCTAAGAACAAAATACGATATAACTAAGGCAAACAGCGCAATTGAGGCATTGGAAATATTAAAAACGCAATATTTTGATTGTATTCTATCTGATCACAAAATGCCCATTATGGACGGTGTTGAATTCTTAAAAAGGGTAAATGATGCTTATCCTAAAACCATGCGCCTTTTGGTTACCGCTTATTCCGATGTTAAAATTCTAATTGACGCTATTAATTATGCTAAAATTTATCGATACATTAAAAAACCATACAGCCCCGATGAGCTTTTATTGATTGTTGAATCGGCGCTTGAAACTTATCAATTAAAAATTGATAATGAAAATTTAATTTCAGATCTTAAAGACCTTTTTTCAGGCACAATTAAAGCAATTATTGAGGCGCTGGACGCCAAAGACTCCTTTACTTCAGGAAGAAGTAAACGTGTTGCTTTTTACGCCGTTAAAATCGTGGATAAACTTGCGCTTAGCCCTTCTGAAGTGAGTCAAATTGAACTTGCCGGATTGTTACACGACATTGGAATGATTGGAGTAGCTGAAGAAATTCTAAACAAAACCCAGCAGCTAACCCAGGATGAATACGATAAAATTAAAATGCACGTTCATTATAGTGTTAAAATTTTAGAGGATATTAAGCAACTGCAAGAAATTACGGAAATTATAAAATATCACCACGAATACTACAACGGATGCGGTTATCCGTATGGTTTAAAAGGTGAGGAAATTCCAATCGGTTCAAGAATTATAGCAATAGCAGACGCTTATGACGCAATGATTTCCCATAGAGCTTATAGAGAAGGATTGGATCCTCAAGCAGCCCTGGAAAAAATTAAAGAAGGGGCGGGAGGACAATTTGACCCCAATTTAGTGCAAATTTTTGAACAGGTTCTTCCGGAGGCTCTAAAAGAAATAGAAGAATACGAAAAACAAGAACAACCGCTAACAGAGGAAATTAATATCCAATAATGAGAAAAGTTACAATTTACACAGGTGCTTATGCCTCAGGAAAAAGCGAGAACGCACTTAATGAGGCGATTAATTATATAAACAATAAAAAAAATATAACTTTAGTGGATTTAGATACGGTTGAGCCCGCTTATTGTCTTCGTCCCATTGAAAAAAAACTAAAAAATTATGGAATTAACGTAGTTCTGCAATCCGACTACTTCGGCTTGGGCGAGGCCGGATCATACGTCACTAACGAACAAATAAACTGCTTAATTAAAAACAAAGACGATATTATAATCGATGTCGGATACGGGGTAACGGGTCTTGATACACTTGATATTCTTAATGGAATAGACGAAGAAAAAAATATTGAAATTTATCTTGTTATAAATACTTCCAAATTCGAAACAAGGGATAAAGACTCAATTCTGGAATACATTGAGTTCAACAGCGGGGAAAATAAAAAACCCTGGAAAAAAATTACAGGTTTAATATCAAACACCCATTTAGGAAACGAAACAACACAGGACGATATTATTCGAGGATACAATATTATAAAAGAAGTTTCAATCGAAACTTCAATTCCTGTTGTTTCAATAAGTGTTGACAAAAAATTTAAAGAAAACTTCCCATCAACACTTTATGATTCAATTCCTATAAAATTTTTAGACAGACATATGCCCGAGGCCCTTTGGTAAAAAGGACTATTTAACCTTGTTAAGAGGTCTGTAAGTTTTAGTTGCGGTTCCTGAAGAAAAATGGCTTGAATCGATAATTCTTGTATCGATATTAGCCTTATCTTCAACAGTATCGATTGCTTTAGCGTCTTCAAGCTGTTCGTCGCTAATATAGAAAGAATTATTCTCGAAATTAAAATCAGGCGCATTTGTATTATTAGCATCTGTTTGAGCCGGTTGTTCAGTTTTTTGTTCTGCTAAAGGTGTCATTTCAATTACTTGTTGATCGTCTTTAACTACAATTTGATCTTGCGCAAAAACAGCACTTGCACTTAAAAATAATAAACTTGATAATGTGAATGTAAATATTCTTTTCATAAATTTAGCCTCCTTGTTAATAAAAAAATAACATTTAATTAGAAAAATTCAACCTTAACTTAAAAGTCCGACTTAACAATTTTTAATCAACCACCCGGGTAATTCAACGGGCGATATATTCTATATATTTTTCTAAAGCCCTGTATCCGTCTTGAAATTCGACAAATCGACCGGATGAAATTGTTAATCTTAAATACTTAAGTTCTTTAATTCGGATTTCAAAAAGCTCGTTTGCGTATGCTCCTAAAAGAATATCCGAACTGTTAGACCAATTTTTGAGCTGCTCGATTTGTCTGTTCATTTGAGAAATCGAGGTATTCTCCAGGGGCAAAAACCCGTGGCGCACTAGAGTTGCTTTATCCGAATTTGTAATTGGAATAACAGCAGCGCAAAAACCAAATATTTTTTTAATTAAAACATAATTCGAAGCAAGCTGTTTGTGCTTAATCGGAACGTGCAGTTTTCCCAGCGCAACAGCAGTGTTAACATTGGAATAATATTCCTCCGAATTAATTTCTCTTTTTGCATTTCCCCAAAAGCAATTTGTATTGCTGTTTTTGAACATTACAAGGCTCCTTTAGAAACATAATATATTAAAAAATTAAAACTTTCAAATTAATTTAATAAAAATTAACTTAAAAAATTTGCACAAATATAAAACTTGTGCTCTAATTAAAATGTATTTTTAAAAAAGAGGTCATTATAATGGAAAGAACATTTGTAGCAGTTAAACCGGACGGGGTAAAAAGAGGTTTAATAGGAAAAATTATTCAAAGATTTGAAGATAAATCATATAAAATCGTAGCTTTAAAAATGATGAATGTAACTCAAGAAATCGCTGCAAAACACTACGAAGAACACGCAGGAAAGTCATTCTATCCTGAATTAATTGATTTTATAACCTCAGGACCGATTGTTGCAATGGTTGTTGAAGGAAATAATGTAATTAAAGGCGTTAGACACATTGTTGGTTCAACAAGACCTGACGAGGCTGATGTCGGCTCAATTAGAGCGGATTATTCTTCTTATTCGACTACAAATTTAGTCCATGCTTCAGATGGTGAAAAGAGTGCTGAAAGAGAACTGCATTTATATTTCAAGGATAGCGAGCTTTGCGAAAACTATAAAACAATGTTTGAAATTATCCTGGACGAACACGGCGGTTTAAAACAATAAATGTCATACAACGATTTTTTTAGTTTCGAAATAATAAAAAACTCATCCTCAAGCAATTGTAGAGCCGGGCTTTTTTCAACGCCACACGGAGTCATTGAAACGCCAATTTTTATGCCGGTTGGAACAAACAGTTCCGTAAAAATGTTAACAAATGACCAAATTCTGCAAGCGGGGGCTCAAATAATCCTTGCAAATTCTTATCATATGTACTTAAGAGCAGGATGCGAATTAATTAAAAAAGCCGGCGGACTTCACAACTGGATGAATTTTCACAAGCCAATTTTAACGGACAGCGGCGGTTTTCAGGTTTTTTCGCTTTCAAAATTAAGAAAAATTACAGACGACGGGGTTTATTTCCAAGACCCCAAAAACGGCTCTAAACACTTCATTTCACCTGAAATTTCAATGAAAATTCAAGAAGATTTAGGGGCCGATATTATAATGGCATTCGACGAATGTTCTCCTTATCCTTGCACTTACGAACAGGCAAAAAAAGCGCTCGATAAAACAAACAACTGGTTAATACGCTGTTTTGAAGCCCACAAAAACTATTCTCAAGCACTTTTTCCTATTGTTCAGGGAGCTTTTTTTGAAGATTTGAGAATTAAAAGTGCTCAATTTGTATCTCAATTCGATGCGCCCGGGTACGCAATCGGAGGGGTTTCCGTGGGTGAACCAATGGATATTAAGAATAAAATTACACAAATAACCGCTCCGCTATTACCCTACAACAAACCAAGATACCTTATGGGAGTAGGAACCCCGCAGGATTTAATTTACGGGATAAAATTCGGGGTTGATATGTTCGATTGCGTATTACCCACAAGAAATGCCCGCCACGGGACGTTTTTTACTTATCAAGGGAATAGAATTATAAAAAACAAACAATACGAAGATGATTTTACACCACTTGATGAACAATGCAATTGCTACGCTTGTCGCAATCATACAAAAGCTTATATCCGACACCTTTATAAAACCCAAGAATCCACAGCGGCAACGCTTTTGAGCATCCACAATATTCATTTTCTTATTAATCTTGCAAAAGATTTAAGAAAATCAATTATCGAAGGAACTTTTGAACAATATTCGAATGAACTTTTGGAAAATTTTAACAAAAATTAACAATCAAAGAAAGAACATTAAAAAAATATTGACTTCAGAACTTGTTTATAGTCAAATAGATAATACAGATAACTATTATTAAGGGGAAAATATGCCTACAATTAATCAATTAATCAAAAAAGAAAGACAAAAAATTAAAGATAAAACAAAATCACCGGCTCTTACAAGCTGTCCTCAAAGACGTGGGGTTTGCACAAGAGTTTATACAACAACTCCTAAAAAACCTAATTCAGCTATGAGAAAAGTAGCTCGTGTACGTCTAACCAATGGATTTGAAGTAACTTCATACATTCCTGGCATCGGACATAACTTGCAAGAGCACTCTGTTGTGCTGATCAGAGGCGGTAGGGTTAAAGACCTTCCCGGTGTTAGATATCACATCATTAGAGGTACCTTAGACACTCAAGGTGTTGCAAACAGAACTCAATCTCGTTCTAAATACGGTACTAAAAAGGCAAAAGCTAAAAAATAAGAAGAAAGGTTAATAACAGAACATGTCCAGAAGATCAAAACCGGCAAAACGCATTCCAAATCCGGATCCTATATATAATAGTGTTGATATTGCAAAATTTATCAACCGTTTAATGAAAAAAGGTAAAAAATCTGTTGCACAAAGAATTTTCTACACAACAATGGAACAAGTGCAACAAAAAGCTAAGGCTGAACCAATTGAAACATTCAAAAAAGCACTTACAAACGCAACTCCTCTAATTGAAGTTAAAGCTCGTCGTATCGGTGGTTCTACTTATCAAGTACCGATTGATGTTAAACCCGATAGAGGACAAGCACTTGCTTCTCAATGGATTATTGAGGCTGCAAGAAAAAGAGGCGGAAAATCCATGATTGAAAAATTGACAAATGAAATCTTAGACGCCTCCAATTCAACAGGTTCTGCTGTTAAGAAAAAAGAAGACACGCACAAAATGGCTGAAGCTAACAAAGCTTTTGTTCATTACAGATATTAATCAAATATTTAAACAATCAAAAACCCCTGAATCAAAATCAGGGGTTTTAATTTATCAAAATTTTATCATTCTGTAATAAAAATATTGATTTTTTTGATTTTGTGGTAAGATAATAGATGTGAAATGTTTAATATATTTTCGGATACGTTGCAAAGACCCCGTTTCAACAAAATGGGGGTGCGCAAGGACCGAGGGTATAGAAATTGAAAATTAAATATTAGAATGAAATATTTTCGGGACGTAGCAGGGACCCCAACCAAACATTTTGTTAAAGTTATGATTTTTTTGATAGAATGTTGGGGGTGCGCAAGGACCGAGGGTATAGAAATTGAAAATTAAATATTAGAATGAA
>CANAIK010000060.1 GCA_947361225.1 uncultured bacterium
GAAGAAGATATTATTAAACGTGCTCCTGTAGTTACTGTTATGGGTCACGTTGATCACGGTAAAACTACCCTTCTTGATTCAATTCGAGCATCTAAACACAAAATTGTTCACACAGAAGTTGGTGGAATTACTCAAAGCATTGGTGCTTACACTGTTTGGCTGGATAAGAAAAAAATTGTTTTTATAGACACGCCGGGCCACGAGGCGTTTACCCAAATGCGTCTTCGAGGCGCTCAATCAACCGATATTGCGGTTTTGGTTGTTGCGGCGGACGACGGGGTTATGCCTCAAACTATTGAAAGTATTTCACACGCAAAATCGGCTAATGTTCCAATTATAGTTGCAATTAACAAAATGGATAAGCCTGACGCTAATCCTGATAAGGTTTTGCAAGAATTAACAGAACACAATATAATTCCTGAAAAATGGGGCGGGGATACGATTTGCGTTCCTGTTTCCGCTCTTCAAAAAACCGGAATTGACGAATTATTAGAATATATTCTGCTTGTGGCTGATATGCAGGAGTTGAAAGCTGTAGAAAAATGCCCTGCAACCGGTGTTATAATTGAAGCTAACCTTGATAAAGGAAAAGGACCCGTTGCAACAATGTTAGTTCAAAACGGGACTTTAAAAGTCGGGGATTCAATTGTTGTAGGTTCTGTTGGCGGAAAAGTAAGAGCTTTATTGGACGACTCCGGAAGAAGGGTTCGAACTGCGGGTCCTTCCACTCCTGTTGAAATTTTAGGGCTTAATGAAGTTCCTCAAGCCGGCGATATTTTTGAAGTAGTTCAAAACGACAAGGCAATGAAAGCAATAGTTCAAGAAAGAAAACAACAAGAACGCTCAACTCGTCTTGAGGCAATGACAGCGGCACACGTTCAAAAAGAGGCATTGAGCGAAGACGAAGTAACAAATTTAAATTTAATCATTAAAGCCAATACAAACGGTTCTGCTGAGGCTGTTTCACACGCAATTTCCAACGTTAAATCATTAAAAGTTGTACCAAAAATAGTACACGTTGGGGTTGGTGATATTTCTGAAGCTGACGTAATGTTAGCGTCAGCGTCTAACGCTATTATCTTAGGGTTCACAGTTAAAGAAGATTCAAATGCCCTAATTTCAGCTCAAAAAGAAGGTGTTAAAATTAAAAAATACGATATTATTTATCAAGTTCTTGAAGATATCGAAAAAACCATGCTTTCTTTACTATCCCCTGAAATTGAGGAACTTGAACTTGGAAAAGCTGAGGTTCGAGCAGTATTCACAATCGGAAAAACTACAAGAATCGCAGGTTGTTACGTCCTTGAGGGTAAAATTGTGCGCTCAAAAACAGCTCGTTTACTAAGAAACGGTGAAGAAATATTTAAAGGTGAAATCGATCAACTTAAACGCTTTAAAGACGACGTCAAAGAGGTTAAGGAAGGTTTCGAATGCGGGATTTCATTCCATAAGTTTAATGATATTCAAGAAGGCGATATAATTGAAGTATCAACAACCAAGGAAGTTGAACCCCAGACGTTAATATAGGAATTTTTATGTCATTAAGAAACGAAAGAGTTAGAAAAGCTCTAATGAGAGAAATCTCGGATATAATTTTTAGAGAAATTAAAGATCCTCAAATAACGGGGTTAATTTCTATTGTAGATGTTGAAATATCTTCTGATAATTCAGCTGCAAGGGTTTTTTACAGCGTTTTTGGCTCGGACGAAGTTAAAAAAAGAACATCGACTGCCCTGGAAAGACACGTTGGACAAATTCGACACGAGGTTGGAAAAAGAATTCGTCTTCGAAAAACTCCAACACTGCTTTTTATCTTGGACGATTCCTTGGAAAAAGGCGCTAAAATGACTGAACTCATTAATAAAATCGAGCGTGGTGAATTGTAGTGTATTTTTTGAATATTCTAAAACCCAAGGGGATGAGTTCTTTTGACGTTATAAGAAATTTGAGAAAAAAACTAAAAATTAAATCCATTGGTCACTCAGGAACCCTTGATCCTTTAGCGTCAGGAGTTTTACAGATTGGGGTCGGAAAAGCTACTAAACTTCTTGATTATTTGGAATCTGATAAAGAATATATTGCCGATATTAAATTCGGCTATACAACAGAAACGTTTGATTGTGAGGGGGATAAAAAATTCATTAAAAAACCTTCGTTTCTAGAATCCGATTTAGAAAAAATCTTACATTCTTTTATTGGAAAAAGCCTTCAAACACCCCCTAAGTATAGCGCAATAAAGCAGAATGGGAAAAAACTCTGCGATATTATAAGAAATAATCCCAATGTTGAACTTGATATTAAAAAAAGAGAAATCGAAATTTATTCTATTCAATTGTTGGATTACAACGGATTCGATGAGGCAAAAATTAAGGTTTTATGCAAAAAAGGGACTTATATTCGATCTTTAGTTAATGATATTGGTGAAAAATTAACGTGCGGAGCTTATTTATCTAATTTAATAAGAACGAAAGCCGGGAATTTTACAATTGAAAACGCACAAGACTTAGATAGTGAATTTGTTAAAATTAATCCTCTTAATGTTTTGAATTTAGAA
Organism: uncultured bacterium; assembly: GCA_947361225.1. Classification (GTDB taxonomy): domain Bacteria; phylum Cyanobacteriota; class Vampirovibrionia; order Gastranaerophilales; family Gastranaerophilaceae; genus RUG14156. The sequence goes on from CANAIK010000060.1 coordinate 2,555, forward strand.
AAATTGGAGCTCAACGACAATGAATTCAAAAGAATAATTCAGGGGAACCATATTAAAACCGATAAAAATTTTAACAAAAGTAACATTTTATTAACTAAAAATAACAAACTTGTATCTATTGCAAATTTGTCAGATAATTTAATTAAACCAAAGAGATTATTTTTTGAAGGGATAGTATGAATACTTTTGTAAAAACTTTTTTTGTATGTCTTTTTATAGCTTTAGGACTTGTAGTCTATAAACTTCTTTCTAATGACAGCTATAATACCGAATTAAAGGTGTCTAAAGAGAATCCTATTTTTGGAATGCACGAGGATGTTGAAGAACCCGTCCAAAAAGTGTCTTTAGAACCTGACGAACAAACTTCTAAAGAAGATAAAAAAGAAGAAAAGGTTTATATCCATACTTGTTATTTTTATTTGCCTAACGGGGAACTTACCCCGATTAAAAGGGAATTAAAAAACCCTACAACCTTAAAAGCCTCAATTAATCTTCTTTTAAAAGGTCCAACAATTGCTGAATCCAAGCAGGGTTTGTATTCTGAAATCCCGCCTAATGTTGATTTAATTTCTTTAAAAATTAATCAAAAATCGGTAATTGTAAACTTGACCTCCAATTTTGGAAACGGCGGTGGGTCTGAAAGCGTTGAGAATAGAATAAAACAGCTTGCAAAAACAGTCAGGGTTCTTGTTCCTAATAAACCGATTTATCTTCATATTAACAATAAAGAAGTTGAATATTTAGGCGGCGACGGGGTTTTTGTAAAACAACCTTTGGAATACTAGATGAAAAATATTGTATTTTTTCTTTGAATTATATCAATACTGCTGCTTTTTTTACCTAAAAACGTAGCTAACAGGGATTTATTTTTAGAATTTTTCAAATCCGGAATAATTTTATATTTGCATTTGGATAAAAAGTAAAATTCTTCTTTTTCTGTGTTTGTATTAACTATTGAATAATTAAAAGATAATTTTAAATCTTTTTTTAATCCACTATCGCAAAAAATAAAAATTCTTGGCTGTTTTATATATTTATTAAGTCTTATAAGCGCCCTATCAATAAAATCAAAATCAACCTCGCTATAGTCTTTTTCGTTTATATAAATCCCGATTGAGTTAGTTTTTGTGATATTCTCAAGGATATCGAAGTTAATTATAAAGTCCAAATTTTTGTAAGTAAAAATTTTTTTTATATCATTAATTAAAAAGGGAAAATTCTCTAAATTAAAAGTTTTAATATCCAGGAAAATATTTTTATTATCAAATTTTTTCTTGTTTAAATTCTTTATTAATTTTTTTTCGTTGTTTATAATTCCACACTTTTTTTTGAGTGAATCAATGTGGAAAGTTGATAAATAATCGAATTTTAAATCAAAATTCAAAAGAAAATCCTCAAGTATTTCTCTTTTGTCGGATAAATTTTCATAAACGCATTGTTTATTGGATAAATTTTCTAAAACCAGCCCAAAAAGACTGTTTATTAAATTATCGATATAATTATTTTGATATTTAAGTATTATAAAATTTTCTTTGTTCATCTAAAAATTAACCAAATGAATGATTTACAAATAAATGTAACACAAATATTCTAAATAATAGATAAAGATTTTATTAAGGATTAATTTTTATGAAAAAACTTTTGTCTTTTTTGGCAATTTTAATATTGGGAGTTTTGACAAGCGCTTGTATGAATAATTTTGCAATCCACGAGCTTAACGAGCTTGCTAAAACCTATATTGACAAGGGCGATGTCGAAAGCGCAATTTCAAGACTTGAATCCTCAATAGATTTAGACGAGAATATTTATGAAACAAGATACAACCTTGCAGTTGCTTATTTAAAGGTTGATAATTGTCAAAAAGCGCTTGATAACATTAAAAAAGCGAAAGAATTATCCCCCAAAGAACCTTCTGTTTACTACACTTTGGGAGTTGCTTATAATTGTGCTGCTGATAAAATTAAGAATCAGGAAAAAAGCGAAACTCTTGAGGAAAAAGAACTTTATAACGACTATTTAGCGGAAGCGAACGCTGCTTATCAACAATATATTGAACTTGCGCCTGATAATGACGATATTGAGGCGGTAAAAGAACAAATTGAGTCCAATAGCAATTCTATGGTTGTGGTTGATTAAATATGGAATTTATAATTTATCCTATAAAAAATCCGGTTGCGTTTAATCTTTTTAACTTTCCAATTCGCTATTATGGAATTATAATGGCGCTATCTTTTTTTGTAGGAATATTTTTTACCTATTTTTTGATTCAAAAAAAATATTCTAAGACAGAAAGTGAAATTTTTTTGGATTTTATTCCTTATAACGTTATTTTTGCCGTAATTGGAGCGAGAATTTTCTATGTCCTTGGCAATTTTTCTTTCTATTCTCATTATCCTAAAGAAATTTTTCTTATTAACCACGGGGGATTGTCGATTTGGGGCGGGATACTTTTTTCAATTCCTTTATTTATTTATTTTACAAAAAAATACAAACTGGATACATTGAAATTTTTAGATATTACTTCAATTACCCTACCAATGTGCCAGAGCATTGGAAGATGGGGGAATTATTTTAACCAAGAGGCATATGGAGCTCCTTACAATGGTTTTTTAAAGCTTTTTGTGGATTATCCTTATAGAAAAGACGGATATTACAACTACAGCTATTATCATCCTGCTTTTTTATATGAAAGCATTCTTGATTTGTTGCTTTTTATTCTTCTTTTTGTTCTATTCCTTAAATGTAAAAAACTTAATAAAGGAACAATTTTTTACTTATATTTATTCTTCTATTCAACAATTAGAATTATAGTTGAGAATTTAAGAATAGATAGTATTCTGGACTTTTATTCAATACCGATTGCAACAATAATAAGTTTATCTATTCTAATTTTTTCCGGTTTTATGATTATTAAGAACCAAAGAGCAAACTAAGCAATTTTTTCTATTTTTTGGTTTTTTATTGTTAAAATGAAAATTGCAAATATACTACCAATTGGCTTAAACCCTAAAAAATTAGCAACAAAGACATTCTGCAATCCGATTGTTGATGAAATATCGTTATCTAATAAAAATCTTAGTGAGTTTTTTATTAATATGAAATTTTATCAAAAAAATTACGTTTGGGCTTATAAAATAAAAGAATTAAGAGATTCTTTATCTTTAATGATTAAATCCAAAGCGGATTTCGATACTTTAATATCATATATACAAAAAGAACTCCCGATTATTAACAAAGACAACCCTCAACAAAATCGATTTGCAAAATTAAGAATAAATCAAAGCGCAGGGTTTTGTTTTAATAAAAATTCTCAAGGATGCGAGTATTATAAAAAATATGCAAATAAGCTAAGATTTAAAAAAGACAATACTTTTACTCCAAATTCAAATCCGCAGTACAAAGATGCATCTTTGTGCACAATTGTTAGAATTAATGACTCTTTTTTTATCCGCTATGGTTATCGACCTTTTATAAGTGGAAATAATCTTGATTTAGCTAAAAAAGAATATCAAAAATTAATCGCTAAAAATAATCCCAATTTAGATGAAATTAATCAATCTGCAGCGACAATTAATTGGTTAATTGCTCAATCCTCGCCTTTTTTGAGGGGGAGCGCAACTGTTGGAAATATTATTCCAAGGGCAATTTATCAAGCCTATAATGTTCAATTGAGCACTTTAAAAAAAGGAAATAGCTTTGATTTTGAAGCGTTCCATAGAAATTTGGATGATTATATTAAATTCTATCCTAAAATTTTTACCAAAAAACCGTGCTTTAAAAATGGGTCTTAAAAAAGACCCATTTTTAATTTAGTTTTTAGGGGTTGTCAAGCAGAACTGACTAGAAAATAAGTCGAGATTTATCGAGACGTAATTTTCTGTTCCTACTTGGCGTTTTCGCATCTTACCAATTATCAGATTCCGGAAACGAGTTCAAAATGGTGTAAAAGCTCTATATAAATCCCTAATTTTATTTAATTAATGATTTCCCGCTCATTTCTTTTGGTTTTTCTATTCCTAAAATTTTAAGAATACTCGGTGCAATATCACAAAGTGCTCCAGCTTGTTCGATTTCCACTTTTTCTTTAGAAACTACAACAAAAGGAACAGGATTTGTCGTATGAGCGGTTTGCGGGGAGTTTGTCTGTTCGTTAAACATCCATTCTGCGTTTCCGTGGTCTGCAGTTAGAATCATTGTAACGTCATTCTCCAGCGCTTTTTTAACAATTTTCCCAACGCAACTATCGACAGCCTCGCAAGCCTTAATTGCAGCGTCCATAACCCCGGTGTGACCTACCATATCGGGATTTGCAAAATTAACTAAGATAAATCCGTAGTTTTTATCATCAAGCGCCTTAAGAACATTGTCGCAAAGCTCATAAGCGCTCATTTCAGGCTGAAGGTCATAAGTTGCAACCTTGGGCGAGTTAACAAGAGCTCTTGTTTCCAGTTTTCCTGATTTTTCAACCCCGCCGTTAAAAAAGAATGTAATATGAGCATATTTTTCAGTCTCAGCAGTTCTATATTGCTGGATTTTGTTGTCATCCAGTACATCGCCTAAAATATTAACCAAAACTTGCGGTTTAAAAGCGGTGGGAACGCTAAAAGTTTCATCGTATTGGGTCATAGAAACATAATAAAGATTATTTATAACTTTTTTTCGATTAAACCCGCTAAAATCTTTGTCGCAGAAAGCTCTTGTAATTTCTCTTGCTCTATCAGGTCTATAGTTAAAGAAAATTATTGCGTCGTTGTCATTAATTCTTGTGTCAGCGATTACGGTTGGTTCGACAAATTCGTCCGTAATATCTTTTTTGTAGGAATTATCGATTGCCTCCTGAGACGAGTTTTCTTTAACTCCAACGCCCAAAGTTAAGCAATCGTAAGCTTTTTCAACTCTATCCCAGCGTTTATCCCTGTCCATTGCCCAATAACGACCGATAATTGAAGCAATTGGAGGCAAGTTGTGTTCTTTAAGTTCATTCTCAATTTCAGCCAAATATTGATAAGCAGATTTAGGGGGAGTGTCTCTTCCGTCTAAGAATGCGTGGATATAGACGTTTTTAAGACCATTATCACTCATTAGTTTAATTAAAGCCTTTAAGTGTTTCATCGAACTATGAACCCCGCCGGGTGAAACAAGTCCGTAAATATGCATATTGGAATTATTTTTTTTAACGTGGTTAATAGCATTCAAAAATTCTTCGTTTTGGAAAAAATCACCCTCATCGATTGCTTTATTTATTCTTGTCAGTTCTTGATAAACGATTCTTCCTGCTCCGATATTTAAATGTCCCACTTCAGAATTTCCCATTTGCCCCTCAGGAAGTCCGACAAACAACCCGTCAGCTCGAATTTCAGTGTTTGGATAGTTTTTTATAAGCATATCGAAATTAGGAGTATTAGCGCTCTTAATTGCGTTGGATTTTGTGTCTTTTGAAATTCCCCATCCGTCTAATATACAAAGGAGGGCTCTTTTTTTAGTATCTGTCATAATTACCTCATAAAATATTTTCAACAACACAATTTTATCATGGAAAAAAAATATTGTTTGTACTATTATTTAATAGTAAGGAATACAAAATGAAATATTCAAAATATAATGTTGTAATTATTGGTAGTGGCATCAGCGGTTTGTATTTGGCAAATAAACTTGCCAAGAGCTCTAATTTTTCAGACGGAATTCTTTTAATAACAAAAGAAGAACTTTTTTCAGGCTCCTCGGCATTGGCGCAAGGCGGGATTGTTAGTGTAATTCCCGAATTAAATAAAAACGACTCAATTCAATCTCATATTAAAGATACAATTAAAGCCGGTTGTGGTTTAAATAAATTAAATGCCGTTAAATTTGTTTCTGAAAATTCCGCTCTTGTGGCTCAAGAACTTATTAACTTTGGTGTTGAATTCGACAAAAACGACAAAAACGAACTCAACTTTACTTTGGAAGGCGCTCATTCAACCCCTAGAATTCTTCATTCTAAGGGCGATTCAACAGGAAGAATTATTGAAGAGACACTTTGTAACAGACTTAGAGAGTGCAATAATGTCGATATTTATGAAAACACAATGGCGCTTGAACTTCTAGTTGATAAATTCAATGTTTGCAAGGGTTTGGTTGTTTATAATCATTCAAGAAAATATTTCGAAGCGATTTATTCAGCTAATATTGTCATTGCAACAGGGGGTATCGGACAAATTTATAAAAACACTACAAACCCCGAAGTTTCAACAGGAGACGGAATTATAATGGCTCATAACGTTGGAGCGGAACTTGAGAATCTTGAATTTGTACAATTCCACCCAACAGCACTTTATTGTAAAAACAAAAAAACCCTTCCTTTGGTTTCTGAATCCGCCAGAGGCGAAGGGGCAAAACTAACCAATATTAACGGGGATTATTTTGCTAAAAATTATAGTACCTTAGCCGATTTAGCTCCAAGAGACGTTGTAGCTCGATCAATCGTTAAAGAACTTGAGAAAAATTCGAATAATTATGTCAATTTGGATATATCTCAAATCGGAATTGAAAAATTTAAAAGAAGATTCCCTACTATTACTTCGCTTTGTCTTGATAACGATATTGATTTATCAACCGGTTTAATTCCTGTTGCTCCGGCGCAACATTATTTTATGGGAGGAATTAAAGTTGACCTGGAATCAAGAACAACAATAAAAAATCTTTATGCAATAGGAGAATGCGCTTCAACAGGGCTCCACGGCGCTAATCGTCTGGCGTCTAATTCGCTTTTGGAATGCAGCGTTTTTGCGCTAAAATTAAGTGAGAATTTAATTAAAGAATGTGCTTGTCCTCCTAAAAAATTCGATGAAAAAATTAAGAATGTTCTTGAAAAATACGAAAAAATGGACAATTTTAATAGCGAACAAGACGAATTTATCGAAATTTTATTCAATGAACTTAAAACCACAATGTCTAAAAACGTTGGAATTGTGAGGAATAAGCAGAGTTTATTGAGCGCACTTGATATTATTAAAAATATTGAAACAAGAATTTTTTCCCTTGAGTTTTGTGAATCAAGATTAAAGTTTGAACTAATTAATGCGCTAAAACTTTCTACTTTAATTATAAATTCAGCACTAAAACGTGAAAACTCAATAGGGGCGCATTATAGAAGTGATTATCCGCTTAATGAAACAACAGAAGGACAACAATATGACAAAATATTGGCTTAATAATTTTGCAATCGATGATTTTATTACAAATGCCCTCAAGGAGGATTTTTACTGGGGCGATATTACAACAGATGCAATTTGTGCGTCGATTGATAATCCTTTATTTGAAGTCTATTTGACCACAAGACAAGACGGTGTCTTGTGCGGATGTGATGTTTTTAAGCGTGTTTTTGAAATCTTAAGTAAAAACGAAGTCGAAATCGAATTCTACTTTAAAGACGGGGATTTAATTAATAAAAAAGATAGAATTGCAAAAATTAAAGGAAATGCAAGATTTATTTTAACCGGAGAAAGACTTGCGCTTAATTTTGTTCAAAAAATGTCAGGGATTGCAACTTATTCAAGACAATTTCAGCAAAAAGTTGATAAATACGGGGTTAAGGTTGTTGACACAAGAAAAAATACTCCTAATTTTAGACTTTTTGAAAAATACGCTGCAAAAGTGGGAACAAACCACCTTCATAGATTCAATTTATCTGATTGTGTAATGCTAAAAGATAATCATATAGCGCTTTACGGGGGGTCGATTACAAAAGCGGTAGTTGAAGTTAGAAAAACTTTATCCCACGCTCATAAAATTGAGGTTGAATGCGATACAATTAATCAGGTTAAAGAGGCTCTTGATAATAAAGTTGATATTATAATGCTTGACAATATGACAATTGAACAAATGAAGGAAAGCTGCGCTATTATCAATAATAAAGCAATAGTTGAAGCCTCCGGTTGTGTTAATCTTGATAACATTGAAGAAATTGCAAAAACCGGTGTTAATGTTATTTCAACAAGTGCTATCGTTACGAAGGCTCCAACTTTAGATCTTGCTTTTGATTATTGTTCTTAAAGTATTATTTTGTTTCTACTTTTATCCATTGATTAGTTTTTGTATCATAAACTTCTCTTCCTTCATCTGTTATGGCAGTTTGAGAAATAATTTTTCCTGTAACGCTAAATTCTGTTTCAAACTTTTTGCAAGATTTATTACGTCCTTTTAGGGCAACTCCTTCTTTTAATGGTGTTTCAACTTCTTTTAGTTTGGTTTTTCCATCTGTATCATATTCATATTTAAAGCAATAAATCTCTTCGCCCTGTTCATTTTTATGGATTGATTGAATACGAGAACCTTGAGAATTATAAGTAAAAACTTTTTGAGTTGATTTTATTTCTGTGTCCCCATCTTTAAATTTTAGACCATTGCCACCTAAATCGAATGTAATATTGGTTTCATTGCCATTTTTTGTTATTATTGCAGGACAATCATCAATTACTGCTGTTGCTTCGAAAGGTTCGGTTGAAACAATCTTGTAATCCTGCGCCCAACAATCAAAAACAGGTGTTAGCTCCCCTCCGTCTTTATTAGCATAGCTTGTTTCAAGTAAATTTCCATCTAAGTCATAAACATCGGTTTGAGTAACTTCTCCTTCAAGGTCTGTAGTTACAATTTCACCAACATCAATACTTTCAGGCAAAATTAACTTTTGTTCCGGCATAATCATTGCTTTATCGTAATCAGAATCTAAATCGTTAAGTTCTGCGATTTTGTTCCAAATAGCCTCCCCTTTAGCGCTGTATAAATTTGTGTCATAACAGTTATTGAGAATTCTTGAAACACAATCAAGATTATCTTTTTCATTCTTATCCCAAATATCTGTTTCAACGTAGTTGTTGTTATTTTCATCCGTCTTTTTTCTATCTTCAATTTTTGTTGAAAAATTTAAATGAAGACTGTTGATTCCAGTTTCCGCCATAATATTTTACTCTCCCTTTTAACTTGATAAATAATATAAAAATTTTTTTCAAGTATAATTGCTATTTTTTTGTGATTTGTAAAATTATGTTAAGAATTTCGGAATCTAAAAAATCGCTTTTAGTGCAAAAGTTTGTAATGTAATCCTTTAGCCAAGCGGCAAATCGGGCTTTTTTGAATTCTCCAAACCCATATTTTCTAAAAATATTATTAAGATTAAAAACCATTGAATTTTCGGCTGAAAAGTCCTCAATGCAACAGTTTTCATCGTTTTTATGAACATAATTAATTGTTTTTAAAAGAATGTTCTTAGGGATTAAATCTTCAAATTCCCCGCTTTTAATAAGATAAATTCTATCGTTTTTTCGAAGTTTCGGCTCAATAAGCTCCCTTGTTGCTCCTGCGTCTTTATCAAGAAGAACAAAAAAAGGAAGTTTTGTGTATTCAATCATTGAATAATACTTCCTTGCCACCTGGTTTTTGCCCCCTGCGGGGATAATCATAAAACCAAGCTTATCTAAATCGATATTAAAAAGCTTAAAAATAGAGTCCAACAAAACAAACTCGGTTTGTCCTTCGCAAAGAATTATTTTTTCGATAGGATATCCAAGAGCCTTGTTTTCTCTCAGTTTTTCGATATTGTTTCTGTTTTTTGTAATTTCTTTAAGCCAAATTACGTTTTTGGGTGTTTTTTTATCAATTTTTATTTCATTAACCATTTGAAAAATATTAAGTCTAATCGAAAGGTATTGATAAGATTCTTCGTTTGAGAAAAAATATTTATCCTCTAAACTAAGTAGCAAATTATTGACCCAGGGGTCAAATTCGGAAGTTTTTAGCGAGGAATTAAAAATTTCTTTAACAATATCCATTTGCTCAACTAAAGTTAAATTCTTAGTCTTATCCTCAAGTGAAAATTTATTTATAATATCATCAAAAACACACTTATATCGAATAAAAGCGGGTTCAAAACGAGTTAGTTTATCTAGAATTTTAATATAATATTCATTTGGAATTTTTTTGTATTTCATTAATTTAAAAATACAACATCATAAAAATTTAGCAAGAAATTAATTGCTCAGAACGCTAGAAACCACAGCACTAACATCTTCCGGTGATTTTACAACATTAGAAACAGGTTTTTGTTCAATTAAAGGTTGATTTTGCGGAATTTCAACCGTTGGGTTTTCCTGCGGTTTATTTTTTTGAAATTTTGATAAAAATCCTTGAATTT
>CANAIK010000061.1 GCA_947361225.1 uncultured bacterium
ATATAAATAAAATTATTTACATCCAAGCCTTTATCCTGTGCTGTTTTTAGGATATTTTCTTTTTCTTCGTCATTAATATTAGGTTTAATTCTAATAGTATCATTAGGTATATTTAATTCCTTACAAATCATATCAAGATAATGATTATTTTTTACTTTTTCTGTCCTCCAGAATAATTCAGGCATTAATACTCTTATAGTTGAACCGTTAATTTCTTTTTTCTTTCCTAAGTATAATGCAATGTCTTTTCTTAGCTGGGCATCCGTTGGAACCGTAATGATTGAATCTATCAATTCTTTATTTGCAAAAAGATCCAATACTTGTTTTTGAACATTATTCTGCAATACAAAACAAACACTTTTTTCATTGTCGTTTTTCAACAATTGATTAAGTTTATTGCTTAATAAAAAAGTTTCCCCTATGTGTTCGTTTAGAATATATATAAGTTTTGCTTTGTCTAAACGATTGGTAATATATGTTAAATACATTTTTGTGCAAGAAGTAAGAATTTTAGATTCCGAAACTTTAATGCCTAATATATGTCTTGAAATTTTTGATTCTTTAATCATTTTTTTATAAAGAGTGGTACCTAGAATAGAATATCTTTCTTTGCAGGTGTTGTAATGGTGTTTGTATAAAGTAATAAATAAAAACTTTTTGCTATAATCAGAAATATTGAAATATGTTTTTAGAATATTTTTTTTATTTACGATTTTAATGTAGCTGCGATAGTTATTTTTTAATATTATGTTTGTTAGAATGTAATCGCAAAAAATAAGATTTTTTAATAATTTTTTTATTTCATTGTTATTTGCATAGTATTCTTCTAATTTATTTTTTGTATAATTATAGAAAAATTCTTGCGATTTGTTATATGTTGTACAGTATATTTTTGTGTGCCAAACTAAACTTGATAACAAAATTGCTATTAAACCGTTTTCAACACCACAAAAAGAAGGATATTTTCTGCATTGATTATATGAGTGTTTATATGCCTCAATAACACATTCTAAGGAAGTTCCTTTTGTTAGTCTTGTGTTGTTTGGTCTAAAGTGTCGATAATAATAAAAAGCTTTGTTAATTAACGAAATTCGTTCGGCAGCAATGAGCACTTCGAATGCAAAACTTGCATCATTTGTGTTTTTTATTGGTTGAAATTGTATTTGGTTTTTTACGATAAATTCTCTTTTATAAATTTTATTATAAGGATAAACCAAAAAGAACCATATATAATCCTTTAAATCTTTTGATGAAAATACTTTGTTGTCTAAAAAAGTGTTAATATAAGGAATATAAGACGGCGGATTGTACATTATTTCATTTTCAAAAACGCTGTATATACCGCATATAGTCATATCAGTATCGTCTTCAACAATTTTATTATATAAAGTTTCAACCATTGTGACGTCATAATAATCATCCGGATCTAAAAACATAATGTAGTCACCGGTTGCAATTCTAAGACCTTCATTCCTTGCTCCGCCTGCAAATGAATGATTAATTTGCTTTAGAATTACTCTTGAATCTTTTTGCGCATATTGTTGTATTATATTGACCGAATCATCAACAGAACCATCATCAACACATATAATTTCTATTTCTTTTAATGTTTGATTTATTAAACAATCAAGAGAATGTTTAATATATTTATCGACATTATAAACCGGCATAACTATTGAAACTTTACACATTATTTTGAACCTTCCTCGAAATTTAAAATGCTGTCAATGCATTGAACGGGAGATAATTCAAATGTGTTGTATTCTTTTATTTTGGTTTTATCAATATAAGGAATCTGAGACAAACCAAAACCGGACATTACGTGATAAATATCCATATCGTCAAAAAAATGCCTATGTCTAAAATTTGTGTACAAAACATCGATATGTACGCCTGTTTGCAGCAAAAATTCGGTAAAACCGCTTCTTAAAGAAACAATCTTTTTTGCTCTTTTTGCTAAAGCAAATGCCTCTGCATAAGATAAATCACATTTTTTATAACCTTTTGCACTTGTTAATTTAATATCATCCCCGACAAGATTTACATAAGTATCATATCCTAATTCTTTGAATTTATTTATTAAATTGCACCAAAAGTCTTCGTCAAATAACTTGCAAGATTGAGCTTCCGGTGCTAAAAATACAAATTTATCAAGGTTTAATCCTGTTGCTTTAATTTTATCCAGCATATCTTGTTCGGCTTCTGGAATAATCACGGCTTTATTCATTTCTAAATCCGTTTCGTTTATATTAAGGCGATTTAATATAGATTTAAAATAATGATATTCGCCTAAAGGATGAGTTTTAATATCTTTTTCAACTTGTTTAAAATGAGCTCCGCTATACAACAAGAAAAATCTAAAATTATCTACCTTAAAAGTATCTTTAATAATTTTTGACCTTAATTCTTTTATATAAACAAATGATATATGAGGACATATCATTTTTATCATATCAACGTGATACTTGTGCGTTGCAATTAGCAACGGATTTTTGCTTTTGTTGCGCTTAATCAGTGTTTTTATTATATATGTTAAAGTTAGATATATTTCACCGGAATTTGCGTTTAGAATATAAATATCGTCGTGTTTTTTATCGAAATAGTGAAAATATTCTTTTTTGAATTCATCTGCCAAAGAAATTGAGCGATATTTTTTATTAAAAACATAAAAGTTTCTATAATTGTTTTCTTCCACTTTTTTTGTTATAGAATGACCCAGGAATAAAACATCTTTTTTAAAAGAACCCGTGCATTGATCGTCCATTTTTACGGTTTTAATTAACCCGCCCAAAAAATTTTGGTGGCGTTCTGCCGTCATATAATCAAAAGTTTGTTCCATTATTGGAAAACCGAACAATTTAGCAGTTCTTTTATTATCTCCTTTTATATATTCGTAAATCTTCACCTATAATTCCTCATTTATTTTGTATGCAATATTAAGCTTTTCGTCTCTGTTTTTATTTATTGCATACGCAGTATTTAGCCCGCTTGGTTTTTTGTCATTTACTAAAATTCTTTCACCCATTGGCATATCGACCAAAAGATAGTCATAGCGTAAATTGTTCTGTGTTAGAAAATTTTTTAAATCTTCGAGATATTGCCCTTTTCTTGCAGTTAAAAGAATGACTTTATCTTCTTTGGGCAAAGTTTCAAAAAACTCTTTAACTCCTTCCAATAAAGTGTCGTATCCGTCAATTTTATATCCGTTGTGCTTAACAAGAGTCCCGTCAACATCCAGAATCCAGGTGTGAGAAAGAGAAGAAACTTCTATCATTCCAATACCTCGTTTAATTTTATAACTCCGTTGTAAAAAGCACCGCAAATAGAGTCGTAGTCTTCCCAAGCATAGGTTGTTAATGACAACCAAATGATTGCGTGAAGTAATTTAATTTTGGTTTTATTCACTCCCGGCAAACAATCGAAGAAAAATTCTTTCATATCGGACCAGCTGTTTGATTTTATTGCAAGTTCAACATCTTTTTCTCTAATATCGAGAGTGAATTTTTTACGATTAAATTGATCATAATCACCCACAACGGAATAATACAATTTTGCCCAATCATAATCAACGTCTCCATAGAATTTTGTTTTGCCGAAATATCCTCTTGGATCAATGAGAACTGCTTTCATATCATAGGTGTCAAACATTAGATTGGAAAAAGTGCAATCCCCGTGAATCAGTCTAAATTCTGTCGGATAAAGTTTTTCTATTTCCTCTTTTAGTTCTTCTTTGTTGAAAAATACATTTTTATAATATCTGCCGTTAATTTTTATAAATTTTTCATCCGCAAAAGGTACAAGTTTTTCAACTTTTGATAATCTCTCGAAAGTTTTGTTTATAAAATTATCCTCAACATCTTGAATATTGACGGGTTGAGCAGGTTCAAGATTATGCAGTTCTTTTAGTGCTTCAATTAGTTTTCTTAGAATTTCCTTTTTTTGAGATTTAGTTAAACAATCGTATTCAAAGATATTTTTACCTTGAACACGTTTCATTTTTAAAGGCTCATATTCAAAAATTTCAGGAATGTTTTTAAAACCCGATTCTTTAACGTGTTTATACCAGTTAATCTCGTCAATGGCAATTTTTTTGCCTTGTTCGTTAATTCCTCGTTTGATTATAATATCACCGTTAAATTCCATAGAATTAAACGGTCTGCAACGAGGTGTAGAATCATTATTATCAGAATATGAAAGCAAGGTTCCAATTTCTTTTGAACCGTATAAATCAAGACGATTAAACTTGATGTTTTGTTTTTCCAGCCAGCCTACCAATGCGCCTTCTTCTGTAATATTTTCTAATATTTTTTTATTCTCAAAAATAAATAATCCGGCAACGCCATTTTCTTTCGAAGGTTCTTTTACAAATCTATTATTTATATAAGACCAACGACATTCAAAATCTTTTGAAATACCGATATAGTTGCCTTTTTTTGTCGGAACTTGAAAGCCGTTAGAAAGAATTAAATCGCACCATATAATCATAAAAGGTTCGTTGTCTTCGTATGTTGAAATTGCTTCTTTTATGCCGGAAGCGGTTCCTTTTTTGGTTGCTTTAACGAATTTGTAATTATATTGTGAACCAAATGCATTTAAATAATTTTTTAAAACGTCTGTTTTATAGTCTGCAATTATTGTAAACTCAGCATTTGGAAATTTTCGAAAGGCGTAAAAAATAATTGGCAGGTTATTTACAGGAACTAAACACTTAGGTTTGTTTCTTGTTAACCCTTCCAATCTTGTGCCTTTTCCACCCGCTTGAATAATAATTTTCAATGGAATATTTCCTCTTTTTTCATAATTCCCGAACATTTTCTTAACTTGTTATCTAATTTGTTAAGACTTGTTTTTATCTTCTTAGAACTATATTACCACAAATAAAATAGATATTTTTATTTATTAAAAAAATGTTATATTCTACTATTTTTTTAATTTTAAATTAATAAACCCCTAATACAACACTATTTTTCTATCGCTCTTAACAAATTAGATAACAAGTTAAGAAAATGTTCGGGAATTATGAAAAAACTCCTTTTAAAGAAAGGATGTCAGGTGGGAATTTACACACAAAAAACAGATGATAAACTTTTTTATAACAAAATCAACATAGTAATACCTATGGCAGGAGCCGGAAGCAGGTTTAAAGTTGCAGGATATAATTTACCAAAACCTTTTATCGAATTTAACGGTAAAATGATGATTGAGCATGTTTTAATTTCTTTTGCGAAATTAGATGCAATATATACACTTATTTTGCAAGAGAAATTTTTAAACGAACAACAAAAACAACTTGAGAATTTAAAAAATAAGTATAACGTGGATTTTGTCACAGTTCCAAGATTAACTATGGGCGCAGCCATAACTGCGCTGGCTGCTCATAGAAAAATCAACCCCAAATACGATATTATATTTGCCGATTCAGATAATATTTTTAACAAAAAAGATATTTTTGATTTTGTGTGTTATGCAAGAAGAAAACAACTGTCAGGAGCGTTGTTGACCATAAACTCCGATAACGCTTGTTATTCTTATGCAAGTGTTAATGAAACAGGGGATTTAATTGAAACAAAAGAAAAAGAAGTTATTTCAAGCCATGCTATTACGGGGTGTTATTATTTTAGAAATATAGAACAATTTAAAAATGCCGTTATTGACTTGATTGTTGAAAACGACCTTGCAAAAGGCGAATTTTATATGTCCAATGTCTATAATCACTTGAAAAAATTCGATTCAAAAATCGGAGTTTTCGACATTGAACATTTTGACTGCGTTGGAACACCCGAACAGCTGGAAGAATATATTAAAGTATCCAAAGGAGGTGCCAATGCAAAAGTTTAATAATATTATCTTATTTGGCGGTGAAACAAAGAATGAGAATATGCCGGTCGGATTTTATTCTTCGCTTGCATTACTTCCATTGCGTGGTAAACCTCTTATTTTTAGACAACTTGAAAATTTAAAGAATAATTTTGGATTAACTGATTTTATAATTGTAGTTTGTAATGACAACAAAAAAACAATTGATTATATTAAAAATGTTTTGTCATTAAAGTTTAATATTAAACTTGTAAAAGTTAACAGTAATAAAAATATCTTGAGTTCTCTTAAGTATGGACTTCAAAAAGCTGATTCAAGTCTTCCAACAAGAGTTTTATTGGGAGATACAATGCTTACTCAAAGTATTGATGTTTCAATGGATATTGTTTTTACTTCCAAAGAAATTACAACATCAAAAAATTGGTGTTTGATAGATAAAGATATGAATTTTTACGATAAATTGCCGGATATTGACCTTGTTGATAAAGAGGCATTGGTTGGATATTATGCATTCTCGGATACAAAATATCTTCTAAATTGTTGTATTAAAGCAAGATTAATGTTAAAAAAGGAAATTTCAACCGCACTTCAAATGTATCAAGAAAAATACAGTTTAAAAACAAGACGAATTGATGATTGGTTTGATTTAGGACACACTTCAGGATTAATTAAAGCTAAAAATCAATTATTTAATGCCCGTTGTTTTAACTCTATTTCTGTTGATATAGAAACCGGATTGCTTACAAAATCAAGCACTAAAATACAGAAACTGGAAGACGAGGCTTTGTGGTATAAGAATTTGCCTCAAGAACTAAAAATTTACACACCACGATTTATTAGTTTTAAAAAGGATGAAAAATTTGCACAATTAACACAAGAACTGTACGGATATCCATCTTTGCAGGAGCTTTATTTATCAGGGGAAGTGAATGTTGAGGATTGGAATTGCATTATAAAAAAATTGTTTAGTCTGCACAAAAAATTCGAAATTTACACTGCGCAAACCGATAAGTCTGCTCTTAAGTGGCTGTATTACAAAAAAACAAAAGAGCGCTTAAGTGAATTAAAATCACAGAATAATGATTGGAGTAAAATTCTTTCTAAGGATTACGAATTTATAAACGGTAAAAAACTTAGAGGATTGGGAACTTTAAGTCCCGGAATAGAAAAGCGTATTCAAGATCTTTGTAAAAGCGGAAAAACAACTATTATCCACGGCGATTATTGTTTTTCTAATATTTTATTTGATTCTAACAATTATATTTTTAAACTTATTGATCCAAGAGGCAGATTGAATTTTGAACAAACAATATTTGGCGATCCAAGATATGATATTGCAAAACTTCGCCATAGTGTTGTCGGATTGTATGATTTTATTGTGCAGGGATTATTTAGATTAAAAGAAACCCCGAGCGGATTTGAATATGAGATATTGACAACTGCCGATTATTCAATATTGGAAAGTGTATTTAACAAATATGTTGAACAGTCAGGATATAATCCCTCTGAAATTAAATTTATAGAGGGATTGTTGTTTTTGTCAATGATTCCTCTGCACAAAGACAATTTAAACAGACAAAAAGTCTTTTATTTAAGAGCAATTGAACTATTGAATGATACTGTAAAAATTACTAATAAGGATAGACAAGAATGGAAGAAAGAAAACTTAGAATTTGCATTGATTTAGACGGAACAATTTGCACAATTAAACAGCCCGACGAAACTTATGCTGATGTAAAAGTTAAACCGGGAGCAAAAGAGTTTATTGACGCTTTAAAAGCCGAAGGACATACAATAATTATCAATACCGCAAGAAATATGCAAACGCAAGGTCATAATGTCGGGAAGGTTTTAAAAAATGTCGGTAAAATTACCCTTGACTGGCTTGAAGAAAATAAAATCCAATATGATGAAATTTTCTTTGGCAAACCAAACGCAGATATCACAATTGACGACAGGGTGATTAAATTTGAAAATTGGCAAAAAATAACTAAGACAGATGTTATAAAACAAGCAAAAGAAAGATAAATTACAGCGGCAATTGTCTGAATAAAAACCAAAGAACATTAAAGGAGACTTATCGTATAAAATGAAATCAACAGAAGCTATAAAAAAACTTCTTGAAGAATATAATTTTGAAACCGTATTGGATATTGGCTGCGGCGGCGGGGAGCACAGTGAAATATTTGGAGCAAACCGAAAAAAAGTCACCGCTATTGATTATGGTTCTTCTGTTTACTTTAAAAAAAATAGCGAAAAAATTAGCACTATAGTAGCTGACTTTAACGAATATCAATTTAATCAAAAATTTGACTGCATATGGTGTTCCCACGTGCTTGAACATCAGCTAAACGTACAGTTGTTTTTAAGAAAAATATATTCTCTTCTTAATGACAATGGAGTTTTAGCGCTTACGGTTCCTCCCGCTAAATCAATGATTACAGGAGGACACATTTCTTTTTGGAATGCAGGGTTGTTAATGTATAATCTCATTTTAGCGGGATTTGACTGCAGATATGCAAAAATTAAACAATACGATTACAACCTAAGTATAATTGTTCAAAAAGGACAAAAAACAAATCTTGATAATTTAGAATATGATATGGGTGATATTAAAAAGTTAAAAAAATATTTACCTAATAATATAAGTTATATAAATACTCGCAACGATGTGTGGTTTGAAGGCAATATTAAAGAACTAAATTGGGATAATCAATGTACTTATAAACAATTCGAAGACTTTAATCTTAAACAAATTGAACCTCTTATTGATAGTCATATAAAATTCAATATTCTGGGAATAAAAATAAGTATTAAGCGAAAATCGCCAAAAATTAAATATTCAAAATTTGAAATTAAAAATATATTAAAACAAATTTGCGAAAATAAAAAGAATTATCTTTATCTTGACTGGTATTTCGGGAAATATGTCCTTGATTCAATTACAAAAGCTGATTATAAAAGTATAAATCTTATAAAGTTTTCATTGTTCGATATTTTTAACTGTAAAAACAGATTCGAATTATGGGAGCTTATGAACAAAGATAAATCGTGCATTGAAAAACTGGTGAAGAATTTTAAGAATAAAAAAATAGACGGTTTTATCGTTACTTTAGATTGGAACGAACACCATCAAAGAATAATAAATGCATTTAAACAAGCGGGCATTCCAACTGTGTGTATAGTGCACGAGGCTGTTTTCCAAGATGAGAATTTATATTACGGCTCTAAAAAACCTATATCTGATTTGGTTCTAACCTGGGGAGATATGACTAAAAATATATTTGAAAAAAGAGGTTTGGAAAAAGAAAAAATAAAAATAGTGGGCTCTATAAAATTGACAAATTATAAAAACTACAAACCTATTATTGACAAAAAACAGTTTATTGATAAATTAAATTTAGATATAAATAAAAAAACGATATTATACTGCTGTCAATTATGCGATATTCAATGGGGCGATCAAGATTTTGCATTAGAAAAACAGAGAAATATAATTGTTGATTTAATAGATATTGCAGAAAAAAACGATTATAACTTAATAATTAGAAACGCACCTGCGCATCCTGAAAAAATTTTACCAACAGAATTTAGAAATAATTATAAAAACAAATCCAATATTGCTTTCGATGGTCTGGATATTGATGGAACCTATAAGAGTCAATATGTTACAAAAGCTGAAGACAGTGTATTTTTCTCGGATATTGTTCTTGGTATGAACACAACAATGCAGGTAGAAGCAACAATTATAAACAAACCGGCATTAATAATAAAATATTTTGATTTTAATACAAAATGGAATACGGAGCTTGGATTGCCTGTTTGTCACAATAAAAACGAACTGGAAAAATCTTTGACAGAATATATAAATTCAAAATCAAATCTTGCGGATTCTAATTTATATTTGAATTTTTGCAAAAATTACGGTTTTTCTAATGTTGCTAACCCGGATCCGCTTAAAGAAATTGAAAAAATTTTGTCAGGAGGGGTTAATGTATAAAAAAATAGTTTTTATAGGAGACTTGCTTAGGTATCAGAACAATAACACTCAATTTGCCGATAGGGGTTTATTATGGGAATATTATCTTTTTAAAGAACAGATTCGACAAATTGTCGACTTGCCAATAGAGGTTGTTACTTCCAAAAACACTGATAAATTTGATATTTGCAAGTTTTATGAATTATGCGGTTATAAGCTCGATACTGAGAATTGGATTAGAATTGCATCAAAAGAATATACGAAAGAGGCAAAAAACTATTTTAAATCTTGTTTTGAAGATTGCATAATCGTGACACAAGTAGCAGGCGCAATGAAATTTTTGTTTGATGAGCTAAATATTCCCTATATAGATATTTATGTATCTGCAATAAAATTTTGTTCCGATTTATTCTTTGCTTTTAGAAGTAATATACCCCAAATAACAGAAAAATTAAAAACATATGAAATTGACGAAGAACGATTCTATATTGAAGCTGCTCAGCTAAAATCATATTACTGTGCTAGAAATATTAATTTAAATATAGAGCCAAATTCATTATTATTGTGCGGTCAAACTAATATTGACCTATCTTTGGTTAAAGATAATAAATTGGTTAAATTTCTTGATTACAAAGAAAAACTGGAATCTTTATTTAAAGAATATTCAAATATTTATTACAAACCGCATCCTTATGCAACATTGGATAATCCAAACGAACAATTTATAAGGGGATTTAAAAATTTAAGAATTATTAATGAGAATATTTATAAAATTTTGTGCGATGACAATATTAAAGCTGTTGCAGCCCTATCTTCAGGGACTTTATTGGAGGCGAAATATTTTCATAAAAAATCCCATACAATTTCTCATAATTTTGTTAATTATTTTAATGACAACAAAGAAAATCAACCTGAAGATTTTATTGTAATTGATAGAGAATGTTTTGCATCTCAATTCTGGAGCGATATTTTATCGGTTTTAATTCCGACAAAGAAAGGAAAAGGATTGCTTTTAAATTATCCGCCCAATTATTTAAGAGATTCTCTTAATACCTGGTGGGGCTATGAAATCGGATGCAGCAGGGATTATGTCAACCAACAGCTTTATTATATAAACGAACATTTTTCAAATGTTGAAAACGAATTGAGAAAAAGTTTAAAACCAAAGAAAATATTGCAAAAACTATTAAGTTTGTTGATATTGAATAAAAAATTGAGAAAAAAAATGGCGGGTGAAAAGTGATTAAGTCGAAGGAAATTTCGGTTGTGGTGCAAGGAGCTGTCAATCGTTCAGATGTTACGAGATGTCTTAAGAGCATTAGGAAATTTTTGCCAAAGGCTGAAATTATTTTATCAACTTGGGAAAACTCCGATGTTAAAGGATTGGATTACAATATACTGGTAGAAAATAAGGATCCGGGAGCTTTAATTCAAGATCCTGATTACGGTGCTTATAACAATGGAAACAGACAATTGTTATCAACTCAAGAAGGCATTAAAAGAGCCACAAGAAAGTATATTCTAAAATTAAGGACGGATTTTCATCTGGAAAACAATGAATTTTTAGATTACTGGGATTTGTTTCCTATGGCAAATGAAAAATATAAATTCTTTAAACACAGAGTGATAATTTCGTCTGTATATTCAAGAGAATATTCCGATTATAACAGTTTGCCAATACCGTTTCATCCTGCGGATTTCTATTTCTTTGGATTAAAGGAAGATATTGCTGCGTATTTTTTAAATACACCATTAATAAAAAGTGAAGATATGGCAGGATATAAACACAAATACAAAGATAAAGCCCCATATCTTACACAAACCTGGCGATATGCTCCCGAACAGTATTATTGTTTAAGTTTTGTGCGCCGCCACATAGATTTTAACGGTTTTGAGGATTGGACCGATTATGATAATGATATTGTCAATTTATCTAAGAATGTATTGTTTAATAATTTTATTTTCCTAGACACATTGCAATCAGGGATTTTTAGTCTAAAACATAAATCAGCGTTAATGTTTGAAGACAACATAAGAGGTGTAATTCCTTATAAATATTTTATTTCGATGTACAAAAAATATTGTGATGAATCTTTTGATTGTAAAAAATCTATTCCTTTAAGATTCAAACACCGCAAACATCTAAAACGAGTTCTTGAACCGTTTAAAAATCTTATCGGATATCTAAGCGAATGTATTTCATTGACATATTATACAATTCTTTTAATTTTTAGGAGTTTCAATGAAAAGTAGAGAATTATCGGTTGTTGTACAGGGAAGAATAGAAAAAAATTTGACTCGCAAATGCTTAAAAAGTATTCGCAAGTATTTGTCTGATGCTGAAATAATTCTTTCTTCGTGGGAGGGTTCTGATTTAGCAGATATTCAAGAATTATATGATATTATAGTTTTGAATAAAGACCCGAAAGCGTCAATATTTGATGATAAAGACAACAAACCAAATAACTTGAATCGTATTCTTGTAT
>CANAIK010000062.1 GCA_947361225.1 uncultured bacterium
ACACACAGATACCGTTATTCTTAAAGGTTTAAAGGAAGGAAAAATCGTTCTTTGCGACCGATTTATCGATTCAACCGTTGCTTATCAAGGTTACGGCAGGGGTTTTGAGGTTGAAAAAATCGATTATTTGAATAAAATTGCAACCTTAGGGTTAATTCCTAATTTGACTTTAGTTTTTGATATTGATATTGAATCAGCGCAAAAACGGGTTGGGAAAACAAAAGATAGAATGGAGCAAGAAAAAATCGATTTCCATAAAAAAGTTCGAGAAGGTTATTTGGAATTAGCAAAAAAATACCCGAAAAGAATAAAAATAATCGATTCGACAAAAACAATCGAGGAAATTCATTTGGAAGTTGTTACAATAATAGATAAGGTGCTATGAAAAAACTAACAAAATTATTAAGCTTATTATTATTCGTTCAAGGCGCTTGGGGGAGTCTTTTTTATGACTTAAATACAGGTGTTGAGCTTTTTTATAAAAATAAATTCCAAGAATCCCTAACATATTTCATCAACTACACAAACTCTAACCCAAGTGATAAAGACGGATATTTTTGGCTTGCAAAAAGCTACAATGCGCTAAATGATTCAAAGAATGCTAAAATCAATTTTAAAAAAGCCTATAATCTTGCAAGTATTCAAAAAAATATTGAGAAAATAAACATTTCAACTCAAGATGATTCAACGATTGATGATTATTTTGACATGGCAGTTTCCTATTTTGAGAGCGGCAACTACAAAGAAGCTGATTTTTACGCTGATATGATGTTGAGATTGGATTCTAAATCCAAAAGCGCATATTATTTAAAAGCAAGGGTTCAAAAAGCGCTTAACAACAATGAAAAAGCGATTGAATATTTAAATAAAGCGGTTTTATTCGACAATACCTTTTTATACACAAATTTGGCTAAAAGCTTGAAAGTTACAAAAGTTCCTAAAACAACCAAAGAAACTTATGATATTCTTGCTCTTGAGGCTACTTACGGCGGGAATATTAACAATGCAATAAACAATTATAAAAAATTCTTGGAATTTGAACCCAAAAACATTGAGGTTCTTAATTCCTTAGCTGATTTATACATTAAAAAACAGGATTTTAATAATGCGCAATTAATGGTTGATGAGGCTTTAAAAATTGAGCCTAATAACATTTGGACGTATTTAAACGAAGCGAAAATTTATGAGCACAATAACAAAGAAAAAGTCGAACAAACACTCCTAAGAGCTCATAAAATTAACCCTAATAACAAAGAAATTATCCTAAGACTTGGAAATTACTATCTGGAACAAGAAAAATTCGATGAATCAAAAAAATACTTCGAGAATTTAATAACAATTGACGATACTTGTTATGAAGGTTATTTTGGATATATTTATTCTTTAATTGAATTAGGACAAATAAACAAAGCCCAAAACCAGGTTAGGAAAATGAACCATCTTAAGCAAAAAAACGGGGAAATTGATTATTTGCTTGCAAAAATCTGCATTTCTCAAGGGCAGTTTATAAGCGCTAAGGATTATTTAGAAGAGGCAATTAAAAAAGAAAAAAACGAGAATTATTATCTTGAATTAGCAAAAATTAACTATCTTTTAGGCGATTACAAGGAATCTTTAAATAATTTGGAGTTTGTTTCGAAAAAAACCGAGGCAAAAGAATACTGGATTAGAAACTATATTAAACTAAAAGACGCAAAAAGTGCATCTCAAGTATCTTTTGACAAAAATCGATTAATTTATAAATATTTTCAATATGAAATTTATAATTTGAACAATCAAACAGACAAAGCAAAAACAATTCAAAAAGAACTTAAGAGCAAAAAACCAACTTCAAAACAGGATTTTATTGATTTAGCCCAAATAAACCTTGAGCAAAAAAATATTCAGAATGCAATTAAAACACTCGATTCAATGCTCAAAAAGTACCCTAATGATAAAAGAGCGTATATTGAAAAAATAAAAATTTATTTCGTGGACGAAAACCAACAAAAACTCAAAGAAACAATTCAAAAACTTCAAGAAATAAACTAGCCATACGGGTAATATACAAAAGGGTGTGTATTTAATAATATTCTTTATAGTAAAAGTGCAAACGAGAATACTCGGACTATGAACCTTGTTACAATATTTGTAGTCGATGATTATTTATTGACGAGAATAGCTTTTAGGCAATATTTTTTAAATGATAATTCATTTAAACTCTTAGGAGATTTTTCCAATGCGAAAGATTGTATTCGCCAATTGGAGAAAATTAAACCGGATGTTATTCTTATGGATCTTGAATTAACTTCAATGAACGGTCTTGAGGCTACAAAGATAATTGCTCAAAAATATCCGGATATTAAAATTATAATTCATACTTCATATAATTCGGATGAAAGAATTCTAGGTGCACTCTCAGCAGGTGCGAGCGGATATTTTTTAAAGAAAGATTATTCCAATATAAAAAAGATTATAAAATTTGTTGTTGAGGAAGGAAATTTTTATATTGATTTAGAACTTGCAAAAAGCGCTTTTACAAAAATCCCTCCGGGTAATATCTGTGATTTGGAGAATATTTATGAGTATCAAAAGCTAAAGAATAGTCTCACTCAAAGAGAATTAGAGGTCTTAAGATTAATGACGGAAGGGAAAACGAATTCTCAAATAGCGGATGAAATTGTTGTTTCAACAAATACGGCAAAAGCACACGTTGGAAACATTCTAACCAAATTATCCGTAAAAGATAGAGTTCAAGCTGTTGTTAAAGCAATAAAAGCAAATTTATTTTAATTTATAGGGAAGTTATGTTTATAAAAAAAAGATTGAAAAAATTATATAGGGAAAAATTGAGAAAAATTAAAGCCAAATTCCAAAAAAAACTGGAAGGAGAAAAAAACAAATTCAATTGCATTCTAACGCACGATATCAAAACCCCGCTTTTAGCGCAGATTCAAAGTTTGGAGCTTTTGTTGAGAGAAGATTTCGGATTTGTTAATGAAAAACAAAAAGAATTAATTTCTCAAATTCTAACCTCGAATTATTTTTTGTATGAAATTGTTACAAATACGATTTTTTTAACAAAATATGAAACCGAAAAACCAAAACTAAAACTCGAGAATATTGATTTAGTTGAACAAATTAAGGATTGTTGTCTTAATATTCAGAATTATACGAAAGATAAAAATCAAAATATTGTTGTTAAATCTAACAAGAATAAAAAAATTAAAATTTTTGCCGATAGAAAACTAATCCAAAAAATTATTTTTAATCTTCTTTCAAGCTCCTCAAGTCTGGGGTTTGAGAATTCAAAAATCGAAGTTACGGTTAAGGAGAACAAAGGATCGGTTTGCGTTTTAACAAAAAATAAATCGATTTATATGACAAAAGAAAAAATTAATTCTTTATTTGAGGAAAAGAAGAATTTGTGCGATTTTAACCAACTCGGGATGAGTTTAAACTTAAATATTGCAAAAAAATTAATAAAAGCCCACAATTGGGATATTATTGCGCTATCTGAGAAAAATAATTCTTCTGTTTTCGGTTTTGTTGCTCAAAAAAGCAAATTATAAAGTTCAAGGATTCTATCGAGCTTTTTTTCTTTAATTGCGTCTTGAATCGTTTCTAAAACCTTGTTTAAGTCGGAATCGGAGATTTTTTTAAGGCTATTCGGGATAATTATATCATTTGTATTATTACAAGCAACAAAACCTTTGTTTATAATTAAGAATTCTTTGTAAGATTCAAGAATCGGTAAATATCTTTCGTCTATTCTGTAGAATTTGTTTTTGTAATATTTATATTCCTTAACAATTTTGTTGGAGCAAAAATCAATTAAGAAATCAATTTCTTTAGTGTATTCCTGTTCGTTTGTTTTCTCGTTAAGAAGTTCGTTTCCTGTAATTGTTGCGTTTTTGTTCGATTTTATATAACCGGCCCACAATAAACATCCCAGATAGAAACAAACGTTAATTTTTAAATGATGTTCAATTTTCCTTAACACAAGGGGAAAATTTGCTCTTTTGATTCTAATATCCCCTAAAGCATTAAACATATAATAGGTGTATCCGACCGTCCCTATTGAGTCTATGACAATAGGAGCGAAACCGGGGTCAAATAAAACTGTATTTTTTTCTTCCATAAATACATTCTAACTTAAAAATAAAATTTGAAACATAATAATATCTTGAATTAAAAAATTCTTTATTAACTTTAGTAAATTTATACTTTCGAACTAATCTTAAATGCTTATTTTCTATTATAATTATATGGTATAAATGAATACGTAGGAAAAAATCGAAAGGCGGAGTAAACCATGGTGCAAAAAATCGGACAATTTGTCTTTATGCTGCACTCACATCTTCCATATTACAGAATGGCCGGAATGTGGCCCTTTGGTGAAGAGTGCTTATATGAATGTATGGAAGAAACCTATGTTCCTTTATTGAATATGATTTCGGAATTATATGACGAAGGAATTAAAGCAAAACTAACCGTCGGTATTACTCCAATTTTAGCGGAACAGCTTAATGACGAGCATTTAAAACAGGGTTTTATCGATTATTTGGATTCAAGATTAAAAGCAGTTAGTGAGGATATTGAAAGATATCCTGACCCTGAAGTTGCTCATAGTCAACATTTGGCATATTTAGCGAAATATTACTTTGATTGGTATACAAAAATTAAAGATTTGTTTATTAACAAATTCAATAAAGATTTAATTACAGGATTCAAAAAATTTCAGGATTTAGGCTGTATTGAAATTACAACCTCCGGTGCAACGCACGGATTCTCCCCGCTTTTAGCAACTGATACCAATTTGAATGCTCAATTTAAAGTAGGGTCTGAAACAACCAAAAGATTGTTCGGAAAAAAAGCAAAAGGCTGCTGGCTGCCTGAATGCGCTTATCGTCAAGGATATGAATTTACAGGTAAAGACGGCAAGAAAAAATGGCGTCCTGCAATTGAAGTAACACTTCAGAATAACGATATTGAATACTTTTTCACAGAATCCCACGTAATTGAAGGTGGAAATTCAATCGGAAATCGAAGAAACATAGGGGTTTATGGAAATATTGAATATATCCCCTTGCCTAAAAGAGAAACTACAGGATACGACACTTACAGTGCTTATTGGCTGCCCGATGCACAGGTTGCGGTTATGGGAAGAAACGACAGAGCAGGTTTTCAGGTTTGGTCCGCAGCGGACGGATACCCCGGAGACGGCGTTTATAGAGAATTCCACAGAAAAGATTGCAACTCAGGAATGCATTATTGGAGAATTACCTCAAGCACTACCGATTTAGGCGATAAAATGCTCTATGATCCTGTTTTAGCGCAAAATCAAGTAGGATCGAATTCTGATCATTATACAAATTTAATTTATCATTTATTGAATGATTATAAAAACGCAAATAACGGTAAAACCGGGCTTGTAATGGTTTCTTTTGACACCGAGTTGTACGGACACTGGTGGTTTGAAGGAATCGAGTTTATAAAACAAGTGATAAGAAAGCTCAATAAATACGTTCCTGAGGTTGAAATGATGACCGCAGGGGAATATTTAAAAGCTCATCCTCCAACAGAGGCTATTCAAATTCCTGAATCAAGCTGGGGTCAAGGGGGACACTTCTGGGTATGGCAAAACCACCTGACTGAATGGATGTGGCCTATAATTCACGCAACCGAGAAAAGAATTATTGATATTGTTGCAGAATATGAAAATATTCCTGAAGATAAACTTTTGCACAGAGCCCTTAATCAACTAGCACGAGAAGAATTGTTACTGCAAAGTTCTGATTGGCCGTTTTTAATTACAACTTGGCAAGCCAAGGATTATGCAACGGAAAGATTCCAAGAACACGTTTCTAGGTTTGAAAAAATTGCGGATATGATTGAGAATAACTCAATTAATGAATCTGAACTTCAAAAAATCGAATCAATTGACAATTGTTTCCCTGATATTGATTATCGAGTTTATTTGCCGATTGAAGAAGGTGTTATTCCGCAGCAAGAAAAAAAACTTGCGCCTTTGTATCAAAATAGATAATAAATTTTTATAACATAATATTCTATACTTAGATCCCCCGAACTACAAAGAACGGGGGTTTATTTTAGTTTTGGAAATATCCAAATGTTCTTTCAATATCTTGTTTTCTCATTTCTTTAAGACCCTCTAAATCAGCATCAATTGCTTTAATTTGAGAATCCATTGTGGTATTTTCTCGATTAATTGCATCTTCGAATTCTTTTGCAGCTTCTTCTATTTTTGTTTTTTCTCTTTCCCTATCGTCTTTAAGTTCTTGTAATTCAGCCATTAACTCAAGATATTCATTGCTTGTTTTATCGTCTAAACCATCCATTTCATTCTTAACCAAATCTTCTTCAAGACGATAGTTATTGTCAATTCTTGCAACGTCATTAGCAGTGTATTTGTGTTTTAACATCAAAGTATTGGAATTAGTAAGCATTTGTGCCTCTAAGTCCGATTTTTTTGCTTTATAGAGTTGAATCGTTGAATGTGCTGCAAACATTGTTGTTTTCCTTCACTTATAATATTTTTAAATAGGGAAAAATTACACCTTATTTTCCTATTTAATATATTCCACGTTATAAGTCAAATTTAACAAGTTTGTTCGTGCTTTGTTCGGTTACCAGGAGTCTGTTGTTGATTTCATCATAAGTAATGCAATAAGGTTTGTTAATTGATGCAAAAACACTCAAAGTACCATCGGGATTGATTTTTACAATTGTATTTGCGCTGTAGTTTGCAATATAAAGATTGTTCTCTTTGTCAAAAACCAGACTAATAGGACCTTTTAGTAAATTCGATCGATTATAAACATTTTTTTGTCCAAAAGCAGATATTTTGTAGATAATATTCTCGGTAAAACTTGCTACAAAGATATTTCCGTCTTTGTCGATTGCAACCCCGCTCGGTGCGCTAAAAGAAGTCATTTCTATGCTTTTTGCTTTCCCTTGAGGGTCATATAGGGGTTTATGGTCTTTAATTTTTGTTTCTAAATTAAGCTCATTTTGTCTTTTTTCAATTTTTTCGATTAAAATTTTTGCCGATTGATATTGTGACGCACTTGTTGGAATTTTTGCAAGATATTTATGTGCATTGGATAAATAACCTCTTTTGTATTGGATTTTTCCAAGATTATAAAGAGTTTCTGCGTCATCAGGTTTTAATTTAATAATTTTTTCTAAAGATTTAACGGCCTCTTCGTTTCGATTTAAAGACATTAGAATTTGAGCTAAATTGTAATGCGCTTCATAAAAATTAGGATCCAATTCAACAGCTTTTTGGAATAATTCAATCGATTTTTCAGTTTCTTCGTTAGAAAATAAATCGATTGCTTCATTGTAATATATTGTTGCGTCTTGAAGATCGTCTCCGAAAGTGGAACAAGTAAAAGTTAGAATTAAAAATAATATTGTAATTAATTTTTTAACCATGATAACATAATTATAGCAAAAGCAATTAAAACTACAACAAAAATTTTATAAAGGATAAAAATGTTAATTCTAGCTCTTGAATCAAGTTGTGATGAAACTGCGGCGGCAATTGTTGAAAACGGAAGAAAAGTAATAGCTGATGCGGTTTTTAGCCAAATTAAAATTCATCAAAATTTTGGGGGAGTTGTACCTGAAATTGCCGCAAGGCATCATTTGGAATCTATTAATTACGTAATAAAAGAAGTTTTTGATAAAACTTCTATAAAAAAAGAGCAAATCGATGCTTTTGCAGCTACTGCGGGTCCGGGACTTACAGGGTGTCTTTTGGTCGGGTTAAACGGGGCAAAAACCTTGTCTTTGGTTTATAATAAGCCTTTTTTGCCTGTAAATCATCTAAATGCGCACGTTTGCGCTAATTTTATCGATTCGGATTTGAAACCTCCTTTTATTTGTCTTTTGGTTTCAGGAGGGCACAGTCAAATAATTTTTGTTGAGGATTATAATAAACAAAAAATCCTGGCATCTACAATCGACGATGCCGTTGGGGAAGTTTATGATAAAGTTGCAAGATTATGTTCGATTCCTTATCCCGGGGGAGTTTTGTTGGACAAAATGGCGCTAAGTGGTGATAATCGTGCGTTTAATTTTCCCGAGGCAAAAGTTAAAGAGGACGAATTTTCTTTTTCAGGGCTTAAAACCGCAGTTTTAAAAGAAGTTCGAAAATTCGAGTCCGATAATCTTCCTAAAAACAATATTGCAGCAAGTTTTCAATATCGGGTTTGCGATACTTTGATTAAAAAAACCCTTTATCACGCAAAAAAACTAAATTGCAACACGATTGCTCTAGCAGGTGGAGTTGCAGCTAATTCTGAGCTTAGAAAAAGACTGGAAGAACTTAAAACTCAAGGTTTTATAACCCACGCTCCTAAACTTCGATATTGTACGGATAACGCTGCAATGGTTGCAAGTTGCGCTTATTATAACCCGATTAAAACCGATAATCCTTTGTTATTTGAAGTTTTTTCAAGAGGCTAAACTTTTTGTTTAAGCTCAGCCAACATTTCATCTAGAATCCGGGCGCAATCATAAACCATATTAACGCAATGTTGTTTTCTTTCTTTAGAATGAAAATCTTTGTAATCTTTGGTTAAAACCTTGCAGCAAGTTACTTTGTGAATCTTTGTAAACCTTTGATAGAATTCTTGAGCTAATAATCTTGCACTGTTGTCTTTGTATTTTCCGTGCAATAGTCCTAAAACCATTTGAGACCCTGCAACTGCCCCGCAAAGACAGCCGTTACCCATGCCGCCTGAAAAACTCGTTGCGATTGATACGAATTCTTCGTTTGCGATTCCCAGTTCCAAAGCCGCTCGAGCGATTGATTCGGAACAAGAATATCCTTGTTCTAAAAAGAGTTTGGGAGCTAAGGTTTTAAAGTTTTTTTCCATTATTACCTCATAATTTCATAAATCTTATTTCCATAAATTAACATTGTAATTATAGCACTAACAACGGCTGAAAGTAAAACTGCTCCTGCTGCAATGTCTTTAGCTAATTTTGCCAGTTTCGCCCATTTGTTTTTGTAATAAGCATCGATTACAAATTCAATAACCGAATTAATCATTTCAACAACCAATACAAAAGTATTTGCAAATAGAATTAAAGATAGTTCTATTACATTCACTTTTAATAAAACCGCAAAACTCAAAGTCACAAATGCGATAAAAAGATGTTTTCTAAAGTTTCTTTGTGATCGAAATGCTAATCTTAAACCGTTAAGAGCATACATAACGCTTTTTTGAAAGTTTCTTGACTGAAATTTGTTCATAATTCCCCAACAATTTTTTCTTGTATCCTAACAACAAAATCGTAATCCTTTTTTGTTAAATGGTCAAATCCAAAAAGATGCAAAATTCCGTGAAGGATTAAAGTTAGAATTTCTTTATCCAAACTTTCTTTCATTTGTCTTTTTGCAGTTTCAATCGATACGATAATTTCGCCTAAATCCGCAGTTTTTCGATAAACTATGCTGTTAATATCATCGACAAATAAACTAAACGTGATAACATCGGTTGGGGAGTCTTTTTTTCTATATTCTTTATTAATTTTTTGAATCGTTTCGTCATTGCAGAATGAAACCGAGAATCGAATTCTATTAATTTCAGGGCAAAAAACCCTGCTTGATTGAATTTCGGGCAAATTGAGAAAAATTTCCAGCATTTTTTTAATTTTTGGCTTGTAATTCTTAAGAATAATTCTGCTGTTATCCAGTTTTGTTAAACTAAAGCCAGATTTAATCGTTTTCATTTGATTTTTCCTGAAGTTTTTGGATTTTTCTTTCGAACTCTTCGTCGTTTGGTGTTTGCAAGTTGATTTTATTCTTATCCTTAAGTTCATCAATAACTTTTTCTTGATATTTTATTCTTTCGTGCTGCATTCCTCTTAGGATTTTATTAAAAGTCATTGCAATTATTTT
This sequence comes from uncultured bacterium, assembly GCA_947361225.1. Taxonomy (GTDB): domain Bacteria; phylum Cyanobacteriota; class Vampirovibrionia; order Gastranaerophilales; family Gastranaerophilaceae; genus RUG14156. Next base: position 9,917 of record CANAIK010000062.1, read on the forward strand.
AATATCCGACAAAGTTAAGGGACTATCCGAAAGTTGTCCGTCGTTTAATCTGTCTGTAAAAATTTTATTCACCATTTGCTCAATTTCTTCTTGAGTCGGTTTTTTTAAAGATCGAACAGCGCTTTCAAGTGCGTCAGCGAGCATTAGAATCGCAGTTTCTTTTGTTTTAGGTTTGGGTCCTGGGTATCTAAATTGACTTTCTGTAACGTTTTGTTCCCCTTCTTCTTCAAGGGCTTTAGTGTAAAAATGCCCTGCCAAACTTTCTCCGTGATGTTGTTGGATAAAATCTATTATAACTTGTGGAAGTCCGTGTTTTTTCGCTATTTCAACCCCGTCTTTAGTGTGAAGTGTAATTACCATTTTGCTTTGTCTTGGAGTTAGGGTCGTATGGGGATTCTCAACCCCAAAATAAGATTGATTCTCAATAAAAAACAAAGGACGCTGGAGTTTTCCAATATCGTGATAAAAAGCGCCAACCCGGGCTAGAATTGAGTTTGCTCCGATTGCACTTGCCGCTGCCTCGCATAAATTTGCAACCATTAAGGAATGATGAAAAGTTCCGGGGGCTGAAGTTCTCATTTTGGATAACAATTCTTGATTCTGATCGGCTAATTCAATAAGAGCATAAGGAGAAACGATTTTACAAACCTTTTCAATAATCGGAATTAGAAACATTGCAATCATTGCCGAAATTACACCGTTTATAAGCCCCAAGAAAGGATTTTGTACATTTGCCTGAATTAATCTTGGAAGTGCTTGGGATTGGACTTCAAAGAATGATACAAAAAACATTGATAAAAACATAACGGCTCCAACCTGAAACCCGCACCAGATAATATCAAAACGCTTTGAATAAGACATTTTTGAAACCAAATAGCTGCTTGATAATATTGCACAGACAAAAACGTAAATTAGTTGCGAATCTAAAAACAAAGTGACTGAAAGTATTGCAAGCATTAAGATTGAAACAAGAAAAGAAATTATCGGGTTGGTAAAAATTGCAAGAATTATCGTAAAAGCGCAAAAAGGCATCATATAATTAGACACGTGGCTTGAATTGGAAATTATTATACAAACATAAGTTAAAAGAATGCTCGAAAGTGAAATATAGAGCATATATCGAGGCGTGTAGAATTTTTTTTCGTATCTTTTAATATATAAAACTAAACTATACATTGTAAGACAAACAAGGGTGAAAATCCCAAAAACCCCGCCACGGTTGAGTTCAAAAGCGTTGTATCCGGATAATTTTAGAGCGTCTTTTTTAAGCTGGGTCACTTTATCTCCGGTTTCAATAATTTTATCGCCCTTTTTAAACGTCACAACATATGGTTTTACAGCATTTTTAGCATTTTTTCGAGCAACATCCGTTGCATATTCATCGATTATTAAATTCGGAACGACGCAATGTTCAATTAATGCCATAATTAAAGGGTATTGACTTCTTTTAACGTGCGTTGTGAGGGTTTTTTCAATAAGACTTTCAGTTAGGAAGTTGTTAATATCCGTATCGAAAAACCCGACTGTTAAAAGCTCATTAAGAATATATTTGGTATTTGTAAACGCATTTGTTAAATTTGTTTCAGATGCTGATAGAATGTATGAAACAGCCCTTGTTTCTCTTTCTGAATCATTAATTTCAATCAAATCGAAAAGTGCTTTTTGTTTTGTTGAATAAGGGGTTTTTTCTTTTTTAATTCTTTCAATTTCATCGAAGGTTTTCTGCAAATCAACTTTTATATAATCCCCTTCAACAGGTGCCACCACGGGGCGGATTTTATTTGCAACTTCACGTTTAATTAATTCTGTTCTTTGTTTGTCAACGACTTCAAAACTGGTTTTTGCAATTATTGTTTTTTGAGCAATCCCGTTCTCAATAATATTTTGATAAAGATAATATCGAACGGATAAAAGTGCGCTTATTATTATTGCAACGAGCAAAAACGCACTTGTTGCAATCGGTTTTGAAGAAGGGAAAATATCTTCGTTTTTAAAAATATCAGAAAAATTTTTCATAAGAAATCACCAAAATTAATACTAGAATTATTATACAATAAATTTATTTTTCCTATATACTTTTATATATGAAAAGAATATATATTTTTATTTGTTTAATTCTATTGTCCCTTACTCCTGTTTTTGCAAGGGAGAATATTAGAGATTTATTTAAGAACAACGCTGCAATAATTTATACGATTAATGTTCGAAACTTTGCTTCAATCGATAAAGA
>CANAIK010000063.1 GCA_947361225.1 uncultured bacterium
GTAGGAACAGAAAATTACGTCTCGATAAATCTCGACTTATTTTCTAGTCAGTTCGGCATGACAGGTTTTAAACCTTTAGGCGAAAGCCCATAAAAAAAGAGGGTCAAAGAAAACTAAAAAAATGACCCTCGAAATACCAAAACACAAAAATATAAGATTATTTATTCAACCCAGCCCTTTAAGATACATCTTGTGGAAAAAGCACTTCTTTTGTCATAACCTGCTTGGGTTGTTGTAATGGTATTGGCTGAGGTTTGTTTATAAGATATAGTGCCTGTTGTAAAGCCGTTTGACCCACTTAGATGTATAACACCTCTATGATATGAAAAGGCTAAACCGTCTTGCACCCAAACTGCTGCGGGGACACAAGCATTCCCTTCCCCGTGAATATATGATCCTGCGCAGTTGTTGCCGCCAAAGCGCCCATAGCATCTTGCAGCTCCAGGGGGATTGGCAATACTTGAACCACTGCATAGTTGCAATCCTTCTGATCCTTTATAATTTTGAATGTAGCTTGTATTAGAACTTGAACTATTATATAAATCTCCGTGGCAATTAGAATCTTGAGGATTTTTAGGACATGGCTCTTTATATCTAATAATGTTATATATACTATCTGATACGGTTGTTTTATCAGGCAATGTCCAATCACCTTCTATACTTTTACCTTTTTTGTAATGTGCGCAGGCATATTCAGCTGCCGCATAATTACAAACGGTTCTTTTGCATCCTTCATAGTCGGAAGCCGAATAATTTCCGTGAGGAATGTCAGAAACTGCGCTTGCACCTGTGCAATAATATGTTGTTGTACCATTGGATGTTACTGCACTTTTTGTTGTCATTGTGGTTCCGGCTCCGATCCAGCAGCAGGCGGTATTGGCAGGACAAGTCCCATAACCGTCTCCTGAAGCTTTTAATCTTGATATTTCACTATATTCAATAGTTGGTCCGCCGGCATCTCCTGCATTTCTTTTTGTCATGCAAACTCCTGCTGTATTTTCTTGAATTTTACCACCCGAAAACGTGGGAATAAAAATAGCATCAAATTGAGAGCAGTCACTTTGATTCATTGGTCTTTTAATTTCCTTACAAACCCCATTCACCAGCTTGTAATCCGTAGCATTCTTACATTCCGTGCAACTAGTTTCACCGGAGCACTTTGTACACCCACTTGGACACGGATTGCACTTGTCATTCGCAAGATACTCTCCGTCTTTGCAACTTGTTGGAGCAGTGGAGGGGGTGTAGCAACTTAATTTATCGGATGTTGGAACTTGTCCGCTAGAGCAGGATGTGCAAGTACAATTATCCTTTAAGTATTGATTGCCTGTACAATTAGCTGTTGTTTGACACGTAGAAGTACAGCTTGTGTGGTTTGAATTAGGAGCACTATTTGCTCCACAGGTTTTACAACTTGTTTGACCTGCAGTATCTTGATATTGATTAGATCCATTACAGGATAAACAAGTAGTTTGTCCTGCATTTGGTTGATAAGTTCCTGCGCTACAGCTTGAACAGCTTGTTGCGTTAGCGCTGCTTGAATAATGCCCACTGGAACAGTTTACGCAAGAACTACTATTCCAATAAGTCCCGGGGTTGCAACTTGTACAGGATTTATAGTTATTATGCACAAAACCACTACAAGTTTTACAAGTAGTTTGACCTTCGCTATCTTGATATTGATTAGCTCCATCACAGGTTGTGCATCCTGTTGCAGCGCTACTTGAATTAGCTTTTGATCCTTTGGGACACTTTTGACAGGTTCCGCCTTCAGTGGAATATTGTCCCGAAGGACAAGCAACGCAACTATTCCCGCTTTTTTGATAACCAGCTTTGCATCTATCACAACCATTTACCCCGCTTGCGCAATTTGCACAATTGGCAACAGTACAAGTTTCACATTTACAAGTTAGAGTGTTTTTAAACTGAGTCCCACATCCAATAGGACAAGCGATACATTGGTTACCAAGGCACAATGTGCAATCAGACCCAACTGTTGCGGGGCATTTCATACTTAACTTCTTAGTTCCAATCGAAACCCCGCCGTGTTTTAGTTTGTGGGTTATAACAGGAGCCATAGCAGCCATAATGACTGAAATTGTGATTAAGCTTATAAGTAGCTCAATCAATGAGAAAGCTTTTTTCATACTTTTTTCCTTATATTTTATACAATAGATAAATTTATATAGAAATTTATTATAGATAATAAGTTTGTTAATATATATAATAAATTTAATTAATAATTTAGTCAATAGATTATTCTAAAAAATTTTAAATTTCCTTAAAATGTTTTAAGGGCTAAAATGAGAAATGTTAAAATTTTATTAGGAAAAAGAATAAGGGAGCTGAGAAAAAAGAAAAATTTAACCCAAGAACAGCTTTCTGAGCGTATTGGAATTGAAATTCCCAGTTTGAGCAATATTGAGAACGGCAAAAATTACCCTAATTCCGAAACAATTGATAAAATTGCTCAAGGATTAGAAGTACAAATTTTTGAAATCTATATGTTCGAACACTTGGAAGAATTCGACAGGGATAGGATGTTGGTCGAGCTTAATAAAGTGCTTGAGAATGATTTTAATTTATTAAAAATTATTTATAGAATTGCTTTTAATCTAAAATCCTAATAAACATCAAATGCCAATAAAACAGCGCCAATAAGACCTGCGTGGTTTTGAAGTTTTGCGTGCAACACTTTGGTTTTAGCTGTAACAATGTTTTTATTAACAAATTCTTCAATTTTTTTTGTGTCAACAAATTTTTCCATAGAACCCGACAAAACAAAACAATCAGGGTCGAATAAATTTGCTAATCCGACAATCCCTAAAGCAATATCGGATTGCCAGACTTCAAGTGCCTCTATTGCTTTAGGGTCTTGGTTTTTAGCTTTTTCAATAACATCATAAGTTGTAATTTTGTCATTATTAAAAATTTGCGCAGCCGTTTTTTGAAGCCCCGGACCACTTGCGTAAGCTTCAAAACAATCGTAAAATCCGCAAGTGCAGCGTCTTTTTTGGTTTCTATCCATTGGAAAATGAGCCTCGGGAGCAGCACCGGATTTTCCTTTAAAAAGTTTTCCTTCAATAATAATTCCTGCTCCAACACCTGTTCCTAAGGTCAACATTACGGAATTTTTAAAATCTTTGGTTGAACCTATTTTGTATTCGCAATATGCAGCTGAATTTGCGTCATTTTCTATAAAAACAGGTTTTTTGGATAAGCTTTTAAAATCGATATTTTGATACCCTAAGGGCAAATTAGCGGTTGATCCGATTACTTTGGAGTTTTCCTTATTAACCGCCCCTGCGGTTGCAATTGCGGTAAAATCAACAGAATCCTCGAATTGATTAATAATATTTTTTAGCGTTTTTATAATTTCTTCTATAGTTTTAGGGGTATTTGTTTTTTGGACCTCGTTTTTAATTATTCCTTTACTATCAACTAGCGCCCAGGCAATTTTCGTACCGCCGATATCGATTCCTAAAGCTTGATTCATTTATTGTAATCCTTTTGTTGTTTCTATAAATCTTTTTGCAATTAATTGGGGTCTTGTTACGGCAGACCCTATAACAACAGCGTCAGCGCCAACTTTAAAGGCTTTTTTTACTTCTTGTTGTTCCCAAATTTTTCCTTCAAGGATTGTAAAAACATCCAATTCTTTTTTTATTCTTGAAACAAGCTCAAAATCAGGTGTTTGAGGGTTATTTTTCGTTTCTATGGTGTAACCTGATAGTGTTGTTGAAACAATATCGCATCCCAATAAAACTGCGTTTTTTGCCTCCTCAAAAGTTGCAATATCCGCCATAGCAAGCTTATTTTCGGATTTTATATAATTAATTAAATCCTCAAGTTTTTCATTGTCCGGTCTTTTTCTTAAAGTGGCATCAAAAGCAACGATATCAGCCCCTGCGTTAATAATTTTTTTGCAATCCTCGATTCTTGGAGTAATATAAACCAATTCCTGGTAATTATCGGGAATTCTATCAGGTTTTGTAATTCCAATAACAACCACCCCCCGGTATTTGGATTTAATATTCTTAATATCCCTTTCCCCTGCCAAACGAAGGGCGCTAACCCCTCCTAATTCAACCAAAGATTGCGCTAGAGCGTTAATACAAATTTCATTGTGCAAGGGTTCGTCCGCCATTGCTTGCAGGGATATGATAATATTATTTTTTAGTTTTTTTAGAATATCCATATAATATATTATACAACTAATTAAAAAATTGGATATAATTGTAAATAGAAAAGGAGAAAAAAATGGCAAAAATTATAGCAATATTGTTAATTATAGCAGCAGCTTGGTTTGTTTATAACAATAAAATTAATGTTGATACAAACAAACTTAAAGACAGTTCTATTGAAACAATTAAGAAAGAAAGAATCATCAACACGGTTAATTCATCAAGAGAAAACACCCAAAAAAGCATTGATGAAGTTACTAAGTAGAATTGTAAAAAATTGTTGCGGATTTTGTTATATAACAATTTTTTTATGAGAAAATTATTGTAAAAAAATTAAATATTGGCAAAAAAGGCGGAATTTTTTATGGAAAAAGAAGTTAAGGCAATAATCTTAGGAGCCGGAAAAGGGACAAGAATGAAATCCACTAAACCAAAAGTGCTCCACGAGATTTTTGCTAAACCTCTTTTATCCTGGGTTATTGATTCGATAAGCGCTTTGTCCAAAAAGGTTGAAAGCATTGTTGTTATTGGACACGGGGCTCACGAAGTCGAAGAATATCTGAATCATAACTATAAATATGTTAAAACAACCCTTCAAAAAGAACAGCTTGGAACAGGACACGCTGTAGCACAGGCTTTGCCGTTGCTTGCCGGTTTTCGAGGACTTGTAATTATAACTTGCGGTGATACTCCTTTAATTACAACGCAATCTCTTAAATCTTTAATCAAATACCATTTGGAACACAATAGCGACCTAACTGTTATGACAACGGTTTTTGACAATCCTTTCGGTTATGGAAGGATTATTCGAAGTGCTAAGGGTGAAATAATTAAAATTGTCGAAGAAAAAGACGCAAGTGAATCAACCAAAGAAATAAAAGAGGTAAACACAGGAATTTATTGTCTTGAATGGACTAAAATTAAAAAAGCGTTTACGGAACTTAAGAATAACAACTCCCAGGGGGAATATTACCTAACAGATATTATAAAATGGGCAAGAGACAACTCCTGTCGGGTTTTGGGGTATAAAAACCCTGACAATCGAGAAATGCAGGGGATTAATTCAAGATCGGATCTTGAAAAAGCCTTTCAAGTTATGAATCAAAGACATTTGGATTCATTAATGGACAAAGGGGTAACGATTTACGACAGAAACTCAACATATATTTCCCCTGAAACTATAATTTGTGAAGATTCCGTAATATTTCCAAATACATATATCGAGGGAAGAAACTATATTTCATCGGGCTGTAAAATTGGACCTATGGCGCATTTGAGAGGAAATTGCGAGATTGGGGAAGGATCAAAAATCGGAAATTTTGTTGAATTAAAAAATGCGAAAATAGCAAAAAAAACTAATGTTTGTCATTTAACATATGTAGGAGATGCAAAAATCGGGTCTTGTGTAAATATCGGTGCAGGAACAATTTTTGCAAATTATAACTCAATAACTAAAGAAAAAAAATTATCAACTGTAGCAGATGGTGTTTCAATAGGGTCTAATTCCGTAATCGTTGCTCCGGTTGAACTTAAGGAAGACTCCTTTGTTGCGGCTTTAAGTTGTATTACAAAAGATGTTGAGGCAGATTCTTTGGTTATGAACAGAGTCCCTCAGAAAGAAATTAAAAATTGGGTAAAGAATAAAAAGGAGAAAATTGACTATGAGTCTTGAACAACTACCCCGATTGGAAAGTATCGAAAGAATTCTTCCTACGCACGACATTAAGCTTTTTTCGGGTCGTTCCAATAATGTTCTGGCAACTGAAATTGCAGATTATTTAGGAACAACTTTAGAACCGATTACAATTAAGAATTTCTCGGACGGGGAAATTTATGTACAAATTCAAGATTCTGTAAGAGGAGACGATGTCTTTATTATTCAACCCATTTGCGCCCCTGTTAATGAAAATTTAATGGAACTTTTAATATTATTAGACGCTTTTAAAAGAGCGAGCGCAAAATCCATAACCGCCGTAATTCCTTATTACGGATATGCAAGACAAGACAGAAAAGCCTCAGGACGTGAGGCAATAACTGCTAAACTCGTTGCGGATTTATTAACTCAAGCAGGGGCTGCAAGAGTTCTTGCAATGGATTTACACACAGGTCAAATTCAAGGATTTTTTAATATCTTGGTTGATCATATTTATGCAACTCCTGTTATTGTAAATTACGTTAAAAATATCGATACCAAAGGATCGGAACTTGTCTGCGTTTCTCCTGATATGGGCGGAGTTAAAAGAACAAGAGCATTAGCTAAACAAGTAGGGGCTCCGATTGCAATAATTGACAAAAGAAGAGACAAACACAACAGTGCGGTTGCTTGTAATATTATAGGGGATGTTAAAGACAAAGTTTGCGTAATGTTTGACGATATTATAGATACCGCAGGAACAATTTGCGAGGCTGCAAGAATGCTCAAAGAACAAGGCGCAAAGGATGTTTATGTTTGTGCGGTTCATCCTGTTTTTTCGGGTCCTGCGCTAAAAAGACTAGAGGAATCTCCCATTAAAGAAGTTGTTGTAACAAATACAATCCCTCTTGCAGATTGCGTTATCCCTGAAAAAATTAAACAGGTGAGCGTTGCTCCTCTTCTGGGTGAGGCAATTTCAAGAATCCACGACGATAAATCCGTTTCAAGTTTATTTGGATTTGAAATAGAATATAAAAAAGATTAATATGACAAATACTCAAAAACAGCTGGAAGAACTTCAAAAAGAGGCAAATATTTGCACTCAATGTTCCCTGTGTCAAGATAGAAACAAAGTTGTTTTTTTTGATGGCAGCTCTACTGCTCCGATTTTTTTTATTGGAGAGGCGCCCGGGAAAAACGAGGATGAAATCGGAATTCCTTTTATAGGTAGAGCAGGTCAGCTTTTAAGAAAATTTCTTTTCGAACTTGGCTACACGAAAGACGATTTTTATATTGCAAATACGGTTAAATGTCGTCCTCCAAAAAATAGAAAACCTGCTTTAGAGGAAAAAAACGCCTGCAAGCGTTTTTTAGATAAACAAATCGAACTTGTTAATCCGAAAATCATTGTTCTTGTAGGATCAACCGCACTTGAAAGTTTTATTTCGGATAAAAAACTAACAATAACCAAAGCAAGGGGAAAAATTTTTGAAATAAATAATCGACGATATTACCCGATTTTTCATCCGTCTTATTTATTAAGATATCATTCCTTGGAACCCGGAAAACCCCGTTATTTATTCAAAGAAGACTTAATCAAGATTAAAAATCTGGTAAATAAATATTAAGAATTGTATCAAAAAAATATTATAAAAATATTTTTCTCATATAATAGTTAGGAGGGAAATTTAAATATTTCTTGGATATAATTATATTTGTGTTAATATTTAATTAAAACAAATTAATTGAACGTAGTTAGTATTAAAAGGATTAAATTTATGGCTTTACCAAACGTAGCTTATTTTTCAATGGAAATTGCAATTGATCAGTCTTTAGCAACCTATTCCGGTGGTTTGGGTTTCTTAGCCGGTTCTCATATGCAATCTGCCGGTTATCTTCAAATGCCAATGGTTGGTGTTACAATGCTTTGGTCTTATGGTTATTACGATCAAAGAATCGATCAAAACGGCAATGTTGAAGTAGCATATATCAAAAAACACTATGACTTTTTGACTGATTTAAACATTTCAACTTCTGTAAAAATCTTTAATGAAGACGTTATCGTTAAAGCTTATAGAGTTGAAGGAAGTTTATTCGGAACTTGTCCTATCTATCTTTTAACAACAGATGTTGAAGGAAACTCGGAATGGGCAAGAAGAATTACTCACAAATTATATGACGGAGATGAAAAAATCCGTATCGCTCAAGAAACTGTTTTGGGTATAGGTGGTGTTCGAGTACTTCAAGCAGCAGGATACAACTTCGACGTTATCCATATGAACGAAGGTCACGCACTTCCTGCAGCTTTTGAATTATTAAGACAATACAACGGTGACTTGCAAGCTGTTAGAAAGAAAACAGTATTTACAACCCACACTCCTGTTGCAGCAGGTAATGAAGTTCATTGGGTTGATACATTATTGGAAGGCGGATTCTTTGCAGGCTGCTCAAGAGAAAGAGCGGTTGAATTGGGCGGAGAAGACTTCTCTTTAACCGTTGCAGCTCTTAGAATGTCAAGAATCGCTAATGCTGTATCACAACTTCACGGTTTGGTTGCAAATAAAATGTGGGAATGGGTTTCTGATCGTTGTCCTATTAAAGCAATTACAAATGCCGTTAATCTTCATTATTGGCAAGACGAAAGAATTGCTAAAGCAAAAACTTCTCAAGAATTGCTTGATGCAAAACACGAAATGAAAAAAGATTTATTCCAATACATTGCTGATACTCAAGGAAAACGCTTTGATCCTAACGTATTAACAATTACCTGGGCAAGAAGATTCGCTGATTACAAACGTGCTTGGTTGATTTTAATGGACGAAGAAAGAATCGGAAAACTATTAAATGAAAACAAAGTTCAATTGATTTTTGCAGGAAAATTCCATCCGGACGATACAATGGGTAAAGAAATGTTCAACAATATCTTAAGAAAATCATATTCTATGAAAAATGTTGTTGTACTACCCGGTTATGAATTAGCGCTTTCAGCTAAATTGAAAAAAGGTTCTGATATTTGGTTGAATACTCCGATTAGACCTCTTGAGGCTTCAGGAACCTCGGGAATGAGCGCTAATATGAACGGCGCACTTCATTTTTCAATCTATGACGGTTGGACAGTTGAAGGAACTTTCCCCAAAATTAACGGATACACCGTTGAATATCCAGGCTTAGACGATGATATTCCTTGGGAAGAAAGACACTGGAAAGATCATAAATGCATTATGAATACCCTTGAGAATGAAATTATTCCGACTTATTATGAAAACAAACAAGAATGGGCTCGTCTAATGCGTCAAGCTATGAGAACTGCTGAAGGCTACTTTAATTCCGATAGAATGGTTATTGAATACTTTAATAGAATCTATAAACCAATCGCTCACGGTGGCGCTCAAGCTGGTGAAGATGAAGTTTCAAGTGCTAAAGCAATTGAAAGCCCAAATCAAGACGCTTGGACTTATTCTAATATTAAATAAGTTTGAAAATATCTTAAAATTTATAAACTACAAGGGTGGGTTTTCCCACCCTTGTTTTTTTCATTCAAAATCCTTCCACCACTCCCACTTTATCGTTCCTTGTTTGTACTTCGATTCAAATTTCTCTTTAATTAATTGCAATTGCCTAATCCCAACCTTTTTTGTTTCCTCACTCGCTTTAAAAAACCTCCTCAAATGGTCGTAATCCGTTAGCTCCAGCCATACAATGTTATAAAAATCTACCCTTTCTTCTAAAACATCTGAAAAGTCTTCAAAAAACGAAAAAAGAAAACTCGGATGGACGTTTTCTTTAATAATTATTCTTGAAATTGTATTTAAACTCGGAAATATCTTCCCTTTTTCTATTTTTTCTAGCCTTTCTTTTTTAATTGAAAAAACTTTTGAATATCCTTCTAAGTTAAGCCTCCTCCTTATCCTTAGCGCTTTTATTCTTAACCCCAGCTCCATCCTCATCCTCTCAAATTCATACTTATAAATTTTACGTTGATTTTCCATTATAATCCCCACTGTACCTTTCTTTTGACTTATTTTCTGTACGACTTTGTTTAAAAGTCATATAAAAGTTGAAAATTGATAAGAAATTAAAGTTTTGTTAAGATGAATTTTGCTTAAGGGCTGAGTTTAACCTTGAAGTTTATGTTTTTTACTAAACCTTCTTAGATACTGTGGAAAACCAGGCATTTTGTGCGAAATCAACAGATTTCGACAAAATTAGTTAAACAAATTCGGCACGACGGACTGGAAATTATTTTATACAATTCAAGCCGTATTTAATATGCCCCAATTCGTCACCCCGAACTAGTTTCGGGGTCTAAACGGGTTTAAGACAAAACATCCAACCCTAGGATTAATTTGCATAATACAAACAATAAAATTCAATTTATAACTTATATATAAAATACTTTACTTGGATAGATACTGTGGAAAACCAGGCATTTTGTACGAAATCAACAGATTTCGACAAAATTAGTTAAACAAATTCGGCACGACAGGTTTTAAACCTTTAAGTGAGAGCCTTTTTGCTCCTGGGGGAATCAAAGATTCCCACGTCGCCGATATAATGCTCAAGCCTGTCAAGCTCAACGCTTGCCAGCCTTTCGAGCACCGGCTCACGCATTGCTCCTGAGGGACTTCGTCCCACGTGCCCCAAGGGCATTTGTATTCCTAGTTATTCGCTTTAAAAGCTCATAAGGGAATACCGGCATCGCAATCGTACGGTTTCGCCTAAAAACGTTAAAACTCAATGATTTAATGTTTTTTTACGGCTCCACACACGGCTATCGCATTTCGGCTGAGGAAAATAGAAATTTCCACGCCGGTTATCGAAAGTTGCGCTCCTTAAGTAGGGGGCTCAACGCCCTCGACTTAAGGTTTTCACCCCGGGCGGAGCCCGTAAAAAAAGAGGGCTGAATTTAAAAATCAAAGCCCTCAAAATATCAAAACACAAAAATATAAAATTTTATTTATTATTCTACCCAGCTTTTTAGAATACATCTTGTTGAAAAAGCACTGGTTTTATCATAACTTGCATAGTAAAAACTAGTAGCTGATTCATTATGAGCTATTGAATTGTTATTGGTAGTATTGATATGACCTCTTGCATAGGCAAAACATTTAGCATCGTTCATCCAAACTACAGCCGGAGCACAGCCTGTAGTTGCGCCGTCTTTTGAAAATTTTGCTCCGGCGCAGTATTCATTCCCGAATTTTACGTGACATCTAGGTGCACCGCTGCTGCCGTTTTGTGAACCGTGGCATAATTGCAAGCCGTTTGACCCTTTATAATTTTGAATATAGCTTATATTAGAGTATTTGCTTTCTTGCCCAGCTGCAATATTTTTTCTGTATTTTTTACCTTTGCAGGTATATTTGGCATAATCACCGTCCTCTGTTACTGCGTCCGGATCGGGACAAGGCTCAAGATAATTGACGATATTCTTTATGGCATTTACGGTTGTGGCATCGGGTAGTGACCAATCGCCTTCTTTGCTTTTTTCTGTTTTATAGTGAGTGCAGGCATATTCGGCTGCACTAAAATTACATACCGTTCTTGTACAACCTCTGTAATTGGCTGCTGAATAAGTGGGTCCGTAATAAATACTCCCAATTTTAGCCATTGGTGTACAATAATCGTTGTGTGCGGTGTATGTTGTTTCTGCTCCACTCCAACAGCAAGCGGTATCGGCAGGACAAGTCCCATATCCGTTTCCTGAGGCTTGTAGTGTTGTTATAGCGCTATATGCAGTCGTTGGTCCCCCCGGGTCTCCTGCGTTTTTCTTAGTCATACAAACCCCTGGGGTGTCAGCAAGAATTTTAGTACTTGTTTCACTCCCTGAAATCGCAGGAATAAATATGGCTCCGAATTGATCACAGTCACTCTGGTTCTTTGGTCTTTTAATTTCTTTGCAGGTCTTGTCAACCAGTTTATACCCGTCGTTGCAGCTTGCGCATTCAGTAGTCCCTGTGGTACAGGTTTTACAAGTGCTGGGACAGGTAACAGTAG
>CANAIK010000064.1 GCA_947361225.1 uncultured bacterium
CACGAGAATCAAGTTAATAGATTTTCAAAAGACCTTTACAAGAGGTCTTTTTTTTGCATAAAAAATGCGGTTTAATTAAACATTAAACCGCAAATATTTTTTGTTTTTGTTATCTAGTTTTCAAAAACATAGCCCATTAAACCAGCTTCTCTAGCTTTTTTAACGGCATTTGACAAAACTCTTTGGTGTTTTGCACAAGTTCCGGTAATTCTTCTTGGAAGAATTTTTCCTGATTCAGATAAATATCTTTTTAATTTAGATGTATCTTTGTAATCTAAAGTGTCGATTTTATCATTACAGAATGTGCAATTTTTTTTCTTTTTCAAATCTTTTAAGTCTTTAGCCATAATTATTTAGTGTTTTCCTTTTCTAGTTTTTTTATTCGACCGATTTTTTATTTTTTTTAAAATGGAATTTCGTCTTCATCAATTAAATCTTGAGCAATTTCGTCTTGATTAACGCTTACAAGATTTTCATTGTCCTCAAACACAGGGGCTTGAGAGCTTGAAGTTGAGCCTGAAATTTTTTCAACTGAATTTGCGTTAATTTCATAAACTCTTTTATCCTTGCCATTGGGAAGTTTGTAGCTGTTAACTTGCAATCTTCCTTCAACTGCTACAGAATCGCCCTGAGCAATTGTTGTTGAAATATTGTCAGCTAATTGACCAAAGGCGGAAACTCTTAATAAAGTTTCGTTATTTTGATCGATATTAACAGTGAAACTTGCAATTGCCATATCGTTTTGGGTGAATCTTTTTTCAGGCGCCTTAACAACAAGTCCTGTTACAAAAGCTCTTGCTAAAGTCATTTTAAGCTGCTTCCTTTACTGTAAACATTACTCTTATAACAGATTCGTTAAGTTTTAGCTGTCTTTTTAGTTCAACGATTTTATCAGCAGGAACACTTACAACTTGATTAACCATAAACCCGTCAGTAAAACCTGCAATTTCATAAGCCAATTTTTTTCTGCCCATTTTATCGCAACTAACGATATCACCGCCCAAATTTTTGATAATTTCTTCAACACGGGAAACTACTTTATCAGCCTCGTCGTTGTCTAAGTTTGGTTTAATTATTGTAAACAAATCGTATTTTTTCATTTTTTCTCCTTTAGTGTCATAATATACAAAAAATCGTATCATAAACACTTTTCGAACACAAGTAAAGTTTAATTAAATTTCATATTCACCATAGAATACTAATTTCGCATCTCCCTGCATATAAACGTGGCTATTGTCTTTATATTCAATATTCAAAATCCCTCCGGGTAAAACCACATCGCAAATTGAATCAACAAGTCCTCTTTTAACCCCCGCAACAACCGTAGCGCAAGCCCCTGTGCCACAAGCAAGCGTAATTCCGCAGCCTCTTTCCCAGACGTTCATTTTGACTCTATTTTTAGAAATTATATTAACAAATTCAACATTTGTTCTTTGCGGGAATAATTCGTCTTTTTCAATTAGCGCTCCAACAGTGTTTGCAAGGGTTTTTGAGTCTTCCTCCGTATAAATTACGCAATGAGGATTGCCCATTGAAACTGCAGTTGCGCTGTAGTTTAAAATCTTAAAATCAAGAGGGTTTTGCGTTTTTATCGGGATTAAATCCGCATCTAAGACAGGTTCTCCCATATCAACCAAAACATTTCCATTATCCAGAATTTCAGGTGACACAATCCCTGCTAAGGTTTCAACCGAGAATTTATTTTTATTAACAATTCCTTGTTTTTGAACAAATTTTGCAAAACATCTTATTCCGTTGCCGCACATTTGAGCGATTGATCCGTCTGCGTTAAAAAATTTCCAGGCAATATCGGCCTTATCGCTTTTTGTGGGGCAAAAAAGCCCGTCGGCACCGACTCCAAAGTTTCTATCGCAAATTTTAATAGCTAAATCTGACGTTGCAATATCATCGTATAGAATTACAAAATCGTTTCCAAGACCCTGCCATTTTTCAAATTTAATTCCCATAGTGCACCTTATTTGTTGTATTCCAAAAATAGTTCTTTAATAAACTCAAAACCTTTCCTAATGCTTTCAACTTCGACCCTTTCGTTTGGTGAATGCATTGATTCAATATTTGCAACGCCTACTAAAACAGGTAAAAATTTTGCGCCGAATTTATTTGTTTTATTGGCATAAACGTGTGTTTCAGCGCCTGCGTGGAAAGTTTGAACCTTAAGATCAATACCAAGTTTCCCGCTCACTTTTTTTGCAATTTTTTGCATTTCTTGATTAGAAGACTTTTCAAAAGGCAGCATATGAACCTTGTAATCGAGTTTTGCATTTGCTAGGGGAGAATATTTTTTGTTAAATTTATCGATTTCTTTCTGGAATTTTTTAAGCAATTCCTCTTCGTATTTTTTTGAAGAAC
Organism: uncultured bacterium; assembly: GCA_947361225.1. Taxonomy (GTDB): domain Bacteria; phylum Cyanobacteriota; class Vampirovibrionia; order Gastranaerophilales; family Gastranaerophilaceae; genus RUG14156. The sequence continues at coordinate 2,371 of CANAIK010000064.1, forward strand.
TTCGAAGCGAATAATGCGCATAAGCACTCGTATTAATGATATTATCAGCGCATAAGGAAATTAAAGATTTAGAATATGGTTTTTCGATTTTTTCTTCTTTTTCCAATAATCTTTCAATCCCAATATCAGTGGATCCTGCTATAATTGAACCCAAATTACAAGAAGTTGTCGTAAATCCGTTTTCTTGTTTATAAAGTCCGTTAGGAAGTTTTGAAACCAAATCAGCCATTAATTTTGCAGCGTTATATCGTTTTTTATCCTGAATATCATTTCCGCTATGACCGCCCAGGGTTGTTGTTAATTCAATATCCAGTTTCCCGTAGCCTGCTCCTGCAATTTCATAAAAACCGAGCTTATCGGAATCTAAGACAAGAACATTCTCGCTTTCCAATTCATCAAATCGAACATTATTAATTCCTGTCATTCCTGTTTCTTCGTCTCTTGTTAAAACAACCTCTAATCCGCCGTGTTTAATTGAAGGATTTTGAGCTAAGTATTTCGCTAAACTAAGACAAACCGAAACCCCCGCTTTATCGTCCGCTCCAAGAGTTCTTGTTTTATCGGTTTCGATAAATTTTTTATCAGGAGAATATTGGATATTAACAGGGGAGGAGTTTCCAACAACATCCATATGAGAAGATAATAAAATCGGTTTTTTTGTTGAATCAGTCGGAGGGATTTTGATTATAACATTGTTATAATCATCATAATGAGCGTTAATTCCGTTGTTGTAAGTAAATTCTAATATTTTATCCGAAACATTAATTTCTCCTAAAGACGGGGAGGGAATACTCGCTAATTCTATAAATAATTCAATTATATCCATTTTTTCTCCTATTTAAACATTCCGATTATCGATTCAATATTGTCAATTGTTTCTTGAGCTTTGATTCTTGCTTTTTTTGAGCCCTCTAAAAGAATATCTCTTATATAATTTTTGTCTTTTTCCAGCTCACTTCTTTTTTGTCTTATTTCACATAAAGATTCGTTAACCCTTTGCGCTAACCTCTTTTTGCACTCAGCACAGCCAATTGAGGCGGATTTACAGCAAGAACAAATTTCTTCGACCTCTTTTTCTTCCCCGAAAATTTTCCAATAATCAAAAATTACCTCGCAATTGTCGGGATTTCCAAAATCGTCTTTTCTAACCCTGTTTCTATCAGTAATTCCTGTTTTAATTTTCTTTTCCGTTGTGGTTTCATCGTCAGATAATTTTATATCATTATTAAACGATTTTCCCATTTTATTTCCGTCCAATCCCTTAAGAAGTGAAATTTTTGTTAATTTTGGCTGGGGTTCTAAGAAAAAGTCGGTTTTGTAGATATTGTTAAACCTTCTTGCGATATCCCTTGTTAGTTCAACGTGCGCTACCTGATCAATTCCAACAGGAACGAAGTGGGTGTTAAAAAGCAGAATATCAGCGCTCATTAAAACAGGATAGCCAAACAATCCATAAGAAAGATTGGATAAATTCTCTTTTTTGCTATCCATAATTTTTGCCAAATCCTTTAAGGTAGGGTCTCTTTCAACCCAATTTTGAGGGGTAATCATTGATAGATAAATATGGAGCTGGGCGGTTTGCGGAACCAGAGATTGAAGATAAATTGTTGATTTATTAGGATCAATCCCGCTTGCAAGCCAGTCAAGGAGAATTTCTTCAACATTTTGTTTCATATCTTGAGTTTGATTGTATTTGGTTGTAAGTGCGTGATAATCAGCGATAAAAAAATAGCTTTCAAATTCATTCTGAAGTTCAACCCAATTTTTCAAAACGCCGAAATAATGTCCCAAATGAAGTTTTCCTGTTGGGCGCATTCCTGATATAATTCTTTTTTTATTGTCCATTGTTAATCTCCTCAAGTAAACTAAGCGCATCGTTGTAATCATCAAAAATCATTAACGCTTGTCTTATGTGTTCAAGTGCTTCTTTTTTCTTGTTTGTTTTATATTCACATTTAGCTAAATTTGTAAGCAGGATGTGATTTTTAGGGTAGTTAACAGCTAATTTGTAGAAAATTCCTAAGGCTTTATCGAATTCTTGTTCTTCAAGATAGCAAATCCCAAGCATATTCATTGTTTCATCGTCTTGAGTTTTTTCAATAGTATCGAGAAGGAATTGTTTTGCAGTTTTATAATTGCCTTTTTGAAAATAATACTTAGCGCTGTAGGTTTTCGCTAAAAAACTGTCAGGGGCGATTGATAAAGCCTTGTTAAGACAATCGAATGCCTTTTTATCTTCTTTTTCAAATAAATAAGCATAACCAAGATAAGAAAGACAATCAGCATCCTCAGGTTCCAGTTCAAGTGCTTTTAAAAAGGCTTTTTTAGCTCCTTCTATATCGCTTAACATCATATAACTAACACCCAAGGAATAGTAGAACTCAGCAATTGTATCATCAAGATTAATTGCCTCGTTCATTTCATCAACCGCCCAATCATAGCAGTTCATTTTCAAATACAAAACTCCCAAATCCTTGTGCGCATAAGGGTTATGAGGTTCCAACATAATACATTTTTTAAACATTTCCTTGGCGTTGTCAAAATCCTCAAGTTCAACATAGTTAAAAGCAAGGTTATAATAAACTTCAACATCGATTTTGCCACGATTTAATAAAATAGTAAAAACTTCGTTAGATTCAAGGTTTCTTCCTAATTTTCTTAAATTTGTCCCTTTTTTCTTAATTAAGTTGACATTTTTTTCATCCAATAATAAAAGTAAATTAATATTCTCAAGCGCAAGTTCGTAATTATAAGTCATTTCAAGACATTCAATGTATGCAAGTCGATAATCGGTGTTATTAGGATATACACTTATTAAATTTTGATACAAACTAAGCGCTAATTGAAAGTCTTGAGCTTGAAAAGCACAATTTGCCATTGTTGCAAGCATTGTGGTTGTTGGTTCGAGTTGATAAGCAAGCTGGAAGAATTCAAGAGCTTTTTTATAATCATTAAGAACCTGATAACAAATCCCAATATTGTAAGTTGTTAAAGAATTATTTTTATCCTTATCAAACAAATCCAAAAGCAAATTAAGCGCCTCTTTGTATTGATTTATATTCATATAACAACTTGCAAGACTGTTAACTACAGGAGGATAATAAGGATTTTCGCAATTTGCCCTTAAAAGCGCCTCAATTGCTTTGTTGTAGTCTTTTTTTAACATATTAACGGTTGCAAGAATATAATACAAAGTATAATCAGGTTCAATATTAGGATTATTGATTGCACTATTAAGAATTTCAATAGCGTTATCGATTTGATTAAGTTCAATATAAATCATTGACAAATTTTTATAAACTTCAAGATAATCAGGTCTTTTTTCGATAACTTCCTTGAATTTTTCAATAGCCAAGTCTTTTTGTCCTGCACGATTATAACAACTGCCAAGATAGAAAAGTGAAGTTGTATCGTTCTTGTCTAATTCACAAGCTTTTATAAAAGCGTCAATTGCAAGAGAGATATTGTCCAAATTTACTTCGCAAAGTCCAAGATTTTTATACGCCTCTTGATTTTTATCGTCTTCAACAATAATTTTTAGCAGAATATCCCGAGCACAGGAAAAATCCTCTTTGTTGATTAAATCAAGGGCATTATTTAAAAGTTCACAATTTTTTTCCATATTTTAATTATATATAAAAAAGAATAAATTAGAACAAAGATTATTTACTAAAAACATTGTGTTTAATTTCTCTAAAACCTAAATTCCTTAAACATTCCGCAGTATTAGGCGTTGTTCTATCGAAATTTCCAATAACAACAATAGAACTTTGATCAAGATTTTCCTCGAGTTTTAATAAAACTTTATCAATATACTCAGGACTCAAGTAGGGCCAAAAGTTTCTGCAAAAAATAATCGAGTTGGATTTTTCAACATTATCAAGCTCGGATAAAAAATCTCCTTTTGCAAATTGGATATTATCACTTAGAATATCTTTTGATTTAAGCGTATAAGGATAATCTTCAAAATTATCGTCTTTTTTGTTAACATTAAAATATTTTTCAAGTTTGCCGAAAGTAAAATTCGTAATATTGGAAATATCTCTTTTATCTGCATCGATTATCCCACTTTTCGCTTGTTCTACAATATATTCATCCCCATCAAAAGCTTTTATCGGGAAAAATTTTTCACTCCTATCTCCTAAGGTTTCTTTTAGGGCAATTGCAATTGAACAAGCTTCGGATCCGTCTGAACAACCAAAATCATAAAAATTAACCTTTTTTGCATCTTTGAATTTTTCATAAAAAAGATTCATTAAAGAATTCCATTGATTAAAAAACAAACTGCAATCATAGCCTCTAAAAAAAGAGGTATAATTAGAAAAAATTACATCACCTGCGGACAAATAGCCCAAATCAGTTTCATATGTACGATTATTATTTTTTACAATCGTTCTTCCTGTTGATTGAAAAGGAAGTTGGTTGCATATTGATAATTTCATATTCTATTTTCCTTTTTTATATATATTAAAAGCAATTTCTTTAAAACCTTGTCTTGATAAAGGAAATTGAGCACTTGTTCCATCGAATGATCCAATAACGACAATTGATTGCGAATCCAGCTGTTGAGCCAATTTTTTTGCAGCAAGCTCTCTTTGTTCATAAGTCAAATAGGGCCAAAAATTTCTGCAAAAAACAACCGAGTTGGATTTTTCAATATTATCAATTTGGGATAAAAAATTTGCTCTTCTAAATTGGACAGCTTCCCTCAAATTTTCTTTAGCCGTAAGTTTATAAGGAAATTCTTGGTATGATTTGTCTTTTTCAATATCGAAATATTTATCGATATTATTTATATTCCTAAAAATACTTTTAATATCATCAAAATTTGCATTAATTTTCCCGCTTGCTGCTTGTTTTATAATTTGAGAATCAATATCAAACGCTTTTATAGGGAAGAATTTTTTGCTTTTATCATCTCCAAGATTCTCTTTTAGCGCCATTATGATAGAATAGGGTTCGGATCCGTCTGAACAGCCAAAATCATAAAAATTAACTTTTTTTGAATCTTTAAAATTCTCATCAAGCAATTCGACAAAATATGGCCAGGCAATTTTATCAGGCAGTGTTATAAATTCGGATCTAAAAAAATGAGTGTAATTTGAATACAGAACATCACAATTTTCGGGTCTATAGCTGTTTGTTGATGCAAAAGTTTTCTTTGTATCGTTGTCAATAAGCACTCTTCTGGTTGAGGATTTAAAATTCAATTGATTAAAATTGGGTGTTGAAAAAATTCTCATAATGACTTTATAAAACCCGAAAAAATTATTTTTTGACTAAAAAACCCGGTTTAATTAAAACCGGGTTTAAAAGTTTATTATTTATTTTCAATAACCGCTTGAGCTGCTGCCAGACTGGCTTGCGGGATTCTAAAAGGTGAGCAGGAAACATAATTTAACCCGATTTTATAAGCAAATTTAACGCTGTCCGGATCTCCTCCGTGTTCTCCGCAAATTCCTCCAATTAAAGACGGATTTATCGATTTTCCTTTTTCCATAGCCATTTTGATTAATTGTCCAACGCCGTTATAATCTAATGTGTCAAAAGGATTATAAGGAAGAATTTTTTGTTCAACATAGCGTTTTAAGAACTTTCCTTCTGCGTCGTCTCTTGAATAACCAAATGTCATTTGAGTTAAATCGTTTGTTCCGAATGAGAAAAACTCGGCATAAGGAGCAATTTCATCCGCAGTTAGCGCAGCTCTTGGAATTTCAATCATTGTACCGAATTTATATTCAACTTCAACTCCTTTTTCTTTCATAACGTCTTGAGCAACCTTAACAAGCCCTTCTTTTGCTGTTTTTAGCTCATTTACGTGTCCGATTAAAGGAATCATAACATAAGGCATTACATTAATTCCTTCTTTTTTAACGTCGCAAGCAGCGCTAAATATTGCTCGAACCTGCATTTCGTTAATTTCAGGATAAGTTAGCCCTAAACGACAACCACGAAGTCCCATCATAGGATTAGATTCCGATAACCCTTCAACAATGGTTAAAAGTGCTTGTTCTTCTTTATAATCTTGTTTTAGAACTTTTTTAGCCGAAACTTCTGCAATTAATTCTTCCTTAGAAGGTAAAAATTCGTGCAATGGAGGATCCAGAAGTCTTATTGTTAAAGGTTTTTCACCTAATGCCTTAAACATTCCGTAAAAATCTTGATATTGCATTGGAAGAAGTTTTTCCAGCGCATCACGACGAGCTTCGGGGGTTCCTGCGATAATCATTTTTTGAACCCAAGGAAGTCTATCAGGATCCATAAACATATGTTCTGTTCTGCACAAACCAACACCTTGAGCGTGGAATAGCAGTGCGTTTTGAACATCTTTAACAGTGTCAGCGTTAGCCTCAATTGTCATAGTTTTAATTTCGTCCACCCAAGAGAAGAATTTTTTAAAGTTATCGTCAATTTGAGCCTCAACAAGTTTAACTGCTCCATCCATAACAATTCCCTTAGCGCCGTCTAAGGATATAATATCGTCTTTATGGTAAACTTTTCCATCTTTTGCAGTTAAAGTTTCTTTTTCAAGGTCAATTTTCATATCCTCGCAACCGGCAACACAGGGTTTACCCATGCCTTTAGCAACAACTGCAGCGTGGGAAGTTGCACCGCCTCTTAAAGTTAGAACACCTTGAGCCACTGCCATTCCGTGGATATCATCGGGACAAGTTTCAATTCTAACTAAGATAATTTTTTCTCCCAACTCACCACGTTTAGCCGCTTCATCCGTATTGAAAACGATTTTTCCAACAGCAGCCCCAGGGGACGCATTTACACCTTGACCTATTACGTGGGCATTTTTAACAGCATTATCATCAAAACAAGGGAGCAGGATTTGATTAACCGCATAAGGATCAACCAATTGAATTGCTCTTTCTTTTGTAATAATTCCTTCGGCCTCCATTTCAACGGCAATTCTAATTGCAGCCGCAGCGGTTCTTTTACCGCTCCTGGTTTGAAGGATGTATAATTTTCCATGTTCAATCGTAAATTCCATATCTTGAACGTCTTTGTATCCGTCTTCTAATTTTTTTGCAATATCAACATATTGACGATACAAATCAGGCATTTCGGTTTCAAGCTCGCAAATCGGCTTAGGAGTTCTAATTCCCGCTACAACGTCTTCACCTTGTGCGTTAGTCAAGTATTCACCGTAGAATTTATTTTCCCCTGTTGCCGGGTTTCTGGTAAAAGACACCCCGGTTGCGCAATCGTCACCCATATTTCCAAAAACCATAGTTTGAACATTAACCGCAGTTCCAAAGTTATGGTCAATTTTATTCATAGTTCGATAAGCAACCGCACGAGGAATATTCCAAGAACGAAAAACAGCCTCGATTGCCTCTTGAAGTTGAACAAACGGATCTTGAGGAAATTCACGTCCCGTAACTTCTTTAATAATATTTTTATAAATCAGAATTAAAGATTTCCAGCCCTGCGCTGAAATTTGAGTATCTTCCTTAACTCCTTCTTTTTCTTTTAGTTTTTCAACCTCGGATTCGAAATATTTTTGTCTATCCATTTCCCAAGCAACCGAACCGAACATTGTTAAAAAACGGCGGTAGCTGTCATAACAAAAACGAGGGTTATTTGTAAGTTTAACCATCGCTTCCACAGTTTCATCATTCAAACCAAGATTAAGAATTGTTTCCATCATACCTGGCATTGAAACACGAGCTCCCGATCTAACCGAAACCAAAAGCGGGTTTTCGCTGTCGCCAAATTTTTTACCGGTTTGTTGTTCAACATCGCTTAAAGCTTGTTTTACTTCATCCATAAGCCCTTGAGGCATTTTATTTCCGGAATTGATGTAATCCATACAAACTTCGGTTGTAATTGTAAGTCCCGGAGGTACAGGCAAACCCAAATTTGTCATTTCAGCCAAATTTGCACCCTTTCCGCCAAGGAGTTCTCTCATATTCGCATTGCCTTCTCTAAAAAGCCATACTCGTTTTTGCATTAATATACCTCCAAATTAAATTCTATTAACTCAACTTAAAAAAATTCTATCAAAAAAACATTTATATTACAAATTATCTAATTTATTAAAAATCGGCTTTAGTTTTTCATCATTCACCAAACTAATAAAAGCGTTGTAAATTTTGGGTCCTCCGGCTTTTAAATCCGCTTTTGTCATAATTTTTGCTATAGACCAATCATTAATATTATTAAGTTCCAAAGCTATTTCTTTAGGGGTTTTTTGGTGAGTGTTAAAATCGGCAAGCCAGTGATGGTTTTTAATAATCCTGCAAATTCTTTCTTTTTCCTCTTTTTTTAAGGGAAACTTATCAATAATCCTGCAAGCATACAAAGAAGACTTATAAGGATGGGTTCCGTCGTTAACAAACTCGGGTTTTGCAATATCGTGCAATAAAAGTGCAAATTTAAGAGCAGTTTTATCATTTTGTTTTAACTGCGAAAAATCCTTATCCGACAAAACCGCACTTAAAGCTGTTAGAATATGAATATCGAGAGTATAAATTTGTTTATCGTGTTGTTTTTTTCCGATAATATTAATAAATTCAGGCATTGCACGGATTGTTGAATTAAGAATTTTATTAACTTCATTATTGTCAGTCAAAACTTCGTTTTCATTAATAAAAACATTAGTAATATTATAAATTTCATTCTCGATTCTATTTTTTAAATCAAGATTATCTAAATTAATTATCCCGTTAAAACCCGCTATTTCTCCTTCTTTTATTATTGGAGCAATTTCCAATAGCTCAAAAATTTCTTTTTTGTTTTTATAAGAACAATCCCTTATAAGAAAATTCAAATCCGACAAAAAACCCGACAATTTTAAAAAAGAGGTTTAATATGATAATTTGTATGGACGTGGGAAACACTAATATAAAGTACGCCGTTTTTGACGGCGACGAGCTTAAACTCAGTTTCCGCGTCGCTACC
>CANAIK010000065.1 GCA_947361225.1 uncultured bacterium
ATAAGAAAGAAATTGCTTTTGGAGCGTCCAACGATTCTCTAGATTTTGAACAATTGGATAATAATTCCCAAAACCAACAACAAATTCAAACATTGCTGGATAAAACCGTGACTGAATTCAAAAAATACGGTCATTATGACGATAACTTGCACGCTAGGAGTCTTGATGAACTAACAACTCAACTATCTAATGTTACCAAAAAAGATAATATAATACGAGGAACATTGCCCAATGGTATGAGAAGAAAAATCGAGTTAGAAGAAAACAGAATATCCAATGTACAAGACTTTGGTTTTGATGGAGATTATTTTCTTTATTCTTGTTTTGATAAAAATTCTAAACTTTATGCTATGGACGCCAGGAAAAAAGTTTCCAATAATACCAGTATATCCTTTTATTCAAAAAACGATAATTTAACCCGATTGTCGCTTCTTTATGAAAAAAAGTCTTGTGAACTTACAAAAAATTCAGATATCACAATAAAACTAAATCCTGTTAACAAAGACGATAAATTGGATAATAAAAATTCATCCGATAATTCTAAATCTGAAGTTGTTAAAGATGTTAAAAAAATATCCAATAATTCCTTAAATAAACAACAACCGCAAAACGAAAAACCTGTTAAAAAAGATAATAAACCGGATATAAACGAACCATTTGATGACTCCGAGTTTATAGCAACTTTGGGTATTGATAAACTTGAAGGTAATATGCTAAATCAAAAGCAAGTGCAAAAAATACTGGATGGAGCAGTACTTGCATTTAGAAAATTTGATCATTATGATGATAACTTGCACGCTAAAAGCCTTGAAGAACTGACGGCTCAACTATCCATTGTTACTGATGAAAAATTTGACAATGCTGTAAAAACTCGTATAATAGAAGGAATTCTGCCTAACGGTGCAACAAGAATGATTAGAGCAGAAAGGGACAGAATAGTTGAGGTTTTTTACAGAAGCAAAGACGGCGACTATCTTTGGACCTATTTTGATAAAAACTCCAAACTCTGGGGGATTGACTCTAATGAAAAAAGTTTCGGAAACGGTCATAATTTTGTTTTTTGGTTAACTAGTAAGGGTAGTTTAATGCGATTTTCATTTTTTTATAAAAAAGGATACTTGAGTTTTCGTCCAGAGTCCAATACTAAAATAGAACTAACTCCTATTAAGAAATCAAATTAATTATTTTCAATTTTGCGCAATCTCTATTTTTTCAAGAAATTTAAGATAATTCTTTTTTAATTTTGAAACCGAACCAAAGAATTTTTGTTCCGAATTTGTTAAATTTTTTCCACTTTTTAACTTATTCTTTATTAATGTTAAAGTGCAAATTAAATCTGCAACTTGAAATAATTTGTAGTTATTGGGAGCAGCCATTCTAAATTCGTGATTGTCTCCAAAAAAAGAACCGAAAATAGCAATTAATATTTTTGTTAATTGAATTTGTCCGTTATCATAATAAATAATTATATTGTCAAACTTATTAAAATATTGCAGATTATCTCTTATAAATGAAGATAGTTCTTTTGTTATGACTTTTATTATATCAACTTGTTTTGAAAATATCTTTTTATCTACCACAATTGTTTTATAGTTAATATCAATTTTTCTGGCGAAATTAAATAATTGTTTAAATAATTTAGTTCTTAAGGACAATTCTTTATGTTTATAACTTTGTTCTTGTCTTATTAAAGGGGCAAGTATGTATTGTGTGTCCTTTTAAATCGTTTCTTGCAAGAAAATCGTCTAATACCTCAACTTGTTTTTTAATAGAGGCATTTTGCTCGTGAAATACAAAGGAAACTATATAAAAATTGCAATATTCTTGATAATTTCCAAAATCCCCTGATTCATCAATAAATATGCTTAATTCCTTCAATTTTTCCTGCCTGTTTAATATGAAAGGCAGGTATAACACCTGCCGTGGTGGACCGAGATATACAAAGATACCAGCCCAACTATATTATACCATATTTTGCGTTTTTTGCAACTTAGAACCCAATTTTTCGAATTCTAAAAATATCTATTTCCGATAAACATACTCAAAACATCCGCCGTTGTTAAGTAATTCCTTGTTAACATTGATATTCCCCAAATAAACCACTACTAAAGCTCTTCCGTATTTATCCACCCCTTTAAAATCAAGATAAACCCCTTTGTTTTTGTTGTTTTTGTACAATTTTTCTAAAAATTCCTTAGATTCTACTCCCCTGTTAAGAACTTCTTCGATTTTTAAATTATTTTTGTACGCTTGTTTATATGCCCTATTAATATCACTTGTTTCATAACAATCAATCCCGACGAGTCTTATTGAGAATTCTTCTTTTTCGATTCTTCCTTGAATCGTATCCCCGTCAAAAATCCTAACCACCTCAATCGGAATTCCGGAATCAGCATAGGCAAAATTAAAGCTTAGAATAAGAGTTGTAAAAATAATTAAAAATTTTTTCATATTTTTCCCTTCATATATTTAAAATGTAAAACTAAATTTTAAATAGATAGAAAACTCAAAAAAAAGAAACTATCATGTTTTTATGGCTAGTGAAGATGCTATTAAAAGTAATTTTGGATATGTGGTAAGAGAGTTGCGAGAAAGTAAAAAACTCACAAGAGAAAAACTTGCCGAGAATTTGGGGTTGCAACCTCAAACTATTTCTGCAATTGAGAATGGAGTCAATTTTGTTTCCTGTGATGTTCTATCAAAATTGTCCGAGTTTTTCGAAGTTTCACCTGCCTATTTTTTTATAAAAAAAGTTAGAACTTGCAATGAAAATGATATTGTTAATATGGTTGAAATAAAAAAGACTCTTTCATTGTTCGATTCTAACAAATTGAAAGAAATACACGATATTTTGATCGTAATGTCGAAATATTAATTTGCATACACCCTCCTTATTATTTTTTTCGTAAACGAAACTTATATAATGATATTATCAGTCATGATGAAAACATGCAAGAAAAAAGTCATAAAATAGCCCAGTTATCAATAGAATTGGGAAAAATTCTAAAAAAATTACGCAATGAAAACACATCGTTAACTTTAGAAAAACTAGCTTATGAATACGACATTCCCAAAGGAACATTGAGTAAAATTGAGAATGGCAAACAAAAATGTTTGTTTGTTAATCTTTGGAAAATAGCCGAGGCTCACGGTGTAAAATGTTCTAGTGTTGTTAAATTATTAGAAGATGAATTGGGTAGTGATTTTAAATTAATGGATGAATAAAATTATAGAAACTGTCATTATGAATCAAAATATAAGACAAATACTTGCTAATAACGTTAAAAAATTAAGACTAAAGCAAGGTTTTACAAAAGAAGAACTTTCTTTGTTGATTAATGTCGACAATTCATATATTAGCAAGTTGGAAAAAAATAAAATTAATATAACCTTGGATAAACTGGAACTTTTGGCAAAAATTTTCAAGGTTAAACCTTATCAACTTATTAAATTTAATGAGTAAATTCAATAAAGCACTTGTAGGGTGTTTGTAAGTTGTTGTATAATATCTTTATGAAAGATGAAAGAAATATAGTACTTGCCTTTAATATTAAAGCTGAAAGAACCCGAAAAGGATTGACCCAAGCCGCACTTGCCGAAAAAATTAATGTGTCTGATAGTACAATAAGTCTTATTGAAAGAGGAATCCAGACTCCTTCTGTGTTTCTTGTTTTAAATATCGCAAAAGTTTTAAATATCGATATTAACGAGCTTTTAAAAGGATTGTAGTTAAAAAAATTATTAAAAGACGAATTAGGCAACGATTTTAAATTAATGGATGAATAAAATTAGGGATTTAATACAACTTTACGCCAAATACTCCTAAAAACTAATCATAATGTCATTTTCGAACTTGTTTTTCGAATCTGATAATTGGTAGGATGCTGAAACAAGTTCAGCATGACAATTCTAATTATTTTTTTAGTGTAATCTGCCACATAAGCTCTTTTTTTAACGACTTTATTTATTCTAATTACAAACCCTTTAAAAGCTCGCTTAGATTTATTTTTAGCGCATCGGAAATTCGGAATAAATGTTTAGTTGCGAGTTTTTTTGCTTGTCCTTTTTCAATTTTTCTTAAATATTGTTCTCTTATTTTTGTTTTATTTGATAGTTCCTTAATTGAAATTTTTTTATTTATTCTTATTGTTTGCAAATTTTTTCCAAATGTTGTTAAAAGTTCGTATTCTTCAGGGCTAAATTCTACCATAATGACCTCTTTCGTACAAGTAAACTAGTAATATTACTAGTATAAATTGTTGTATCAAACTTGTCAATAGATTAGTATACTTGTATTATGACAAGTTTAAGTATTAATGAAAAAATAGGGATAAAAATATCAATCCTTAGAAAAAAATTAAATTATTCTCAAGAAAAACTGGCTGAACTTGCGGATTTGAGTAAAAATTCAATAAGCACAATTGAAAGAGGGAAAAGCAAACCCGGAATTGAAACACTGGATAGAATTGCCAGGGCGCTTAATATTGAATTAAAAGAACTTGTCGATGTTTCAGGTATAGATTTATAAAAAGCGCTTATTTGACAGATTGCACTAAAAATAGTTAAAACCGTCGTCGTGCTGAACTTGTTTTTCGCATCTTACCAATTATCAGATTCGAAAAACACCTGCACAGGAATAGAAAATGACATTATAATTAGTTAAAAAACTGCCTTATTCTTCGAAGGACAAGGCAGAAAGTCGGGTATAAGCCGGGTTCTGTATTAATAATCATCTGTCTATTGCGTTTTTCTTATGCAATCTTTTTTCGAAAAAAACGAAAAAAGCGGAAAATAGCACCTTCTTGCAAACTAAAACTTGCAGCCAATCGGGGTTTACCTTGCCTGATGTCTCACGACATTCAGCGGGGGGCTCTTACTCCTCCGTTGCACAATCGCTGTATAAAACAGCATTCTACTTTTCTGTGGCACTGTCCTCACCCTCACGGGTACTTGGATTTCCCAAGCGATTTGCTATTTTGGGCTGCCCGGACTTTCCTCATTGGATAAATTTTTATCCAATGCGATTATTAGCCGACTTTTTTATTATTATATCAAAAAAATCGAATTGTTTACATTGCAACTTCTAAATTCATAGAAGATCTTGTTACTGCAATAAGCATTTTAACTGAATCGATTTTTACGATAAAATTAGCGCCTTTATCGGTTTTTTCGGTCATTCTGAATCTAATGTTATAATCTTTTAGTTGACTTGTTTGGAAATTGTAAAGTGCAAAAACATCATCGTGGATATAGCCCATTAAATTGATGTTGTTTTTGTATGAAACGCACATAAAACCTCGATTTGGAGCTATTTCTATTTTTGAAATAACTTTGGGTTCTTCGAAAGTTTCTGTTTCAAAGGAAGGTTTTCTTTCGAATTTTTTGGGTTGTTCGTATTTGAATTCTTGAGGTTCAATTTCAACAAATGTATCCTCTTGAAGAATTTTTTGGATAATTTCATTCTCTTGTTGGGTATCGTCAATAATATCGGGCTTGAATGGGCGATATTGTGATGTTTGAGGTGTTTTTTGAACATTTGTTTGATTTATTGTATTAATTTTCGGTTCATAACTTAAACGTTCGTAACTTTCTGTTACTGTTGTTGGCAGCGTTGGTTTATGAATCGGTTGTTTTGGTTGTTGAACTCGATTATAAGCAGGTTCACTAGGCAAAACAGGGATTGTTGGCATTGTTGGAGTTGGTTGTGGAGTTTGGGTTTGCGGTTGAACTCCGGGCTGAATTTGCGGTTTAGTCTGCGGTTGGATTTGAGGTTGAATTTGAGGTTGCGGACTAACCTGCGGTTGAATTTGGACTTGAGGTCTAACTTCGGGTTGAACTTGAGGTGTGGAATGAGGTTTTTTTGCACTTTCCTCAAGAGTTCTAAATCTATCCAGGGTTGATTTTGAAATATTGTTAACAGGCGTCTCGCTTTGAGATGAAGGATAGTTATTAGCAATAGATTCGTTTTGTTTCTGCGGGGTTTCATCTGCTAAAAATTCTTTATAAGGAGGAGGGGTTGCTGTTTTTTGATGAACAATATTATTTTGCGCCTCTTGAACTTCAGGTTTGTTAATTTCAGGTTGTTTTGGCTGTTCAACAGGAGTTGCAGCGACTTTTTCAACTTGAGGTTTAACTTCCTCAGCTTTTGGTTCAACCAAAGCTGATTTTCTTTTGATTTTCGGTTCTTTTTTGGGTTTTTTCACCAATAAAACAACCAAGAATAAGAACATTAATAATGCAATTACGCCAATAAAAACAGCATCTTTTAAATCTAAATTCATTTGATTAAGTTTGTTGGAAAGTTTGTTTTTATATGGTTCAATCGCTGCTTTAGTGGTTGTTAGGAAATTGTCATTGTAAGAATAAGGATTATCTTCAACCACAGGATTTGAATAATCATCAATTACATCGTCAACTTGTTGTGGTTCGACTGTTTCTTCTGTTTTTATTTCCTCTTGAACAGCTGAATTTAAATCAGGACTCTTAAAGGTTTCAGGCAGCTGAACAGGTTCTTTTGGAGTTTCTTTTTTTGTTGTTTCTTTAACTTCTTTTTTCTCAACAGTCGGTTTTTGAACTTCAACAGGTTTTGTTGCTTTTTTCTCAACGGGTTTTTGAACCTCTTTTTTAGCAGGTTCTACCTTAACAACTTCTTTTTTGGTTTCTTGTTTTTTAGGAGCAGTTTCTTTTTTAATCGGTTCTTTAGCAACTGTTTTGTTGCTTTGAGCGATTTTTTCACCCACTTCTTTTTTCGGTTTTATATTAGCAGGTTGTTTTTGCGCAACTGTGGTTGCAGGTTCTTTTTTTGGTGTAGTTTGGGCTGTTTTTTGCCCTGTAGTTTGCGTTTGAGCAGTTTTTTGACTTTGAGTGCTTTTAGCGCTAACCGTAAAATTAATCGGTTTATTAGTATTAATTTCAATTTTTGTGTAACCGTTATTAATATCAGCCCCGGCGTAAGGGTATAAATTTGTGCTTAAGGATTTAATATCAGCGGAATTAACGCTTTTTTTCGAAGGAGAATTATTTGTTTCAGGCAAAAGAATATAATAGTTTAAATCGTTCTTTTTAACGACTTTTAGAGGTTCTGTGTATTTTTTTTGCGTATAAAGATCGATTTTATATGAATCCTCATTTGTTTTTGTGAGTTCAACTCTAATTAAAGAGTTTTTGTATTCCGCCTCGATACCAAACGCCAAACCACCTATAAAAACTAGTGCTATAAGTATATTTATAGTTTTATTAAAAACTTTAATCACTGCTTATCCCTTTTTATTGTTTTTATTATAACATATTATAATATAAAAATAATTTATTGTAAAAAGTGAAAAAAAATATGGATAAAAAAGAATTCAAATCCGGTGTTATTACGCTTATCGCTAGACCAAACGTAGGAAAATCGACGCTTTTAAATAAAATTCTCAATCAAAAAATTGCAATTGCTACAAAAATTCCTCAAACGACAAGAAAAAATTTGAAAGGAATTTATGGTGATTCTAACTCTCAAGTAATTATAATCGATACTCCGGGGATTCATAAGCCGAAAAACGAGCTTGGAAACTATTTGGTTTCTCAATCAAAACAAGCGCTATTAGACACGGATTTGATTCTATTTTTGGTCGATTCGACAGTGGAAGCGGGTTTAGGGGATAAGTGGATTGTTGATAATTATTTAACTCAAGTAAAAACCCCGATTTTGCTTGTTTTAAATAAAGTTGACTTAATTAAAGATATAAATAAACGTGAACTCAATCTTTTTAGCTACAAAACTCTTTTTAAAAAAAATATCGATTCAATAAAAATTAGCGCTAAAACAGGAAGAAATATTGATGATTTGATTGCAAAAATTAAATCTTATCTACCTCAAGGGGAAAAATTTTATGAGGATGATATAGTTGTGGATTCGTCTTTAAGGGAAATTGCAGCGGAAATTATAAGAGAATCGATAATACTGTTAACAAAAGACGAAATTCCCCACAACGTTGCGGTTGTAGTCGAGGAATATCAAGAAAAAGAAGACCTTGATAGAATTAGCGCAAAAATTATCGTTAACCAAGACAGCCAAAAAGGCATTTTGATTGGAAAACAAGGAACAATGCTAAAAAAAATCGGAACAAAATCAAGACAACAAATAGAGGAAATTGCACAAAAAAAAGTTTATCTGGAACTTTTTGTTAAGGTTCAAAAAAATTGGGTTAAAGATAAGAATGCAATAAAAAACCTGGGTTTTGAATAATCCCAGGTTTTATTTTTCTACATTTGTTCTTGTCTTTTTTGATAACATTCCTTGCAATAAACTTCTTTGCCTTCGGTTGGTTTAAAAGGAACTTTTGTTTCAATTCCGCATTGAGAGCAAATTGCATCATACATTTTTTTTCTTGATTTTTGTCTTCTTGCTTTTCTGCAATCAGGGCATCTTTTAGGCACATTCACAAGCCCTTTTTGAGCGTAGAATTCTTGTTCACCTGCGCTGAAAATAAATTCTTTGCCACAGTCTTCACATACTAATGTTTGATCTTCGTACATTTTTTGTTTTCCTTGTTCTAATTTTGTAACTTATTACCACTAATGCAAAAAATTTAATAATTTAAGCGCACTATAGTAGATTCATTTATTTTATAACTTTTAGGGAATTATTGCAAACATTTATTTGAAAAAAATACGCTACATTGCGTATAGAGCAAATTTTGAAAATATTATATAATTCGGGAATGATTAACTTTATATGTATAGTTGCGATAATTGTCGAAATATGTGTTACGGTGTTTACTGTAATAAAGTTAGTTGAATACAACAAAAAAGTAATTTTATTATCGGATCAAATTCTAACAACAGGAGCTCTGGTTATTGATATAAATAATCAAACAAATTCTGTTATAAAAAAAATTAATAAGATTGTTTCGATAATTACTGACAGGAAATTGTGGCTTTTTGTAACAATTGTTAAAAAATTAATAGGATTTGTTCAAATTTTTGTTCTAATTCGAACAATCGGCTTTAATAAAGGGTTTAGGATTAATTTTAGGAGTATAAAAAAACTTATATGTATGGAATTATTTAAAAAAACTTTTTGGTTTTTTTGTAAATATTTGTAAAAATAGGCAAAAAATATCAAAAAAAGTGTTTATATATATTATGTTCGTGGATTTAAAAATAAAAAATAGTTATTAGACAAGAAATAGTAAAGGAAGGTACTTATGCCAGATTTTCCCAGTAATGACGATTTGCTGAAATACAAGCAGCAATATCCAAACGCTCAAGAAGGCGTTAATCGTGGAGTTAACAAACAGAATGATGAGAATGCGCACTCTGCTTTTGATGTATTTCACGAAAAACACTTAGAATACGACCCTGAAACAGCTAAGACAGATAGTCATTCAGCAACTTTAATGATGTCAAATAATTACAAAAATAGCGTAAAACACACTCCGGATTCAAAAAACAACACCGGTAAAATCGATCCTAAAAGCGATAATCAAATTGAAGATTTGATTGAGAAATACTACGGAGATGAAACAGAGTTAACTGCGGGTGAAAAACGTCAGATTGCAATTTCAATTTATGATAACAACCGTGAATGGATGAACGAACCCGTAAATGAAGCTTACAAAGCTTTTCAGGCTTATAGCGATGTTGATAAACTTGCAAATATAACTAAACTTAAAGGTAGCGATTTAGAAAAAGTTCAAGACGCCGTAGATAAAATGTTGACCGGTGAAGAAGTTGATTTGAATGATTTTAAAGGTCCTTCAAAAATAATGTTAACTTCAATTGCAGACAAGCTTGAGAACGATAAATACGACAAATTTGACCCTAAAGAATGTGAAGAAACAATGATTTATGACATTCTAACAAATGTTGATTTTTCAGATGTTGACGGGGCGGACAAAGTTTATCTTCCTTCTGTAACAACTTTAAAAAGTGATTATAACGCAAAAATTTCAGATACTGAATTTGATGTTAAATTCGAATCGGAAGCTAAAAAGAAAAATAAAGACGGTTTGTTAAAACTTGATATCAACGAATGCAAAAATGAAAAAGAAGCAAAACAACTAATTTCCGATACAATCGCTGAAAACTACGGTTTGGTTGATAAAAACGGTCTTCCTTTGACACTTCAAAGTTATGCGGGAAGTTTGGCTCTTAACCAAATCGCAACCGATGAAACAACCCACGAACTGTTCGATAATACAAATATCGACACATCTAAGGTAATTGATACATTGTATCAAGCTGCTAAGGAAAATGGCGGTAAATTGGATATCGGCTGTGACGATATTGATTTTTCAATTATCGGTCAAAACTACAAAGACGGCGGCTTAAACAAACTTACATCTAAATTGAAGTCATTCGTTAATTTTGAATATATGCCTGTCACTCAAGAATCTGTTTCAATTAAAAATGACAAAATTGAAAGCGGCTATGATTTGACAAACTATATGCAATATGGCAAAGAAACTCTTCACGATGCCCTTGAACACTCAGCTTTAAAACAAATTGAAGGTAAATATTCTTCAATGTCTTTAAACGATGCTCTTGAAGCGGCAAAAGGTGATAAAGAAGGCAAAATTGCTGATGAATGGGCTTATTCGGCTCTTCAATTCTTGCAAACAACCGACATTGATCCTAATGATGACAAAGCTTTATCTGAAGCACTTAAAGACTTAAAAGATTCAAAAGTTGAAGTTGGCAGCTTTAAACACTTAAGATCATTAGCGGCAGTTTCCGTTAAACAGGTTTATTCAAATAGTGAAGCAATTATGAATGACCCTGCTTATGCTAAATTGGAAGACGATCCTGATGCAATCTTGAATTTCGATGTTAAAGAGGCTGTTAAAGATGCAAAAGGTCACAGTCAAACTGATGTTATCGAATTACAGAATATTAGATTCGTAAAAGAAGGTGTTTCAGTAAGATCAAAAACCACAACTAACAATAATACAAAAACTTCAACACCGCCGCCTGCAGAAGAAACTTCAACACCACCAGAAATTACAGAAGAAGAAACTTCAACACCTCCACCGGGCGAAGATTCAGATACTGACTCGGATAGTGATACCGATACTGACTCAGACTCTGACACAGATACCGATAGCGATTCAGATTCCGATTCGGACAGTGATTCAGATTCAGATAGCGATTCAGATAGTGATTCAGATTCAGATAGCGATACGGATACTGACGTTGACTCAGACACTGACGTTGACACAGACACCGACACGGATACTGACGTTGACTCAGACACTGACGTTGACACAGACACCGACACGGATA
>CANAIK010000066.1 GCA_947361225.1 uncultured bacterium
ATTATAAGCGCCAATATCAACGCTTTGTACACAACCGCATTCGACTCTTTGATTTTTGTCTTTTTTTAAATTCAGTTTACAATTAACAATTTTTTCAATTAGTTCAGAATCAATACAATGAGCGTGTTTTATTCCAAAATTCTCAAGTTCGTATTTTTCAGCACAAGTTTCAATTTTTAAATTGTACTTTTTCGCAATTTCGGCTATTTTTTTTGCAATAATAATAATTTTTTCATAATCGAAATTCTCAACATCCAAATCTTTCAAATTTTTTGTTGTTTTAGAATAAAAATCCAAAAAACTAATTATGCACTTATCCGTATAACCCGATAAAACTTTGGCTAGTTTTTCATAGTTTTTTAAATGATATTCAATTGTGTATTTTTTGTTCAATAAAATCGGATCATAACGCCAGATTACTTTTTCAGGACCAATTAAATCAGACAATTTTTTAAATGTTGAAATTATTTGTTTTCCTTTGCTTGGAACTTTTTTTTCGACATCGACTTGATAAGAAGTTAAGGTAAACTGAAAATAATAGTTGTATTCTTGAAGATAATCCAATTTATCAAGCATAGGTTCAGGATTTTTAGTCCAAAAAACAATGCAATCAACAACATCGTTTGATAAGTTAATTCTGCTTACCTGATGGATGTTAAGAGGGTTTCTAACAAGAACAAAACCTTCTTTTAGCCTGTTTATAAACCAATCAGAATAAAAAGCAGGGATATCCGTTCTTCTGCTGGCACTAATTATCATAATTAAACACCTGTATTTATAACTAACATAGCACTTGAGGCAGAATTTCCTCTAAATGCTGCTTTGGGGTAAAAATTTTCAAAAATAGTATAATTAGAAGGAAACATTTCTCCAAAGGTCGGTAATTTAGAATTATAAAAATATTTTTTCTTATAATCAAAAACTTGTAATCCGCTTTTTATAAGATTATCAATCAAATTCATAAATTTATCAGTTCCTCTAAGGGGTAAATTTACATCATTAATAATAATTATACAATTTTTAATATTATTTTCTTTAATTAATGTTGAAATATTGTCGAAAAGTAAATCTATCCCGTTTTTATCGCTATTTGCTATAAAACTTGATAGGACATAATTAAGAATAATTATATTTGTATTTTTATTAAAAATTTTTCTTAGTTCGGCAATGTTTTTAGCATTCATTAATTTATAATCAATTTCACTTAAAAATTCATCTTCAAGAGAAAAATCTTTAATTTTTTTATGAATAATTTCCCAAGTTTTTTCAATATCTATCCCTAAATAGTTAATTTTTTTATTAAGTTCAAGTTTAGATAAATAATGCAAAGACAAAAGTTCTGTTGAAGGTCCCGAACCTATTGAAAAAACATTTAGAATAGGAAAAATTTTTATAATATTAATATATTCTTTTAATCCGTAAAAAATCTCCGTTGCTTGCTTGTCTAAAGCTCTATAAACGTATTGACAAACAAGTTTTTTGCAATCATAACGCAATCTTGGATTTTTATGGTTTTCCGGTTGATAAATTTCATTAAAACATCTTCTCCAACAAACACAAGGATTATTAGGAGAAGAACAAGACCCCTTGGGATGAGAACAGCCATTATCACAACCGCATTTGGTTACTTTTTCTGCCGAATTATTATAGGCATAATCCATAAGGCAATAGAAAAAGTCACTTTTATTTATCTTGTTCATTTTTTTATTATAACAAAAACTAAGATTTGAATACAAATTTTTTCATAAGAAAATAAGAAATTAAAGCGTTAAAAGGCAGCAATATTGCGTAGTTTAAATACATATTAACCAAATTAACTTTCTCGAATAACCCTAAGATTATAACCGTTAATAAGTATGTCAATCCATAAACAAATAAAAATCTAAACAAAAGTTTGTTGTCGTTGTTTTTAAAAACCAGACAGCCTGTTGTTTTAAAATTAAACAGAATCCCCAGGATTGTAGCTAAAAGAGTTGAAAGACTGTAGTGCAAACCCAAAAAATTAAAGAACGCAAAAACTCCATAGCCAAAAAGTGTGTTTAAGACTCCAACCAATAAAAATTTAACAAATCTATAGCTTATATTGAATTTTTCACAAATTTTTTCAATTATTATCATAATAACTATCGACCATTCGCTTAAAACCTTCTTTTATATCGACTTTTTGATTCCAGCCTAAAAGTTTTAGTTTATCAATATTAAAATTCGCTCGAGACGACGCACTTTTAATATATCCTTCCCTAAAAACCCCGTCTTTGAATTCAACCTTTAAATTTTTTTGAGGGTACAATCCGACAAAAATCCGAGCCAGCTCCAATATACTTGTTTCAACTTCACTTGCAATATTATAAGCGTTTTTATCCGCTCCAAAAAATAGAACATAAAATAAAGCTCGAATCATATCGGAAATATAGCAAAAACTGCGCTTAGCGCTGCCGTCCGAGTTAAGAACAATATTTTGATTATTTAGAATATTATTTGTAAAATCTCCAAAAACCCTGCCGTCGTTAAGCTCCACTCCGGGTCCATAGGTGTGGGATAATCTTATCATATTAACAGGAAAACCAAATTGATGAGAATAACAAACGCACATTGTTTCACCCATTCTTTTGCTTTCCCCGTAACAAGATCGAACACACGTACAATCCAGTTTTCCTGTATAAGTTTCCGTAATTTGAGGTGTATCGTTATCAATTACTCCATAAACTTCACCGGTAGAGAAAAAAAGAAATTTTTCAACATTATTCTTTTTAGCTAACTCAAGTAAATTATAGGTTCCAATCGTATTTGCTTTTAAAGTCCCAACAGGGTCAACTCCGTAGTACTTAGGACTTGCTTGAGACGCTGCGTGGATTATATAATCAATTTTTTCTTCAATTTCTAGTGGATTAACAATATCTTGAACAATAATTTTTAAATTTTTATTATTTAAATGATGATTAAATTTTTTTTGCGCTTTTTCCTTGTTTCTAACAACCCCGATAACTTTTGTATTGTTAAGCGCCAATAATGTTTCAACAACATAGCTTGGAATAAAACCATTTGCCCCTGAAACCAGAACCGTTTTGTTCTTTAGTTTTTCGAACGGCAGGTTTTCTTTAATAATATTATTAATATCTTGTTCTATTATTGTATTCAAAAGTTAATCCTTTCTTTTTCAATAACCAAAGGGTTTTTATCAACACGCTTGTAAATAGATAGGATATATTCACCCAATAAACCTATAAAAAGTGTTTGGAACGATAAAATTAAAAATACTCCTATTATTAAAGGCGCCATTCCAAGTTGGAATGAATTCCAATTTATTAATTTGTAAACAAAATAAGCCATTCCAACCAGAAAGCTAAGAAAAGACAGGAAAAACCCGCAAATTATCATAAATTTAATCGGGAAAGTAGAAGAAGTTATTAGAACCGAAAAAAGACAATCAAGAAGAATTGAAAAAGTGTGTTTTGTCTCACCGGCTTGTCTTTTTGCTTGTTCAAAAGGAATTTGAACCGGGCTGAATCCAATTTCCGATATAAAATTTTTAATATAAGGATTGGGGTTGTCATATTGTCTCATTAGCTCAACTATTGATTTATCATAAATCCCATATCCTGTAAAATTTTCTAAAACTTGATTCTCATCGGATATTATATCCATGATTTTATAAAAACACTGTCTTAAGTGCCATTTTAGCTTGGATTCTTTGCTTGTTGTTTTTCTACCGATTACAATTTTATTACCTTCTTCCCATTTTTCAATTAACTTAGGAATCAAAGAAGGAGGATCCTGCAAATCAGAGGCTAAATAAATCATAGCGTCTCCTGACGCTTGTTGCATAGCATAGAATGGAGATCTTGCAACACCAAAATTTTTAGAGTTGATAATTACTTTAAATTTTTTATCGTTTTTAGCTAAAATCCTTAGTTTTTCAACAGTTTTATCGGTTGAACAATTATCAATCGCAATAATTTCATAATCATAATTTAAATTCTTAATTTGATTGATAACTTCATTGTACCAATTCTCGATATTGTCTTGTTCATTATAACAACCGGTTACAATGCTTATTTTATTGCTACCTGTAATAAACATACAATATTTCCCTTTCTTTTTTATTGCGATTTCTTGTAGTGAATACATATTTATCGTACAGCTTATAATTTAAATCTTTATTCTTAATTAGAATATTTATATTCTCGTCAATTTTCCTTTGTCCTGCGTAATTGTTCGCTCTAAAATATTTTTCGTGCATTTCCCAGTATTTTTTTGTTTGTTTTAAATAAAAAATTACCTTAGGAGGATTATTTAGTATATATTGAGCCTCCTTAACCGCTCTTTCATCACTATAAACATCGATATGAGGAAAAGGAGAAATATTGTCCAATTTTTTTGGCAATAAAAGATGAACCAAAGGAACATTCGGGAAAGAATACAAATAATCGTTTGGTTCGCTCAGTTTTTCTTGAGATAATTTATTTGCATCATTTAACACTTTAGCTTCAATTGGATTCAAGGTAAAATGTTTAAATTTTTGAATTTGCTCTACTTTTACCTTGGATTTTCGAATGGATTCACTACTCCAACCCCACCAGTCATAGGGCATTGGGTATTTATTTACAACAACAAGATATATAAACACGAAAACCAATACGGATATTATCGCATCTTTCACATTTTTATATGGCAATTTGTAATTATAAGCCAGGGCTATCAAAAATCCGGTTGCAATAATAGTTACATTAACATCGAAAAAAATCGACATTCCTGACGCAAAAAGCATTCCGAACGAAAGTCCCGAATATATAAGTATTAATTGATTTTGACAAGTTTTTTCTTTGTTTTTAAAAATTTTAATTAAAGAAAAAATTCCCATTATAAATACTACTATAAAAGAAGTGCTTGCTAAGAATTTAGTAATATTTAAAACAGTATTGTACAGATTAAAACGAATAAAATCTTGATTTATTGTGATATAAGAAAGAATAACAGCAAAAACCGACAGCAGAATATACAAAATAAGCTCTTTTGGAGTCGTTTCAACCGTTTTGTACTCCCAGCAGTCTTTTTGTTTATTCTCGATTAATTTGATATAGAATAACACCCCAAAAAACGCAAGAAGATTAACAAAAAACCCAGACGAATAGTTGTTATTAAACAACCCGATAAAAATCTTTACAAAACCGCCTTTTTCTCCAACGGCATCTATAAATAGCTGATGAAAATATAAAGACAAAATGCCCATTTTATATAAAATCGCATAAAAAATACCTGCGGGTAGAATAAATCCGCTCAAAAAAGTTACAATTCGAATAAATTTGCTTTTACAGTCCTTTGAAACCAATAAACAAGACAAAACCAAAGAAGCAAAACTAAGAAGTAGTCCTGTTGTTTGTTTGTATTGAGTTGAGCAAAAACAAAAGAATCCAATTAGAAAAATATATAAATAATATTTCGGGGTTATTTTTGTTTTTATTGATTTGCACCACAAAAACAAAACAACAACAGAACACAAAACAGACGATTGAACAGGGGATGAAATTAAGTCATAAGATACGGAAGTCATCCCCATAAAACTCGCTAATGTTCCTAAATAAGCATATTTTAAAGACGTGATACTTTTTAAAGATAAAAACAACAAACTACAAATTACGCATCTTTCAAAAATACCATAAATTCTCATATTAATAAAAAAGTCACCAAAAAGACCGTTTATTAAATTTATTTTATACAAATAAAAAGGCGGAAGACAGAAACTAAAATCCTTGTAGGGAATTTGTCCGAGTTCTATTTGCTTAGCCAAAACGTGGAACCAGCCATCTAAGGGCGGTAAGAATTTATTATAATAAAATAAATGAAAAATTAAAATAAACAAACAAATCCCAACAATCGCAATGATTGATAGTTGTTTTTCGTTTTTAGTATTCAAAAAAGCTGTAATTTTGTTAAAATTAATCATTCTTTACCCTATTTTCTTCCATTTCTTCTTTTGGTAAAAACGGCCACATATTGTCCAATGGTTCTGATTTAAAGGTTCCGTCTTCCAGTTTTCTTGAGGAAACTTTAGGATAATAGGGCTGCATTGGATCTAAAAGAACTTCCACAAGCACGGGTCCTTTTGTTTCCATTGCTTTTTTTATTATTTTATCGGTTTCTTTATGATTTTTAATTCTAAATGTTTTAAACCCGTATGCTTTACCCAATTTTATACTATCAGGACAACTTAGTCCGCTGTTCGGGTCAGATCCTACCAAATGTCCGTTAAAGAAATTGGTTTGAGTATGTTTAATGCTCAAATATCCATTATTATTGAATACAAAAATTTTCATATTCAAATTATTATGAATAACGGTTTGTAATTCTTGCAAATTCATTTGCAACCCGCCGTCTCCATTAACGGAAACAACTCGATTTACATTATTCCCATAACAACAACCGACCGCCGAAGGTAATCCGTAGCCCATTGTTGAAAACCCGCCGTTTGTATAAGCAAGTTGTCCTTTCTTCACTTTAAAAGCAGTCGTTATTGAATAATTTGCAGCGCCTTGATCGGTAACTAAAACATCGTCCGGATTCATATAATGAGACAAACGTTCGAAGAAAAAGTAAGAATCAACATATTTTTTCTTCTCAATAACTTCTTTAGTTACGGTTGGATATTTTTTTCTGTATCCTTGAACTTTTTTAGTCCAGAATTGATAATCATAGCTATAATTCTCGTCTTTTAATTTTTTTACTAAAGCCGGCATGAATTCTCTTAAATCTGCAAATACTTTTAAATCAAGATTTATCCAGGAGTAATCAAGCTGGGCTTTATCGCAATCAACTAAAATTTTCTTAGCATTAGGAGCAAACAAATCGGTTTCATATCCAACAGTTACAAGGGCAAGCCTGCTACCTAACACAAGAGTCAAATCAGCGTTTTGAACGGTCAAATTACCCGCTCTTTGTCCGTTAATCCCGATTCTTCCACCAAGCATCGGATGATCTTCCCAAATTGTATCCAATCCGTTTTTAGGCGTAACAACAGGAATGTTATATTCTTCAATAATATCCAATAAAAATTGTTCTGTTTTTGTAATTTTTAGTCCGTATCCGGCTACGATTACAGGACGTTTCGCATTTTTTAGAAGTGTTATAATTTCATCAAGTTTGTTGTCATAAATAGGTGTTTGTTGAGGAATATAACCTCTTAACTCCTCAGGATTAATTTGTGCGGATTGAATATCCAAAGGAATATCGAGCACAACAGGACCCGGTCTTCCGTTTCTTGCTAAATAAAGCGCTTTTTCAAAATGATAGCGGACATCTTCCACTTTAGTTATAGTAACAGCATACTTTGTAACAGGTTTTAATATAGGAACAATATTAACTTCGTGCGTTCCTCTTTGTCTCATTCCGGTATCACCAATCAATGTCGGGGTTTTTGCCTGACCGGTCAACAGAATTAAAGGAATCGAATCATTCCAAGCACAACACACGCCCGTAACGGTATTTGTAGCAGCAGGTCCCGTTGTAACAAGAGCAACTCCCAAGTTTCTTGTAGCTCTTTGATATCCTTCAGCAGCTATAACAGACGCTTGTTCGTGATGATTGCAAACGTGTTCAAGTTTTGGATGATTTCCTAAAGCCTCAATTAAAAACATTCCTCCGCCGCCTGAAACCATAAAAATTTTTTCTACGCCTTCGTTTGCTATTCTATCCATTATATATTCGGATACGTTCATACTTTCCCCCTTTTTATATTGTCTGGTAAGCTTTTGAATAATACTTGTTGTGTGAAGTTTTTGTAATTATTGAGAATGGAATAGATTTTCCTTCTAAGAATTTATTAACAATATCAAGACTTTGCGAGAATTCTTCATACGCTTTAATTAAGAATTCTTTATTATTATAAACATCGTCTTCCTTATAAAAATATTCAAGTTTTTCAGCATTAGCTCCAAAGCCGTCTATTCCTGCTGCATAAATTTCTCGAGCCCCCATTTGATAAGCGCAATAAATTGCCGATATTGCAACATTTAAATATTTATACAAATGTTTGTCTTTGTCAAATAAATTAGACGACAATTCATCAACAATTTCCGTATCGAAATAAAAAGTCTTATTTTTAGTGTTCTCTTTAATTATTTGTTTGCCAAAATAAGTCGGGATTAATAAAGTTGAGTTTTTATCAACCGAATTTATATACTTTAAAAATCTTTTTCGATTAATAAAACAATGAAATTCGGGTTTGTATAAATTGTCTAAAAAATTTGTCCCGATAACGACTGCGTTTTTTTCTTTAATAAAATTGTCGATTTTCTCCTTGTCTTCTTGAATCGAAGTGCCGTTTGCAACAATTAAAAAGGTTCGATTTTTGTACAAATCGCAAAATTCGATATTTCCCTGATTAAACGCATCTTTTTCAGGCAAATTAAAAAGTTTATCTTTAATTTTAATATCGTCATAATTAACAAATTTATCGGATAGAACATTATTCAAATTATCAATACTGTATGAAACCGGAGCGTATTTTTTAACCAAATCCGCAGCCGTCCAAATTTCATTAACCGTAAAAGATTTTTTCTCATACAATCCGTTAATATAATAAGGATGAACATTTTTTAACCCCCCGATTAAAGATTGAATTCTATATCCCCAAGGAGTTTTTTTCATTAAATCAAGATAAAAACGCTCAACAACGTCAATATAAGCTACAGGATTATATTTTTTATCGCCGATTTTACTTAAATAACCTGTCATTATCTCAACCGGCAAATTCCCGGAGCCCCTGCCCATACCATAAATTGAGGCATCGATTGAATAAAAGCCCAAATCAAGCGCTCGAAGAGAATTAGCAAATGCAAGTTGTAAATTATTGTGGGAATGAAAACTAACATTATCGAATCCCAAGGATTTTAATTTTTTATAGTATTTTTCAACATCCTGCGGCACAAAAGACCCGAAACTATCGGCAAAACAAGCGGATTCTAAGATATTTTTATTTTTCCAAGTCTTAATTTTTTCAAAATCCGATTCTGTGTATTCAGAAATTGCCATGAAATTAATAAAAATTTCATATCCCATACTTTTTAATTTTTCACACAAATCAAAGGCAATATCGAGTTTTTGAGCATACGTTGCAACTCGAACAGCGCTAATCGGGGTAAGTTTTGAATCGCAAAGTCTAAAATCCTCAACCGCCGACTTTCCTGCGTCAACCATAACTGAAATTTTGCAATTAGGATTCGGTTGAATTAAATCCAATAAAAAATCGTCCTCGCAACGAGAAAATAAGCCCCATTCGGGTTTTGATTCGTGGAATCTGTATCCGATTTCAAAATAATCAACTCCTGCTTTAATTGCAGCGTAATAAGAAGCTCGAACGCACTCAGGGGTAAAGTTCCAACCGTTTAAGTGACCGCCGTCTCTTATTGTACAATCCAATATTTTAGTCATTTATCGTCACCTCACTCAAATTCTCAACCACACAATGAGTATATTTACTTAGCTCGTTTTTTGAAACTTGCCCTGTTGTAACAAGAATACAACCCTTTAAATTTGCATTTTTAGCCATATCATAATCCATTGGTGCGTCCCCAACAGAAATTGTATTGTTAGCGCAAGTTCCCAATTTCTCCAAAGCCAAAAGTGCGGGTTTTCCTGTCTTTTTTTCAAATTTGCAATCGTCTTTACCTATTATTAAATCAAAATATTGCGTTAAATGTAAATATTTTAATATTTCTTTAGTGTTTTTGTGCGTATCGGATGTAACAACCGCCAATTTAACATTTTTATTTTTTAGCTTATCAAAACAATCCTTAGCGCCTTCTATAATTTCAACAAAATTTTTTAAATTATCCAAAAAATTATCGTGCACCTTGACAAATATTCTATCGATAGTTCCAAAATCAGTGTTTACGGACATTTTTTTCAAACTTTCAATAGTTGAGTTAATTACACCTTCTCTTGATAAAACTCCAACAGGTCCGTTTGGCGTTAATTTTTTAGTCTTAATATCATAACCCATTTGATAGCAAAGTTCGAAAAACAAGTGAGGATTAAGGTCGAATTCTTTAATTAGCGCAAAGGTTCGAAGCTCCACCAATTTTCCCCA
Organism: uncultured bacterium; assembly: GCA_947361225.1. Taxonomy (GTDB): domain Bacteria; phylum Cyanobacteriota; class Vampirovibrionia; order Gastranaerophilales; family Gastranaerophilaceae; genus RUG14156. The sequence goes on from CANAIK010000066.1 coordinate 10,085, forward strand.
ATAAATATCAGAATTTAGGAAAGTTCCGTCTTTATCAAACAAAACCGTATCGATTTTATCTAGAATCCAGTTGTCACTGCATAATTTTACCATTAAGACATATTCTCCAATGATGTTTCTACTAAATTTTTTGCAATTGCAAGGGCTTTGTTAAAAATTTCTTTGTTATTATAAAAATCGTCTCTTTTAATGTATTCTTTTACAATTTGTCTTGCAAAAGAACCAATCGCAATAGCATCGATTTTTAAGTCGAATTTTTTTGCAAGAAATGTGCTTTTTGTGTTGGTTCCACCGGACATCATTACAAAAGCATCTAAATTCATACCTTGAATTAAATCAACCATAGATAAAGCCTGCAAAGTTGTTCTATAATCGTCAACTCCGCCCGACATTGGAACTCCGTCTGCTTGAATTATCGTTGTGTATGGTTTTCTTGTTTTAAGCAAACGTTCGATTCTTGAAATTATTTTATCGTCCCCTAAAATCGATCGATTAATACTTATTGACAAAAGCCCCGAAAAAAGATTGTTTATAATTTCCCATTTGCTATCAATATCCTGTTCGTTTTCAACTTCAATGTGAAATTCAATACAATCAATTCCTTTTTTAATTAAAGGGGGCAGGATTTCTTCTAAATTGCAAGGCTGGCTTTTTAATTCTATGCAATTTTTAGGACATTTTTTTATGCATTTTTGACATCCTATGCATTTTTGTTTATCTATTGTGCGTTTGTTATTGGATAGTGTAACAGCGTCTTGAAAACACACTTCAGTGCAAATATTACAGTTAACGCATTTGGAATCATCTATTTGAGCCTTAGAAATATGAGGATC
>CANAIK010000067.1 GCA_947361225.1 uncultured bacterium
AAAATTGAATAACCAAATGGGCCTGTGGCGAAATTGGTAGACGCACTAGATTTAGGATCTAGCGCCTTCGGTGTGAGAGTTCGAGTCTCTCCGGGCCCAAATTTATATAAGACTACTTCGGTAGTCTTTTTTCGTTTAACATTTGAGTTTGTATCTCAACTAGGCTTACTTGAAAGTATATTTTATCCGAATTTTGTTATGTGTGTAATCTTTGTATACTTTATTTTAGGCAATGTTTGACGCTCTATAAAAATTAAAGTATCCGGTTCTATTTTTCTATTAAAAAGTTTAAACTTGTAAAATTTTGTATGAAATAATTAAACAATTTTTTCATACATAGTTGTTAAATTGCAATTGTTTCTGTCAATATAACATTTTGCTTCGGGTGTTCCATTGAATTGACCGTGAGAATATCTTAATTCGTTTCTAAATACAATTTTGCATCCATTTAACAAATTAACGATTTTAGTATAAAAATTAAGTTGTGATTTTGGAACTTCAGTCCAAATTTTTTCAATTATAATATTCTTGCAAGCTTCAGAAATTGACGGAACTTTATATATTTCTAAAGAATGACTTGTTGTTTTTGCATAATAATATTCTTCATTTTCTATTCTAAAAAATCTCATAAGAGATATAGGGCAAGTATTTTCGCATTCTTTAACAAGTTTTAAAATATTTTCTCCAGCTTGAATAGCACAGTGTTTTTTTGCTTTTATATACTTGATATCATCTTCAACAGAAACTTTTATCCATTTGCTAAATACGTGTTCTCTTAAATGATTGTTTGTGCGAGCTTCAAATTCTTTATAACTTAAATTTCTAATATCATCAAATCGAACAGATTCTATATCATTGTATCTTAAAAAAAATCCATTATTTTCCAAAACGCCCTCTGATTTATATTTTCCGACTCTTGCTGCAGAAAAATCATAAGGTCCATTATTTAATAAACAATTACAAGTAACATTAAACCAATTTTCAAATTCATTAGGTGCAAATTCTTTGAAAATATGCGTACCGCTCGCATATTTATTTGTATTTAAGAGAATATTTAATAATTTATACAATCCCATATTCTCTAATATAAAACTTTCTTCTTTTAATGAAAATTTATATTTATCAATTATTAAATCAATAGGAGAATCTGACTGAGTGTCACAACCAACCCAAGAAATTTTAGGATTATTTGGCAAATTAAATTTTTCTTTAATCGTACTACCCAATTTTGAAGCATTTTTTATAATTTCAATTTCTTTTTCATTAAAAGCATTAACATTATTTGCAATCATTGATATATCAATAACAGGAGTTAATTTTATATTTTTTATACAAACATCCCAAAAATATGCAGGAGTAATATTTTCAATGTTTCTTTGATTATAAAAATAAAAAGCTACACCAAGTTCTCTTAAATGAGTATAAATATTAGCCATACCAACTTACCTTTTTTCTTAACACATCTTAGCACAAACTAATTATTAATCATATTTTATGTATAATTGAATTATGAGTAATGAAACAGGCGTATTGAAAAATAAAAATAAAAAAGTCCTTTCGTTATTTAGTGGTTGCGGTGGTATGGATTTAGGATTTGAAGGCGGTTTTAAAGTGCCGTCTCCTTGTGTTAATGAAAAAATTCATCCTGACTGTATAGAAGAATATGATGTCAATTTTATAAAATTACAACCAACTTCCTTTAACTTGGTTTTTGCTAATGATATATTAGATTTTGCCAAAACTGCTTGGCAATCATATTTTAAAAAATTTGGTTATAGTGAAAATTTGTTTCTTTTAGAAAGCATTGTTGATTTAGTTAAAAAGCATAAAAATGGCGAATATGTCTTTCCTCAAGACATTGACATAGTGACAGGAGGATTCCCTTGTCAGGACTTTAGTGTGGCAGGAAAACGGAAAGGATTTAATTCGGAAAAAAGTCACAACGGAAATAAAGAAAGTTTTGATGTTCCTACAACAGAAACTCGTGGAATGTTATATCTTTGGATGAAGGAAGTTATTGGAATCACTAAACCAAAAGTATTTGTTGCTGAGAATGTTAAAGGTTTGATTTCCTTTGGTGATGTAAAAAATATTATAGAAAATGATTTTAGAAATATTGACGATGGTTATTTAGTTGTTCCTGCTCGAGTGTTGTTTGCCGGGGACTATGGAGTTCCGCAAAAAAGAGAGCGTGTTATTTTTATTGGATTTAATAAAAAATATTTAAAACCTAAAGCCTTAGAGGCGTTAAGCAAGGAAAATATAGAAGAAGAATACGATCCATATCCAACAAAAACACACTTTGATAATTCTAAAAATATTCAATTAAATACATTAAACAATTCATCAAAACTAAAGCCATATGTAACCACATATGAAGTATTGAAAGATTTAAATGAACCTGACTGTGAGACTTTTGATTTAGCTCAAATGTCATATTCTAAGGCGAAATATTGTCCAAATTCCCAAGGTCAAATGGAAATAAATTTAAAAGGTCTTGCGCCAACTATAAGGGCTGAACATCACGGAAATATTGAATACAGACGACTCTCCAGAGAAAACGGAGGAAAACATATAAAAGAATTAAATGCAGGTTTAAAAGAACGCAGACTTACAGTTAGAGAATGTGCAAGATTCCAAACTTTTCCTGATGATTATAAATTTGTTCAAGAAGGAGAAAGAAAAGGCAAATATAATTTAAGTGCAAGTAGTGCTTACAAATTAATTGGGAACGCAGTTCCGCCATTATTAGCTTATAATATAGCCAAAAGACTTGAAGAATTATGGGATGAGCTGTTTTGAAAATAAATTGTATATATAGTATGGTTAAACAGGGGAAATAAAATGAGTATAACGCCAAAAGGACAAAGTATTCAAGAACTTTATCGTTTATTTAGGGATGGTAAAATTATTGTAAATAGAAAATATCAAAGAAAACTTGTGTGGACAAATGAACAAAAAGAAAAATTGATAGATTCAATTATGTTAGGCTATCCCATACCATTGATACTTTTGGCTGAGAGGGTGGATAAATACGGCTTGGGTACATATGAAGTTTTGGATGGAGTTCAACGTCTAACTGCAATTTTTGATTATATAGAAAATAGAATTTCTTGGAATAATCAATATTTCAATATCGACGAACACATTAAAGCAAAAAATTCACTTAAGGAAGGTCTTTATACTTTAATAGATATACCTAATAAACAATATATTAGCTCTAATAAGTGTGCTGATTTTTTGGACTATCAACTTGCTATAACAATCTACCCTGCAATGGCAGAAGAAGATATGATAGAAGTGTTTGGACGTATAAACTCACAAGGTAAGCAATTAAGTAATCAAGAAAGAAGACAAGCAGGGGTGGTTAATAAATTTAGCGACCTTGTAAGAAAAATTGCATTTGAAATTAGAGGCGATGTTTCAAAAGATATTTTAAAATTGTATGAAATGCCGTCAATTAGTTTTGATGATTCAAAAAATGATATGTACTATGGACTTAAGGCTGATAATATTTTTTGGTGCAAACAAGGTATTCTATGGAAAAATGAATTAAAATCCGGAGAAGACGAGGAAATGGTTGCAGATATCTTGGCTTCAATTATTCTTGAAAAACCCTTTCCCCGTAGCAAAGAGGCGTTTGATTTGTTGTATGAAGAAAGTTCTCAGTTGTATGAACAACTCAACATTGCAATGCTTAAAACAGATTTAAGTAAATTGTATGACAATATTATTGGCGTGTTTTCTATTGTTAAAAATATAATAGAATCCGGTAGTAATAATTTAAATTATTTTAGAGATTTAGTGTCAAACCAGAAGAGAAATCCTGCAAAAACAGCTTACTATACTTTTTTTATGGCTGTTTATGAACTTATTGTAAAAAAACAAATGAAACCTTGTTCTTATGAAGGTATTATAAAAAATATTGAAAAATTGCAGAATAAAATTTCTTCAGCATCGCATTTTGTAAAAGAAGACGACAGAAGGCGCAATATTGACTTAACAATTGGGCTGATTCAAAATTATTTTGCATATAACGATTCTCCAATATTAGGACACGGGGATAGTTTAATTGTAGATTTTGAAAATTCTTTAAAAAGATCAAAAATTGAAACCCCTCGTTATGAGTTTAAGCAAGGTATTTTTGATATAGATGAAAACAAATTAAATAAAAAACTATTATCAAGATTATTAAATACGATGGTTGCAATTGCAAATAGTACTTATGATTTTGCGGATGGTTTTTTGTATCTTGGGATTGCTGATTCAAAGAATGATGCTGAAATAATCAATAAAAAATATTCCTGTGGATATGTTCGTATTGATGATAAGTATATCGTAGGCATTGAACGTGAAGTAAAAGCAAATAATATATCTTTGGACGACTATCTTAATATTTTGCTTACAGAAATCAAGAACTCTAAAATGAGTGAGCCATTAAAGACGCAAATATGCGCTAACTTTGATGTTATAACTTATAAAAATTATACTGTAATTAGAATTCGAATTCCAAAACAAAAACAAATTAGCTTGATTGACAATAAAGTTTATGCAAGAAAGGGCAATAGTACCGAAGAAATTGCAGGGCTATCTGAAATATTGGCTTTGCAAAACTTATTTAAGGCATAAATTGATACATTGAATTTGTCTTCCAGTTTTTCTAAGACATTGAAAAAATTCAACAATTCTTTTAGTTTTGTCGATAAAAGTTGTGTAGCTTAAACCGACTAAACCCTTGTTTTTCTAAGTAATAATTTGTAATATCGCTATGGTTTAATAGCAACTATTTTTATGTTAATGTTTTATATATATTGACATTTATATAATTGAAAGATTTTACGTAAAATGAATATTAATCCTCAACAGAATTTAGTTTCAAGATATGATAACCAAATATTTTTCAAAAATAATACTAAGACTACTGCATTAAAATCCAATAATTCCGAAAGTGATAGTTTTGTAAGTAAACACAAAAAAGAAATTATAGCAGGAACAGCTGCTGCGGGAGTTATAACGCTAATTACCGCAGGTGTCGCTTATACAAGAGGAAAAACCGTAAATATTGCAAATGGAAATGAGTCAAAATTCTTCTCTAATATACAAGAAGGCTATAAATCATTCTTTGGCAAGAATAAGGAAATATATAAAGCAATTGTTAATAAAACCGATACAGAAGTTTCCGCTAAACCTATTGCAGAACCAGGAGCAAAACCTCTCACCGAAATTAATTCAGCACTTGACGACGCACAAGAAGAATTTGAGTCTTTTATGCAAAAAACATCTGTACCGGAAAATAGTTTAAAAGATATTAATACCGAATTTTTTACGGAAACCCAAAAAGCGGATTTTGAAAAAGTTTGTGACAAAATTAATGATATTAAAGCCAAACACGTTTGCGATATTGAAGAAATGCAAAGGTTTGTTTGGTCTAAAGAATTGGAATTTAGAGAAAAATTGCCGTCCTTGGATGAAACCGCAAACGCTGCTATGACTAGATTTAATAATGGCGAAGGAATTACGGAAACGAACGGACTTAGAATAATAAAAGATTATGATTCTAAAGGAACATTATTAAGAGAAATTACGCTCGATAAAGGGAAACTAACAATTAATGATTTGGAAAACAAAACACTTCTAACGGGTAAAAATACGTTGTCTAATACTTTTGAATTGAGTCAATACTTCGAAGGATATGAAACATTAGAAAATGGTTCTGTAAAATATGACAGAATGTATGGTAGAAATAAAGCAAGTAATGCATATAGTAGTTATAAAGAAGATGATGGCAGAATCATAGGTGAGTATAAAGAAGACTACAACAGTAAGGATGGACATACCACAATTAAAAAAATGTTTTCTTTTAATTCAGAAGAAGCCAAATGGGGTAATTCCAATGCTTGTTTATCAACGCAAGAAATTGTCGATATGTTAAACGGTAAAACCAAATTGCAAAGGACAACACCCTGTTTTGGTGTTGATTTTGAAGAATTAGCTGATGGTAGTGAAACATATGGACAAAAAATATCTGCTACATCTCAATCTGCAGTTGATTGTTTTAGAAATTTAAAAAAATCTTCGAGCGCACAAAATGATATAGAAAGCAAGTACGATACTTGGGTTGAAGCAAAGCATAAAGATGTTAAAACAATTAAATCATTGCATTTAGGATGCACTTTAGGAGAACTTATAAAAAGCGCTAATAATTAATCCATATTTATATCTGTTGCATAAAAAGTTGATTCTATATTGCGGTGGAATTCGTCAATTTAAAAGCAAATTTAAACTTTTCCTGTTAAGGAATCAACTTTGTTTTTGTAGAATTCAACGTTTATGTTAAGTTTTCTTCCGATTTCTAAGAAATTCAATAAAATTTGTCTTTTGTCGTTATTGTTATTTAAATTATTGCAGAATTCTTCAAAATTAGCGCAAAACATATCATAGAAAATGTTTTGCGAGGTTGAAATTTCAACTTTAATTTCCAGTTTTTCTAAGACATTGAAAAAATCCAACAATTCTTTTGTTGATTGAATATTCGGAGATTTTTTAACCAAATTAAGCAATTCTTTTAGTTTTGTCGATAAAAGTTGTGTAATTTTAGAAATATTAACATCAATTTTGTATTTATCCGTCAATTCTTTAATTTTAACAAGATTCTCGATTTCTTCCTCGTTGTCGAATTCGCTTAAGTTGACTAAACCCTTATAGAGTTCGTCTAGAAGTGTGTATTTAGCGCAAACCCTAAAGCTTTCAGGTATATCCATACCTAAATCACTAAGATAAGTTATCGGACCCAATAGTTCTTCGTATAAATCTTTATAAGTTTTTGAAGTTTTTTGAATTTTTGAGGTAATTATATTCTCAAGGGCTGTTTTTCTTCTATCAAGAAGGATATCTTTTAGAGAATAGAAATTCGACCCGTAATAAAGTTCGATTGATTGAAGGGTTTCTAATAAAGTTCCTTTCTCGAAAGATTTTAGAATCTCTTTTCTTTCTAAGTTATAATCATCCAAACTTTCGAATTCTTTGCTAACGCAATAGAACTCGGAGTTGTGCGTTTGAAGGGCAACATAGCACATATCCTTTTTTTCTAAGGTAATATTAGAGCTAACCTCAACTTTTCCGAAAAACAGTGCCCCGTTTGAGTTGGAGTACTTTTTATAATTGCTTTTTTTAATATTATAGCAATAAAGTTTGAATATTTTTTCGTCGTCCTTTTTTTCTTCAAGGATTGATGTTTCAATTGCAAATTGGGACGTAATTTGTGTTATATCTATAATACAAGGTTTTGCCCAGCGGTTGTAAATATCTTTTCCGTTACCAAATTCTGTTATATTGCTTTTTGCTTTTTGAAGAATTGACAGAAAAGTTTTTTCATAGTTTGCTTTAGTAAACTCGTGCGCTAATTGCATAGCTCGAGCTGCGTATTTCATTATTTGAACGGTTTCAATTCCCGATAAATCGGCAAAAAACCATCCGCAGCTTGTGTACATTAGCTGGGTAAAACGCTGGATTTCCATTAATTTGAGCGCTTTAACCTTTTCGTTTTGACTCAATTGTTTTTTAGCGTTTTGTTTAAAGAATTCGTTAATATTATCAAGCGATCTGTCAAGAATTACATCAATGTAGTTATTTCTTGCTTCCCAAAAATCTTTATAGTATTTTGTCCCTTGAATTGAACAAAGTTTAATTAACTCATCCCTTAAATAATCAAGTGCTTGTCTTAAGGGTTTTCTCCATTTTTGATTCCAATGGGGCTGCGCTCCTGTAGAACAGCCGCAATCATCCATCCAGCGTCCAACCCCGTGTGCGCAGCTCCAAGCGCTCACAGGTTTAATATCGACTTCATATTCGGGTGGATATTTTTCTAAAAATTGAGAATAATTGGTTATTTCAAAGCCAAGTTCCTTTGCTCCGACTTTTAATATGTAAGCGAGCGCCATATCGCCAAATTTTGTGTGATGTCCGTAACTTTCACCATCTGTTGCAATATGAACCAGTTGAGCCCTGTTTCTGGATTCAACAAAACCGTCGTTTAATCTGTAGGCAAATTTTTTGCCGTCTTGGAGCAAATTATCGAACGCAACGGATTTTGAAATTGATCCGTCGTAGAAAAATAAATCGATGTATTTTTGCTTATCAGACCCTTCAACATAGTATCTGTAAGCTTGCGACGGGTCAATCGTACCCCAGGAAACGTCTTGCCAGTTGTGTTCGCCTATTTTATTAATGCATTTTGCCTGATGGGGCGATAGAATTGTAAACTTTACCCCGCAATCAATTAAAACTTCCAAAGTTTGCGCATCCACGGCAGTTTCAGCAAGCCAGATGCCAAGAGAATTCCTTTTGAATCTTTTTTGAAAATCTTTTAACCCCCAAATTACCTGGGTTATTTTATCGTTCTGATTTGCAAGAGGCATTATTATGTGGTTGTAAACTTGTGCTATTGCGCATCCGTGACCGTCGTATAATTCTCTTGAGTTAATATCAGCCTGGATAATTTTTTGATAAGACATTGGATCGTGAACTTCCATCCAGCTTAGTAATGTCGGACCAAAATTATAGCTCATATATTGATAATTGTTGGAAATTTCAATTATTGAGTTGTTGTTGTCAACAAGTCTTGATGAACCGTTAGGACCGTAACATTCCGTGCAGACTCTTTCGTTCCAATCGTGGCTTGGAAAAGCGCTTTCTTGAAGCTCAATTTCTTCAATCCAAGGGTTTTCCCTGGGCGGTTGGTAAAAATGTCCGTGAATTGTTAAATATTTCTTGTTCTCGCTCATCTTAATCCTGTTTTATAATTTTTTATTTTACTTCTTCTTTTTTTGCTTTTTTGATAACTTTTAGTTCTTCAATATCTAACCAAGGGTCGTTTAGCGCTGTTGAGAAAACATTTGCAGTGATTTCAATTTTATCCCCTGTATCTAAATCAATGTGTTTTTCTGCCATTTCTTTTTTCATAAACAATTTCATTTCAGATAGCGGAATATCGTGATCTACTACATCGTCCCTTTGAATTAGAATCCCTATATATTTGTTAGCGGGTCTTAATGCTTTTTTATAGTCAAGTCCAAGGGTTGAGAATTTATCAAAAGACGCTTGGAACTTCACTTTTTTATTCAAAAATTTATTAGGATTGCTAACAATATTTAAAGATGTTGTGTTTATTGTTGCAACTGTATTCTGCACTTTAACTTCGGTTTTATCGTTCTCACTCAAGGCTTTATTGTAAAAACCGCCTAAAAAACTCAACATTAAGGTAAAAATTATTAACAAAGTTACTTTTTTATTCATTTTTTATTCTTTCTTTTCTTTCTTTATCAATAAGTTTAACATATTTTTTATTTATTTAAAATATCTATTTCTTTATCATTTAAATTAAGATAACTTATTTGATTTTTAAATCCCATTTGGATTATATCTTCCTTAGTTAATATTTTTTTATTAACTAAATTGTCAACAATGGTATCAAGTGTTTGATTTGAGCCTGCCAGTGTTCCTTTTTCGTCTTGTCCTTTTTTATTTATTTTTTTGTTACAAAAAATAATATCTTTATTGTAGTTGCTTGAGGGCAAACTATCACTTATTAACATTATCCTATTTTTTGGTTTTATTTTCAAAACCAATGACAAAATATCCCTTGAACAATGTATTAAATCAGCAATTAATTCAATATAGTTATCTTTAAGGAGCCCTTGTAGTGCAATTGATTTATTTCTATGATGAATTGGATTCATAGCGTTAAAATGATGAGTAGTAGCGCAACAATTCTTAAGTTCTTCTCCTAAAGTGTGTCCTGCCTGGGGTTTAATGTTTTTATTAAGTAAATAATCAATTAAATCCTCATCTAATTCAGGAGCTAAAGTGACGATTTTTACAATTGAACCATAATCCCCGACCAATTTTTTGTAATTATTAATATTAGGAACTAAAAAAACTTCTTTATCCTGAATCCCGCTTTTGTCCGGGTTTAGGAACGTTCCTTCCAAATGAACCCCGAGGATTAAGGATTCTTTTTCACAAGTTTTTAAAGTTTGTTCTTGTTTAATTTTTTTAAACAGTGCAAGTTGATTTTGGATTTTTTTACAATCCTCTCCTACTAAAGTCGGACAAATTCCTCTAATATTTCTTTTATAGAGCTCTTTTAGGACAAATTTAGTTTCAATGTAGTTAGAATAATTAAAATTAATCCCAAATGACCCGTGAATATGGTTGTCGATTAAAAAAATATTATCCATAAGTTGATTTTTCCTTAAAAAACATTAAGAACTATATTATTATAATATGGATTAAGACAAATGTTAACAATTGTAAATAAAGATTTATTTTTTCTAAAGTTTAAACTAAAAACTGCCGTTTATCAAAACATCAATACAAAGGAAAGGTTGACAATATGGGATTAGCAGCAAGCCAGGCTCGCTTTTTGGGTTTAACTGCGAGAAAAAGTAACGTTGAATATCAAGGACAACAAATTAACCAGGCAAGAACAGCTTTGTCTAACGAAGTTATGGGATTGTACAATGAATACAATAATTTGGATGTCCCAATTCCGCCGAATATAAACGATTATCAAAAAGTGACTTATACTCTTGA
>CANAIK010000068.1 GCA_947361225.1 uncultured bacterium
GATTTAAATTTCCGGTCGTTTTTATCTTAAATAGCCCCTGCAACATTATAGCAATCTTCTATTATATTCCTTTTTTCCAAGAATTATTGATTTTAGAGGTATCCGAAATGGTTTCGTCATTATAAATTCGTCTCATTTTGTTTGATTCTTTAACAAATCCTGTTTTTTGCGTTATTTTATCAATTCTATTGTCATAACTTGCTAAAACAAAACAAGAATTATCAAATTCATAAAAAACTTTTTCTATATCTGAATTATTCTTATTTGTAATAATCATCTTAAAATCATCATCAAAATATTTATATTCCTTATTTATATTAAGTTTATTCTTAGAATCAAAAACATTGCTTTCAACAGGCAATCCGTTTTCATATCTTATTTGAAACTTATTCTTTTTAATATCTTTTACAATTCCCGTAAATTTTTCATCGCCCTTATAAGCAACGCCGTTAACAAATTTTATATCCGACAGCTTATAAGTTTTCAATTTTAAACCACTTCGAACAGCTAAAGCATCCAAAGCTGAAAGAAGGAGGTTTCCATTATCTTTTTTTGGTTTTTCTGTCGCTTTTTTAATTTTTTTACTTAAAGCAAAATTTCTTAAACCATTGTTAATTTTATTTATAATCATATTTCTACAAAACACATAAAAATAAAAATTTGCCTATTTTTTATCCAGCACTTTTTTTGTTTTTAAATTAGCACAAACTCCGCAATTGTTGCACTTAACTTCGCAAGGAATTGTAGAAATTGCGTCTTTTGCTTTTTTATATTCCCCTAAAAGCCAGTCTTTATTAACCCCGTAGCTAATTTTATCCCAAGGCAGGGTTTCTTTTTCTAAAAATTCTTTAGTTGCAAGTTGTTCAATATCTAAATTAAGTTTAGTAGCGACTTTTTGATAAAGTTCAAAATCCAAATTCTCATCCCAGGATTCCAAATACGCTCCTTGTTTATAAAGTTCATAAATAAATTGAGCGATTTTTTTATCCCCCCTTGTGTAAAAAGACTCCAGTTGAGACATTTTTGGGTTATGAAAATTAAACTTAACGTTCTTTAGTTTTTCTTTTAGTTCTTTTAAATATTTTATCTTGTCATTAATTTCCTCAATCGTGTTCTGTCTTGCCCATTGAAAAGGAGTGTGGGGTTTTGGAACAAAAACAGATATAGAACAAGTAATTTGAGGGTATTTAAGTCCTTGAGACCGACAAGTTGAGTTTACTTGTTCGATTAAATCGACAATTCCTTTTAAATCTTGATAGGTTTCAAAAGGTAAACCAATAACGAAATAATATTTTATTCTATTCCATCCGTTCTTAATACAACTAATTGTTGCATTAATTATTTGTTCAGCCGACAAGTTTTTGTTAATTATATCCCTCATTCTTTGAGTTCCGGCCTCAGGGGCAATTGTAACAGTCGATTTTTTTTGAGCGGACGCAAGTTTTGCTAATTCCAAAGAAAATTTATCCGCCCTTTGAGAAGGCAAGGAAACACTGACATCCGTTTTTTCAAAGTGGCAGTTGAGCTCATTTAGAATTAACTCAATATTGCTATGATCATTAGACGACAAAGAAAGAAGGGAATATTCACTGTAGCCTGAATTCTTAATATATTCTTGCGCCAGTTTTACAACATCGTCCTTTTTTCTTTCTCGAATCGGAAGATTGATATGGGATGCTTGACAAAAACGACACAATCTTCCGCATCCTCTTCTTAATTCCACAACAGCTCTATCTTGAACGGAAGCAAAGTGTGGAATCGGAGATTTTACAGGATGATTGTTATAGTTAAGCTGAGCTATTCTTTTAGTTGTGTAGTTGTCGATTAAAGGAACATAAACCCCTTGAATTTTTGATAATTCGAATAAAATTTCCCTTCTTGGAATCTTGTTTTTAAGCTCGCAGAATTTTTCCAAAACCTCAATATTAACGTCTTCCCCGTCACCAATAATAAAAACATCGATAAATTCACTCATTGGCTGAGGATTGCTTGTGCAGGGACCTCCCGCTAAAATTAAGGGGCAAGATTCGTCTCTATCGCAAGAATAAATAGGAATTTCGGATAATTCTAAAATTTTTAATACAGTTGTATAACAAAGTTCATATTGCAATCCAAAACCAAGACAATCAAACTCTTTTGGCTTTCTTTTAGACTCAAGAGCGTAGATTGATTTGTTGTTTTCTTTAAGCAAAGAAAGAAAATCCTTATCCGGCGCATAAAGTCTGTCACAAAGAAAGTTTTCTTTTTTATTTGTTAAATCATAAATAATTTTATGTCCAAAGTTGCTAATTCCGATTTCATATTTATCGGGAAAAACAAATAAAAATTTTGCTTGTGCGCTATCGAAATCTTTATCATAAGAAGCGAATTCATCACCGATATATCTTGCAGGGCGCTCTATTTGACAAAGAATTTCACCGTATTCATTTAAAAATTTATCATCAATCATACTATTATTAAACTATAAATAAGATTGAAGTTTGAAATATTAAGTTTTGTTAACAAAAGAAAGCAATAAAGGCAATTATTAATCCAAAAAATACTTTATTATATTGTGTGAAGGTTAGTTTAATAAATTAGGTTAGGAGTGTAAAACTATGGCTTGGCTAATAATGGGTCTAAGAAGACAAGAGCTTATAGGCAATGTTAATGACCATACTCTTGAGTCAATGAAGTTAAAATCGCAGCTCGACAGACTTTCTTCTTTTTCAGGCGCAATTGGAGATGGTACCATAACGCCAACGGAAATAAGTTCTTTGGGTTCTGATTTATTTGGTGACGCATTGGATTTTATGCAATATGCAAACGAAGCGGCAGAGAATACGGCGCAAACTCAAACGGATTATTATACGAGTGTTTATGGCAACTTAACGCAAGAACAATATTTTAATAATTCCTCAATTTCGTCTCAAGCAGCTCTTTATTATGATGAAAACGGGCAACTGGACGAACAAAAGATATTCTCCAATTTCTATGATGAGGCTTTAAAGGAATTTGCCGAAAAATACTTTACTCCTTATTTAAATGAAAAAGAAAAGGAAATTCAAGCAAAACAAGCAGAACTTGAAACCTTGATTGAATCGGAAAAAGCGGAACTTGAAGAATTGAAAGGCAGCATTAGCTCGCAAATTCAAAGCAATGCACTTAAACTAAGTTAACAATATAACCTCTCCATATCCTAATTAAACTATTAACCAAAAATTGCCCTTTTTTAAAAAGGGCTTTTTTTATTTTTAATATTATTAATATTTTGCAAAAAAAATTAATTTATGTTAATATAAGTTCAAAAAAGTAAATATTTTGTAATGTTTTATAATAATGAATAAGTAAGGAAGAAAAATGACCAAAGATATCCAAGGCGAACAAATAGACTCGAAACAAAAAATTCTTGTAGTTGACGATGAAGCAAGCATAAGAAGAATTTTAGAAACCCGTCTTAAAATGGCAGGTTATAACGTTGTAACCGCAGAGGACGGAGAGGAAGCAGTTGATTTGTTTAACAAAACCAATCCCGATATTGTAATTCTTGATGTTATGATGCCCAAAATGGATGGATACGGAGTAACAAGAGAAATAAGACGAGTTTCCGATGTCCCGATTATCATTCTTACCGCCTTGGGAGATGTTTCGGAAAGAATTACAGGACTTGAACTGGGTGCAGACGACTATATAATTAAACCTTTTAGTCCAAAAGAACTTGAGGCTCGTGTTAAAGCAGTTTTAAGAAGAACAGTAAGTAAAGATATTACGGTTCCAACCGGAAAAACAACAAAAAATGTTATTACAACAGGAAGTATTAAAATCGATACTGCAAGAAGACAGGTTTATCGAAAAAATGAAAGAATTCGTCTTACTGGAATGGAGTTTAGCTTATTAGAACTTTTGGTTAACAACTCAGGAACCGCATATTCAAGAAACGAAATTCTTCAGCACGTTTGGGCATATCCTCCGGATCATAGAATCGATACCCGTGTTGTTGACGTTCATATTTCAAGATTACGCTCAAAACTTGAAACCGATCCTGCTAATCCGGAATTAATCCTTACTGCACGTGGGATTGGATATATGTTCCAGAGAATCGGATAAAATTTTTAAATTAAACATTAAAAAGCACCAAACTGAAAAAATAGTTTGGTGCTTTTAAGAAAAAATTAGAAAAAAATTAGAAAAAAGCGAAAAAACTATGGAAATTAAATTTATTAAAAAAGAGAATCCTAATTATAATAAAAAAATCCTAATAATAGGAGTTTTTCACGGGGATGAACCTCAAGGAGAATATTTTATCAATTCTTACCTTGAAAAAAACAAAAATAACGGTAAAAACGCCCTTTATTTTATCCCAAGACTAAACAATAACAACTCAAGAAAAAATAAAAACGGGGTTGATTTAAACAGAAATTTTCCGACCAAAA
This sequence comes from uncultured bacterium, assembly GCA_947361225.1. Classification (GTDB taxonomy): domain Bacteria; phylum Cyanobacteriota; class Vampirovibrionia; order Gastranaerophilales; family Gastranaerophilaceae; genus RUG14156. Next base: position 4,413 of record CANAIK010000068.1, read on the forward strand.
ATTGGGTTTTAGGGGAAAATAATGATTATTTTGGAGGAAAAACCCCCAATAGTGAACCTGAAGTGCAATTTTTGGTTAATTTAATTGATAAAAATAATTTTAGCGCAATTATTACAATCCATTCACCTTATAAAGTTGTAAACTACGACGGACCCGGATTGGATTTAGCTCATAAAATCAATAATTATTTAAATTACAAAGTTACGGATTCAATCGGATATCCGACCCCGGGCAGTTTTGGAACATATTGCGGGGTTGAAAGGAAAATTCCTACAATTACGATTGAAATTGACGAACAAGAAAAACTTGAGGAATTAAACTTAAAATTCCATAAGATTTTCGATTATTTAGAAAATGAATATTAATTTTGGGACTTAAGCAGCAGATTACACTAAAAATAGTTATAACTGCCAAGGTGAACTTGTTTTTCGCATCTTATCAATTATCAGATTCGAAAAACACCTGCACAGGAACAAAAAAAATTACGTCTCGATAAATCTCGACTTATTTTCTAGTCAGTTCGAAAATAACATTATATTTTTAAGCAAGCTCGATTTTTCTTTTCTCAAGTAACAACTTATCATAAATCCAATCGGGAATAAAATTTTTGCCCATTAAAATTGTCCCGTGGTTCATTGAAGGTGCGTGAAAATCAGACCCTCCGGTCACAATTAAACCGTACTTTTCAGCTAAAGTTGAAAAATGTTCGACCGCCGCAGGGGAGTGTTTTCTATGATAGGCTTCAATTCCTCTAAGTCCGCAGTTTACCAGTTGCGAAGTCAATTTATCCGCAATTTCAACATCAATCGGATGAGCAAAAACAGGAATTCCACCGGCCTCATTAATAATTTCAACAGCATCGTGCGGGGTTACGGTGTTTCTTTCAATATAAACCTCAGAGTTGTTGTTAATATACTTTGCATAAGCTTCCATAATATTGCTGCTACCTCCGCAAGTTGTAATTGCACGGGCAATATGAGGTCTTCCAATTGAACCTTTAGGAGCAACAAGACGAGAAACATCTTCGAATTTAATTTTTAAATTTGCTTTCTTTACCAAAAGTTCGATAATTTTATGAGTTTGCTCAATCCTTGCTTTTTGTTGGAAATTAATTAAATCAATAAAAGCTTTGTTGTTTTTATCCATAAAATATCCAAGGATATGAACTTCATATCCCTTGTAAATTGTGTTTATTTCAACACCCGGGATAATTTCAAGGTTTAATTTTTTCTCTTTAATATAATCAGTTGCGATTTTATATGATAAAACATTATCGTGATCAGTCAGCGCAATGCAATCAAGCCCGCAATCAAGCGCCGTGTCAACGATTTCACTTGGAGTCAGCATTCCATCAGAATAAGTTGTATGGATATGTAAATCAATTTTCACTTTCCTTTTCCTCTTGTTTATAATATTCAAAACTTATTCTATTAATACTTGTAGCACGATTTTTGAAAAATTCAACTTCACAAGCATTAAGCACATATGGATTTAAGGTTTCCACATCAAATCTTTCATTAATTGATAATTTTAATTTTTTTAAAGATGCGCTATATTCCATTCCAATAACACCTTTTTTGCTCCCGCAAAAACCTGCGTCCGATAAATACGCACATTGTTCGTCAATAATACATTCGTCCGCAGTCTGAACGTGGGTGTGTGTTCCAATAACACAACTTACCCCGAGTTCTGTTGCAAAACGAGCAAAACACTGTTTTTCGGCAGTTGCTTCGGCGTGGAAATCAACAAAAATAATTTTATTATCAAAAATCCCTTTATCCTTTAATTCATTAATAATTTTTTCCAAAGAAACAAAAGGACAATCAACAGGAACCATAAAGGTTCTACCCAAAAGATTGATTACAACAATTCTATCGTCAAAAACACGATATCCAACCCCTAAGACCTCAGGATTGTAATTATAAGGACGAATTAGAACCTCGGATTCGCTTATATAGTTAAAAATTTCTCTTTTATCCCAAATATGATTACCCGATGTCATTATATTAACACCATAAGACAAAAGTTCATCGTGGTTTTTTTTAGTTAAACCAAACCCGTGACTTGCATTCTCAACGTTTGCAATTACATAGTCATATTTTTGTTGGACATTATCTGTGAGAAATTTTTTAACAACCTCTCTACCGGGGCGTCCTACAATATCGCCTATAAATAAAATTTTCAGTTTTTCTTGCATTATTGCCTAAATTATTTGGCAATTTCGGTAACTCTTGCTTCCCTTACAACTGTTACTCGAATTTGTCCGGGGTACTCCAGTTCATCCTCAATGCGTTTAGCTATATCACGAGCTAATTTTGCGCTCGCAACATCGTCAAATACATTCGGTTGAACAACAACCCTAACCTCTCGACCAGCTGAAACAGCAAAGGACTGCTTAATACCTTCATAGCTGTTAGCAATTTCTTCCAGCTTTTTAAGGCGTTTAATATAGATTTCAAGCGTATCTCTTCGAGCACCGGGGCGACCGGCTGATATTGTATCGGCAATTTTTACAAGAGCGTCAGTCAATGTATTACAAGGAACATCATCGTGATGCGCTTCAATAGCGTGGATAATATGTTCTTTTTCTCCGTATCGTCTTGCAAGATCAACCCCAAGTTGAACGTGTGTTCCTTCTTGTTCTTGATCAACCGCTTTTCCAATATCGTGCAACAAACCCGCTCTTTTAGCGCTTTTAACGTCCGATCCGAGTTCTGACGCCAACATTCCCGCAATTTGTCCTACCTCAATCGAGTGTTTAAGGACATTCTGCCCGTAGCTTGTTCTATAATATAAGCGTCCAAGTGTTTTTGAAAGCTCTTTGTTAAGGTTCATAATTCCAAGGTCTTGAGCAGCTCGCTCACCTTCTTGTTTGATTTTATTGTCTATTTCTTTAACGGATTTTTCATACACTTCTTCAATTCGGACAGGATGAATTCTTCCGTCTTGAATAAGTTTTTCAATTGTAAGTTTTGCAATTTCTCTTCTTATTGGATCAAAAGAAGATAATACGACCGCTTCCGGGGTATCGTCAATAATTAAATCAACTCCGGTTAAGGTTTCAAGCGTTCTTATGTTTCTTCCTTCCCTACCTATGATTCTTCCTTTCATTTCATCACTTGGTAAAGATACAACGCAAACACTTGTTTCAATAACCTGTTCAATTGCGCATTTTTGCATTGTTTGACTCAAAATCTCTCTGGATTTTTCCTCAGCCGCCTCTTTAATTTGAAGTTCATTCTCTCTTATGAGTTGAATTTTTTCATTTGCCAATTCATCTTTTAATTGATTTAATAGCATTGATTTAGCCTCGTCTCGAGACATTTGCGCAACTCTTTCAAGTTCTGTTATTTGTCTTGCTATTGTTTCAGCCAGATAATCTTCTTTTTGTTCTAATTCGTCTTGTCTTTTATTAAGAACAAGTTCTTTATCTACGACATTTTGTGTTTTTGATTCTAATTCGTCTTCTTTTTTGAATAAATCTTGTTGAATTCTATCGAATTCGAGCTTTTTTTCTCTTTGTTGCTGGTCGAATTCTATTCGCTCCTTGTGAAGTTGTTCTTTGGCTGAAATTAGAGCCTCTTTTTTCAAAAATTGTTCTTTTTCCCTAAAATCTTCAATGTACTTTTGTTCGTTTTTTTCTAAGACTTCAACTTTTGCTTTCTGCCTAACAAAAAGAATTGTCATAAGGGCAGTTGTGACAACCAAAAGAGCTAGAATAATATAAGCTATAGTAGTAATTGTCCTAATCCTCTTATAATCTACTGTCCAATTTAAAGACTTAATTTTTTATATAAAAAAAATGAAATAAGTCACTTTAATAATATAATTTTAACATAAGAAAAAATTTTTGATTAAATATTAATTTTTGTTAATAAATAAACAATTTTTGCAGATTTTTTATCTTTATAATCATATAATAAAGTAAAGTGGATTATATTAATGGGTAGTTTGTAGACTAAAAATCTTTGTCTACAAACTATTTTTTTAAGAGGGGTAATTTCGATAATTTTTGTAAAATTTATACAAAAAAATTAACAAATTTTTATATTTTTCTGTTTTTATAGAAAGTACAGTGGATTATATGATAATGGTTTATAAATTTATTTTATAAACCATTTTTTTGTTCTAATTTACGTTTTATACTGTCATTTTAAACTCGTTATTCAAATCCGACCAAATAAAGTGTCGAGCAAGTTTAGCCCTGGGGCGCAGGGGGTTGCCCCCAGGGCTAACGCATTGCTCCTGAGGGACTTCGTCCCACGTCGTCGATCGATAGTTACATAAAAAACGAAAACTCAATGTTTCCGTTTTTTATTCCACCCCGGAGGGAGCCTGTAAAAAAAGAGGGTCAAGAAAACTAAAAATGTGACCCTCAAATACCAAAACACAAAAATATAAGAAAATTTATTCAACAAATTTTTCCAAGGTACAACGAACAGACCTTGCAAGTTTGCTATTGCTACCGCTTAGACCATAACCTAAATCAAATGCCTTGGCGCCAAACGACCAAACAGTATTTGGCATACAATAGTTTCCAAACGAACCGTAACAAAGACGGGAATATTCACACCTTGGTGTACCTGAGCCTTGACGCCAATCAAGAGCGCTGATGCTATCATCAAAACACAATTGTAAACCACTTGCTCCAGCCCAACTTGAAATATTAATTTTTGCATCTCGGTCATTTACGCTTTCAGGAAATGATGTTACCATTTGAAGAGCTGATAGTTGATCTCCTAAATCTTCGTAAGCAAGTGGTAGTGGAACACCAGTTCTATTACTGTTGCTCAGCAATGTCCAATCTCCGGGTTTTGTTTTTCCTATTGAATGATGTCCGCAAATATATTCTGCCGCATCATAATCACAAACGGTTCTATTGCAACCATCATAATCAAATTTTTCAAAACCGGTATGTGTTTGAACATTCGCTGGATTTCTTGTACAATGTTCAATTGTTCTGCCTTCTTCTATAATTTCTTCTTTTGGTGAAGTTCCTGCTTGAGTTTTATCACTTCTTCCTGAATATCCATACCAACAACAAGAAGTATAGCCGTTATTTTCACAAGTTTTCTCCACTATTAAACCACTTCCTAAATTGACCTTGCCTCCTGCTTCTGCAACACGAATCTCCCCTGTGTATTCAATGGAAGGACCTCCAAAATCCCCTGCATTTCTTTTTGTTATACAGAATCCATGCCCGGAGGTACTGCTTAGTGTTGTTTTATCGTATGTATTTAAATTATACGGAATATAAATAGAACTATTGTTTGTCCATTCGTTGCAATCGGCTTGTGATCTTGGTCTTTTGTACGGTTTACAAACTCCATCTGTCAATTTATAGTCTTTTGTGTTTACACATTCAGTGCATTGATTTTCATTACTGCAAATCGCACATCCTTGGGGACAGTTTGTACAGGTGCAGTTGTTTTTAAAATACTGATTACTTGTACATTCCGATTTCGTTTGACACAACGATTCACACCCGCTGTGCCCGCTGTTTGGT
>CANAIK010000069.1 GCA_947361225.1 uncultured bacterium
TAAGCTGGTTTTAAATTTTTCGATATTCTTTAATAATTTATCAATTTCTTTTCTTCCGTTCTTTGAATTTAAATAAGAAATACAAGCCTCGATATTAGCTAACAAAGGATACGAAGGAGATGTTGTTTGAAAGATATTTAAGGCTTTTTGAAAAATCGTCGTATCAATATTTTTAATATTAGCTGAAATATTCAATAATGCAGCTTGATTGAGCGCTCCTGCGGTTTTATGTAAAGAATTAACAGAAACATCAGCTCCTTGTTCAATAGCGCTTTTAGGTAAATTATCGGAAAAATTATACAAAGACCCGTGGGCCTCGTCTACAATTAAATAAGTGTTGTGATTAGCGCAAATCGAGGCAATTTTTTTAATATCCGAATTTATTCCCTCATAAGTAGGACTCGTCATTATAAAAACCTTGTAATCGTTGAGTTCCAAGGTTTGTTCCAACTTTTTAGGGTCAATTTTTGTATAAATTCCCCAATTAGAATCAGTTTCAGGTAAAAACCAATCAACAATCCCTGCGCTTAGGATTAAACCATTAAAAACAGATTTATGGCAATTTCTTGCAACCAAAACCCGATTTCCCGGTTTAATTAAAGCTTTCATCGCAGCTAAAAGCGCTGTTGTTGCGCCTTGGACAACAAAAAAACTTTGTTTTGTTCGAAGACAATCAGAAACCTTTCCTTGCGCCATAAGAATTGAATTTTTAGGGTTAGAAAGATTATCAAAGCCCACGAGTTCTGAAAAATCTTGTTTGTAAAAAGATTCTAAGTTGTCGCTAAAAACGGGTTTTTGTGCGTGTGATGGGGTTGTAAAGGTAATTCTATCAGTTTTTTTATTTAACAATTTGATTATACTCATAACTTTATATTAGAATAATATTTATGGATGTACAAGAAAGAATAAAAAAATTACGTAAATTAATTGAACTTAATTCATATAAATATTATGTTGAGGATAATCCGGAACTTGAGGATTATGAATATGACAAACTTTTTTATGAACTTAAGGAATTAGAGGAAAAAAACCCTTCTTTAATTACACCTGATAGCCCTACACAAAGGGTTGGGGGGATTAGTGAAAAATTTGAGCAAGTTCCTCATTCAACAAGACTCTACAGTCTTGATAATTCCAATAACGAACAAGAACTAAAAGCCTGGTATAATAGAGTTTTAAAAGATGTTGGAGAAACGCAAAGTTCACAATTAAGCCTTTTAGGAAATAATTATCAAGATATCGAACTTGTATCAGAACTAAAAATTGACGGACTTGCAGTTAGCTTAATTTACAAAAACGGTATTTTCACCCGTGGTTTAACAAGGGGCGACGGGGTTATTGGAGAAGACATTACAAATAACTTAAAAACCATTAAGGCAATTCCTCTAAAACTTTTTCAAGAGGTTGATATTGAGGTTCGAGGCGAAATTTATATGCCAAAGTCTTCTTTTGATAAACTCAATCAAATACAAATTAAAAATAATCAAAAAACATTTGCAAACCCAAGAAACGCAGCCTCCGGTTCAATTAGACAGCTTGACCCCAGAATTAGCGCCAATAGGGATTTATCAATTTTTATCTACAGCGCAATTATTGATAAAAAACACAATATTAAAACCCATAGTGATGCAATGGATTTTTGCAAAAAACTTGGTTTTAAAGTTAATAAATACAAAAAATGCGCCTCGATTAAAGAAGTAATTAAATTCTGTTCCGATATGGAAGAATATCGAAAAACCCTTGATTACGCAACAGACGGGGTTGTTGTTAAGGTTAATTCCATTGCAAAACAAGAAGAATTGGGTTTTACCGCCCGTGCTCCCAAGTGGGCAACGGCTTTTAAGTTCCCTCCTGAAGAAGTTTGGTCAACTTTGGTTGGCGTTGAATTCAGCGTCGGAAGAACGGGGATTATTACTCCGGTTGCACTTATTAACCCTGTAAATCTTTCAGGAAGTGTTGTTGCAAGAGCGTCGATGTATAATTTTGATGAAATTAAAAGACTTGAAATTTCTTTATTTGACGAGGTTTTAATTAAAAAAGCGGCGGAAATTATCCCCAAGGTTGTAAGGGCACGAAAAACCGATAAATCAAAAAAAATAGACTTGCCCGATAAATGTCCTTGTTGTAACACTCCTTTAGTTGAATTGGAGGGCGAAGTTGCGATTTATTGTCCCAATAAAGAGGGTTGTCCAGCCCAAATTAAAGGAAGAATTGAATATTTCGCCTCTAAACAAGCAATGGATATTGATAACTTTGGACAAAACCTTGTCGATAAACTTGTTGAGAGGGGTTTTATCAAAGAAATTAGCGATATTTATAAACTAACCCCTGAAATTCTAATGCAGATTGAATTAATTAAAGATAAAGCCTCTAACAATATTATCGAGGGGATTGAAAGGTCTAAAAACACAACTTTATCAAGATTTATAAATGCCCTTGGAATAAAGTTAGTCGGGAAAGAATCAAGTGATATCCTAGCGCAGAATTACAAGACAATTGACGAACTAATAAAAGCCCAATACGAGGATTTAGCGTCAATTGCGGGGATTGGGGAAAAAATGGCAAAAAGTATTGTCGAATACTTTTCTAATAAAAAAAATCTTGATATAATTAAAGAACTAATCAATCTTGGAGTAAAAATCAACAATAAGTACAACGGAATTGTTGATTTAAGACTCAAAAATCAAAGTTTTGTAATAACAGGAACCCTTGAAACCTTGTCACGAGAAGAAGCGCAAGGAAAGCTAAAAGAACTTGGAGCAAAAACCCCAAATTCGGTTTCAAAAAACACAACTTTTGTTGTAGTTGGCGAAAATCCCGGTTCAAAAGCAACAAAAGCAAGGGATTTAGGAATTACAATATTATCAGAAAAAGAATTGTTGGAGATTATTAAAGGAGGAAAAAATGAGTAAAAAATTATGCACTTTATTATTGGCAATGACCTTATTGGTACCATTTGGCGCAATCGCAGCAGAGGTTCACGAATCAACAATTTCTGTTGAATCATCAATGAACACGGAATTTGCACCTGATACGGTTAAAATTAGATTCTATATTGAAAATTCAGGAGTTAACGTTCAGGAAGTTAAAGAAAAAAACGATAAAATTGCAAACACTGCCATTAATGAAATTAAAAAACAACTAAAGGACACTGAATCCATTAAAACCGTGGCTTTTCGTGTAAATAGCGTTTATTCTTACAAAGACAAAGTTCGAATTTTCCAAAAATACGAAGTTAGAAACGGTTTTGAAGTGAAACTTAAAGATTTAAGCAAAATTACAAAAATTGTTAACATTGCCCTAAACTCAGGTGTTAAAAACGTTGAAAGCGTTAATTTTTCAATTGAGAACGGAGAACAAGTTTGTAATGAACTTATGGCAAAATCAATTTCAACCGCAAAAGCAAGAGCTCAATACTTGGCTCAAAGCGCAGGAACAACACTTGATAAGGTAAAAACAATCAATCCTTATTGTTCCCTAAATAATTCTTATATTCAACCAAGATATTTAATGAATGCAAGTGCTAAAAGTGTTCAAGCTGAAGATAGTATGGCAGGCGGGATTGAAAGCATTGAACCGGGAGCAATTAACGTTAGAGCTTCTGTTAATATGACATATTACTTAAAATAAGTCATGTGTTTTAAATAAATTATACTAACAAATACAACTCGATTTAAGGACGACAAACCCATAAAGTATTGTCGTCCTTATATTATTTATGGGCTTTAAGCGATAAATACAACCCCTGTAAAACTCTTATAAAATAAACTCTTGCTTTTTTGTTATAATAATGTTATCTTATAAATGTTGAACATCGGATTGTTTAACCTATTGGTTTTTAAATTGAGATGTCAATTTCAAGGTTATTATGCAAATATAGTTTGTCACGGGATGACGTGTGAAGTATACATTTAACAATAAATACTTAAAAGATAATTCCAAACCGGGTTCTTTTAGAAGAGGTTATGAAACCTATCAAAAAGGCTTGGTTGAGGAAGTTAAATTCAACGAAAATATCGTAAGGGCAAAAGTAAAAGGCAATTTTAAGTCGCACTATGAAACAGGGATTAAATTTACCAAAGCCGGTGCAAAACCAACCTGCAATTGTCCTTTAGAGGAACCCTGGTGTAAACACGCAATTGCTTTAGGGTTTGTTTCTTTAAAGAATCATTTTTTCGATGAATTTTTATATGAAAAATTTAACATTGAACCCAATTTTATCGATTCCGATCTTCCAATGAACGAAAATCCTCAAGGGGATTTTATTTTCCACTTTAACCCCAAAAGAAGACAAAATTTTTTCTCAATTCTTGTTATGAATCGTCATACAAAAAAAGTAATAAGGGATTTAGAGGCGGTTTTTAAACAAATTATAAATAAACAAAAAGAGGAAGAAAATTTCGAGTTAAATAATTCTCAAAAACTTGAAGTTGTAATGTTTAAAATGCTCTTAAGCCAATCCAGGCTTGATAAAAAATCCGGTTGGTATGATATTCAAATAAACAAATTTGATGAATTCTTTAAGATGTTATCTAAAATGGATGATGTAATTGACGCTAAAACTCATCAAAAAATCCGTTTTTCAGATGCAATTTGGAATTTATGTTTAGATGTTAACGTTTCTTTTGTCGGGAATGTTCTATTGGGACTTTATTGGAAAAGGAATGATACCGGGGAAATTTATCCTTTTGAAGAAGTGAGATACTTTTCCCGTCAGCTAAAATGGGGAAGATATAAAGACGTTATCTTCCAAGCTGACGCTCAAGTTAGTGTAATTCCTCAATATTTAACCAAAGCAAGTTTTTCAGATATTAAAGATGCTGACGGGGGGAAATTTGTTTATGAAGAACTTCCAAAGCTAAAAGAAGTTATAACTGTTAATATGTCCGAACAAATGGAAAAATTAACATTTGAAAAAAGACCCCCGAAATGTGTTGTGGAACTTGGGGTTGATTACGACCAATCTTTAAAAGCATCTTTAGAATTTGAATACGACGGGGTTCGTGTTCCTTATCAAAAACAATATAAAAGTCCTTATGTTACAATTAAGGATCCCGACAAGGATTTATTGTATTGGATTAAAAGGGATAAAGAATTTGAACAAAGCGCTTATCAAATGCTCCTTGCCTGCAGATTTGCTCCTGTTCAATCGAATAATTTAGCACTTGATAAAGAACTTGCGATTGATTTTTATAATTATTATATTTCAAAAGCCGGCAAAAACTGGGTGTTTGTTGAAAAAGACGATCTTTCTTTCTACAAATTAAATAAAAAAGGTTTAAAATTAATCGCAGATATTGACTTTACCCAAGACGGAACCGATAAGTTCTATATTAAACTAAAAGGATTGGCTGAGGATAAAGAAGTTGATTTTGAAAAAATTATAGACCTAACCTATGAAGGAGCAAAATATTATAATATCCCTTCAGGCGGGCAAGTGTCAATTCCTGTGGACGATGTTCTATCTTTATTAAAATCCTTTAATACCTATGATGTTTATAAAAACGATGAGGACGAATACATCGTTAAAACTTATAGGGCGGGGGTTGTATCCGAAATGGAAAAAATGGGTATAACCTTAAAAATGAAAAGGGGATTCTCTAAATTCTGGAAAGAAATTTCTACTTTTTCAACAATGGATACAACGCCCCTGCCCAAGGCGATTAAAGCGGAACTTAGAGAATACCAGCTCAAAGGCTATTCTTGGCTTTGGTTTTTGTATAAATACGGTTTAAATGGTGTTTTAGCGGACGATATGGGTCTTGGTAAAACAATTCAAACTTTAACATTGCTGCAGAAAGCAAAAGAAAAAGACAACAGGGAACCAAGTTTAGTAATTTGTCCAACTTCAGTTGTTTTTAACTGGGAGAAAGAAATTGAAAAATTTACGCCCAATTTAAAGTATATGACCCTAACCGGAGTTGACAGGAAGAAAAAATTTAAAGATATATCCAAATACGATGTTGTAATTACAAGCTACGCTTTAATTCGAAGGGATTACGAGGAACTTAAGAAAGAAAAATTTAGATATGTAATCCTGGATGAATCTCAGAATATTAAAAACGCACAAAGTCAGACATCAAAAGCTTGTAAAGATCTTCAAGCAACCCACAGGTTGGCTTTATCAGGAACTCCTATTGAGAATCGATTAGAAGAACTCTGGTCAGTCTTTGACTTTTTAATGCCCGGATTTTTGTTCGATTCCAATGAATTTAACCACAGATTCGTTAATCCGATTGTAGAAAACGAAGATACAGAGGTTCAAAAACGTTTAAAATCACAAATTTATCCGTTCATTCTTCGTCGTATGAAACGAGATGTTGCACGTGATTTACCGGATAAAATCGAATCGGTTGCTTATTGCGAGTTAACGTCCGAGCAAAAAGACTTGTATTTACAAGTTCTTGATTCAACAAAAGAAGAATTGTTTAAATCAATTGAAACGGTTGGTTTGGAAAAATCTCGAATGTCAATTTTCTCGGCGCTTTTGAGACTTCGTCAAATTTGTTGTCATCCAAGGTTATATGACAAAGAAGGCAAATTGGGAATCAATGAATCCGGAAAATTCGAGCAACTGCAATCAATGCTTGAAGAAATTATTAGTGAAAAACACAGAATCCTGCTTTTCTCACAATTTGTCGGAATGTTGGATATTATTCAAAAATGGCTCATTCAAAAAGGAATCAAACACGAATATTTATCAGGAAAAACAAAAGACAGACAAGCTGTTGTTGAAAGATTTAACGACGATCCTACAATTCCAATTTTCTTAGTCTCCCTAAAAGCCGGAGGAACAGGGTTGAATCTTACAGGAGCGGACTATGTTATCCATTATGATCCTTGGTGGAATCCTGCAGTTGAAGACCAAGCAACGGATAGGGCTTATCGTATCGGTCAAACCAAAAAAGTCTTTGTTTATCGATTAATTACCAAAAACACTGTTGAAGAAAAAATCCAAGCTTTAAAATCGAAAAAACGATCTTTGGTTGATAGTGTAATTTCAATCGATAGAAATATCGTTAAATCATTGACTTATCAAGATATTAAAGATATTTTCTCAATTTAGCTTTACGCAGCCGACATTGTTGCTCTTTGTCCATAGCCGTTCAATTTATAGTTTTTATAATAATTTGCAGCCCTTTTATTCTCTATTTTTTTATGAGGTTTTTCTTCATTGTCGGATTCAAAAAAGTTTTGGGAATTGCCAAATTTAGATTCGTTTCCAATCGACAACCTGTTCCCTTCTATTGGTTTATCAATATCGTCTAATTTGAAAAAATTATCTTCATCATCATCAAGTTCATCAAGAAAACTTAAGTCGTTTTCATCGTTCTTGAAAAAATTAAGTTCTTCTTCATCGTTATCTTCTTCTTTACAATAGTAAGGTGACTGTTCAATGGTTTCCTGCAGTTTTTCTTTAGTCCAGGGATGAACAATCCTTCCAACGTTGTACCACCGAGCCATTTGGGATAATTCATCCATTAAAGGCTCATTACAATTGGGACAATAGAATTCCGGTTTATTTTTTTCTAAACCTTGCTTATTTAAATTCTCATCCTCAATTTGAGGCAAACACACGTTTTCCTTGGGCAAAGACCCAACTCTATTAACACCCATAAACACTACCTAACTTTAACACTATAACCTTATATTAATAAAGTTATTTTTTAGGTAAAAATTGCTAAAATTATATATTTTTTGTAAAGAAATGTTAATCTTCAGTAGACTCAGCCAGTTTTTCAAGTTTTAACTTTTGGTCGTATTCGATTAACATATTAATTAATTTGTCTAAATTTCCTTCGATAATTTCTCTAACATCAAGGTTTTGACCGATTCTATGATCGGTTAATCTTCCTTGAGGAAAATTGTAGGTTCTAATTCTTTCGGATCTATCCCCGGTTCCGACTTGAGAACGTCTTAGGTCTGTCACTTCCTGCATTTGTTTTTGAACTTCCATATCATAAAGCTTCGCTTTTAATATTTGCAGCGCTCTTTCTTTATTTTGAAGTTGCGATCTTTCTTCTGTGCAGAAAATCATAATTCCTGTGGGTTTATGAAAAACACGGGCAGCTGTTTCAACTTTATTAACATTCTGACCCCCGGCGCCTCCTGATCGAGCTGTTGTAATTTCAATATCGTTCATATTAAGTTCGATTTCAACATCGTCCACTTCAGGCATAACAGCAACAGTTGCCGTTGAAGTGTGAACCCTGCCTTGAGATTCCGTTTGAGGGACCCTTTGAACCCTATGAACCCCTGATTCGTATTTTAATTGAGAATAAATATTCTCACCCTTAACAGAAATTACGACTTCGGATACTCCGCCTGCCTCGCAATCGTTAATAGAGAGGATTTTTGTCTGCCAGCCCTTTGTTTGAGCGTATCTTAGATACATTCTCATTAAATCTCCGGCAAAAATATTTGCCTCGTCCCCTCCGGCTGAGCCTCGAATTTCAAGCATGATATCTTTGTCGTCCATTGGATCACGAGGCAATAAAAGAACTTTTAATCTGTGTTCGAATTCTTCGATTTTGGAATTATTAGAAGCAATTTCATTGTTTAAAAATTCTCTCATTGAAGAATCTTTTTCACTGTGCAGCATTTCTTGCGCCTCAGCTATTGCGTCTTTTGCCTCTTTATATTGGTAGTAAATATTAACCGTTTCTTCCATGGTTTTTCTTTGTTTGGATAAATCACGGAATTTTTCATAATCCTGGATAACTTCAGGTTTAGAAATTATAACGCCTAATTCCTGATACCTTTTTTCTATGCGCTCAACCTTTTCAAACATTGAATTATCCATTTTTCTTTTGCACCCTTCCGCAAGAGTTCTCTTCGTAGCAATAGCCAAATCTTTCGCATTTTGGAACGAGGTATTCTTCCAACCAAGGATAGTGTTCCTCAACCAACATACACATTTTTTTAACCAAAAGCCTTATTTCAAATTGCGCTCTTGTACAAAGTCTCAAATTTGCCAAATGAATTAATTCACGCAAATTCAAACTTGCAACCATAGAACTTGCAAAAGCATTTGGAAGAATTGCACGAGCATCCTCACTTTTAATTGAATTATCAATAAATTCTTGATAAAGCTGGGCAGTTAATTGCATATGTTTCTGGAATTTTTCCAATAATACTTTGTTAGCACTTATTGCTTGGGGAATAATATAAGAAAATTCACCTTTTTCTTTAACATATCTTTGAGATTTTTGCGAAAAACTCATATGTCTGTGTCTTACAAGTTGATGACTTGCAGCTCTTGAAAGATTATTAATTGCAAAAGTGAGCTGGATATGTTCGATTGTTGAATAGTGCCCTGAAGAAAGTATTTTCTTAATTAATTCGAGTTTTTTATCGTCGTCTGCAGTAATATTCTCATATATATCAATAGCACCCAAATTACTGTAACAAACCCTGCAAGCTGTGTAAATTACATCAAGCAAATTATCGGGAATTGAAATTAGGGTTACTTCCACTTCTCTTTTTGGCATTTAATTCTTTCTCCTCAAACTTTAATAAATTTTTGGCTGGTAATTGACCAGCCAAAACAAACTTTGCAACTATTTTTTTTCGTAGCGTTTTTTGAATCTTTCAACTCTTCCTTCTGAGTCTAAGATTTTTTGATTACCGGTAAAGAAAGGAT
>CANAIK010000070.1 GCA_947361225.1 uncultured bacterium
TTTAAAAATGATTCAAGCACTAGTTGTTAATGACTAAATTTTTGTACGTAAAAACCTTGCAATAACCGCTTTTTATTAATTTTTCGTTAATATTTTCTTTATTTTTATCATATAAAACTACTAAAAGCCTGTTATATTTATCTATGCCCAAGCTTTTAAAGTAAACATAGCCTTCATTAGCTTTTATAATTTTTTTTAATTCTTTTTTTGCGTATTCTCCTTGTTTTATTATTTCTTCAATGCTTAGCTTGTTTTCATAGGCTTGTTTATATGCCCTGTGGATTTTTGGCGTTTCCATACAGTCAATTCCAATTAATCTTGTTTTAATAATTTCCCCACCTGTATAAATATAAATTGTATCACCGTCTATAATTTGTTTTACTTTTGCTAATTCTACATTATCCGAGCTTTTAATATACTCGTTTTTTTATTGTCATTAAAAAAAGAATCAGCCCAAGTTTGCAAGATAAAAATATTTAAAGCCCCATATATTAAAAAACAGATAAGAAAAATTTTATTTTTCATAATTCACCTTTTTATAGAATACAATCGTTAAAAACTATTATTTGATTATATGTTAAAAAATTTATTTTGCAACTTTAATATTGAATATCATATTTTAATTGATACTAAAAGAAGAAATAAAATATTAATCTAGTTTTATGTCCTACATTCAACAAATTATCGGCAATAATATTAAAAAATATAGAGAACTTAACGATTTAACTTTAGAAAAGTTATCTGAAAAAATTAATATCAGCTATCAGAATTTAAGTAAGATAGAAAATGGCAAGGGTTTTTTAAAAGCTGATACTTTTGAAAAAATTTGTTCTGCGTTAAATATTTCTCCTGAGCAGCTAGTTGCCTTGGAGGGTGCTTTGCCTTGCGCAATAGATGAAGTCGATGACGCAAAACTTTTATTAATACAAATTATAAATAAAATGGATAAAAAGAGAACAAAAGCTTTGTATAATTTGGTTTTAGCTTTTATTGATGCCGTTGAATAATTTTTTGCGGTTTTTAGCTTTGGATTATATCGAACTTTTGACGCAGCGAAAAATCTGCAAAAACGGGGTTTGAGAAAACAAAAACCATAAATAAAAAAGATAAAATTTCAAACTTGAATTGAAAAATCATTTTAAGCCTTAATAAAGAAACTAAATTATTTTATTTTAATTTTTTTAATAAAATTAATCGACGGAATTGGTTGTTCGTTTTTAAATAACAAATGTTTTGTCGCTCCAATAGTTACAAATAGCCAAATTATAGCATAAATATACAATAGAATATTTGTCCAGCTAAAATGGATAACACAAAGTGCCAACAACACTCCAAGAATATGTTTTAGGTTGTAAATTAATGGTAGCGCATAAATAATTCTTGAAATTTTTGTGTTGTAGATTATATAGAACAAAACATTAACACAAGGATAATAAATAAATCCATATAAAAGAGTATTTATTAGTGTGCTAAAATATGGAATTCCCATAGTATCGTGATATCCGTTATAAACAAATTTTTCAATTTCTCCCATATAGGAATTCTGCCAAGCAAAAACATAAAGAAGAAAAGATGAATTAATCCACAAAAAAATAAAAGTTTTATTGTTAATATTAAGAAGTTTTTTAAAATCTCCAAATTTTTTAATTCTAAAACAAAACAAAATGATTAGAATTGCAAAAAATAAAGAAAAAATTTCACCAATCGAATTCCAAAAAACATACATTTTATTTTTATAAGTATTTGCTAAAACGGTTCTTTGACTAACATCGTCAAGCTGCATTGCTTGTAGGGCTGCTTCTTTATCTATATAATATTGCGTTTCAAAAAAATGATTTCCAATAAACAAAACCATAATTAGAATAAATAAAATAGAAATTGTAATCAAAATTGGATTTTTAAAAAAAGTTTTAATCTTTTGCATCATTAAGAATTTCCTTGTATGATTTAATTTCTCGGGGTTTTCTTGAGTTAATCCATTCCAGAACTATTATTAATAATAAAATCGTGTAAATAAAAGTAATTTTATAAATAAGCCCATCGTCAAGACAAGTATTTCCTTCGGCAAGTTTGTACATCATAAAAGCATCGGGGTAAATTGCCTCCAGGATTGAACTTATGAGTAATTCGAATACGAAATTTATTGTAATTACAAGAAAAAACATAATCGGACAACCAATTATTAGTGTTATTATTGAAGCCACAATCAATTTAAATATTTTCATATTCATATAATATTGAACAATAACTATAAGTCAATAGGAATTTTCGTTTTTATAATTTTACAAATATTAACAATTTTATTATATAGGCAATAATTTTTTAAATAAAAACTTTATATTAATATATTTTTTTAAGAGAGGATAAAAATGAAAGTTAATGCACTGGCATTTAACGCTCCAACTGCTACAACCGGAGACAAAAATCAAATTATTAACCAAGAAGAAGAGTTATTATTCAATAATGTTGATAAAAATGAAAATAATAAAGAAAATTTGATTGAAACTCAAGAAAAAACAAGTAACGATAAAGTTTCTTTTAAAGAAGGCTTGTCATTATTTGCCAAAGGGTTTGTTAATAAAATTAAATCAATGGGTAAAGCCATTGTTGAACATCCCCTAAGAACAGTTGCTACAATTGGAGTTACAGTAGGAGCTATTTCGGCTTTGCCTTTGGTTGGAATAAGTTCAGCGGTTGGAGCCAGCGTTTTAGCAATTGGTTTTGGGGTTTATGCTGCCGGAAAAACCACAATTGATATAGCTGAAACCATAAAGGACAATAAAGAAGGAAGATATGACGAAGTTAGAGAAGATTTGCAAGTATTGGGGGGCGACGGGGTCGATTTAGCTTTAACATTACCGTTTATGCCAAAAGCTATTAAAACTATTCAAAGAAATATTAAATATGCTCCAAGTATTGGTTTAAATACAGAATTAATTTCAAATTTGAAAACTTCAACCTCCCTAAGTGATGTTCAAATGAATTTTGCTAAAGCAAATACGGCAATTAATTATGAAACTATTGCAAATGAAATGGGTTTAGCTGTAAAACCCGAACTTGTATATAGGAACTTGCCTTATGATAAAGGGGGTTTTTACGAACCTGCAGAAGGAAAGATGTATTTTAACGAAAATAAATTGCAGCCAAAAACAGTTCAAGTATACAAACAAATATCTCAACAACTTAAAAATTCAAATGGTATTGATCCGCTAAATATTACAGAATCAATTAGTCCTGAAGAAATTCTAAGACACGAATTACAGCATTATAAACAATTCTGCGATATTGCAAATGCTAGTGGTGTTGATAATTTAAAGACTACAGTTTCCGATTATTATAGTTCTTGCGCTAAAGCATATGGCGCCAAAACAACTACTCCGGACGCTGATTTAGAGGCTATTAAAAGACCAAAAATGACCGAATCCGATATTGTAAGACCAAATTACAAAACAGATAACGCAATAGATGCTCCAAATGAATTGAAGAAATTCTATGAAACTTTGGATGATTTTAATAAAGACTTGAATGATTTTTATGAAAAATACAACCCGCCAACAGAAGAATTTCAAGCAAAACTCGATAATTATTATAATTCAAAAGAAATAGCATATGTTAATAAACAAGATTATCTTAACGCCATAGAAAAACTTGAGAAAACAAATAATATACCAAAAAATGTGGTTGATAATATGACTAATGGCGACAAGTCTGTATTTAATTCAGAATTATATCAAAAAATGGTTGATTCCAATTCAACAGTTTGTGATATTCAAAAAGTTAATAGCTATATTGATGGATTAGAATATAAAACGACAGGAATGCCCAAGGAAGTTGTAGATCAAGTTTTAAAAAAATATCAAGTTACCAACACGGATGCACTATTTAAAACCACCAATTACAGAAAAGCTCAACTTGAATTATATAAAATTAATCCGCTTGAAAAAGAAGCTTACGCAGCACAAGAACAATTCGTTTTGGATGTGCTTAAAAATACGCCAACCGTATTAAATAATGCTATAAGCGAATTGGCAATAACAGAAAATGAGATAAATTCTCATACAGAAGATAATAGTATAATGGATAATTTAGAAGAGCTTTATAAATGGGAAAAACCGCAAGTTAAAAATATTTTTCAAAAATAATCAATATGATAAAACCAAACATAATTTATGACAATTATTTTTATTTTCGTGTTTTAATTTATGTAAAAGGTTGTAAAAATATGGATACTGTAAAATTCCCGCCACAATTGTCAAATATAAATAAAAATATTATACCCCCTTCTAATAATTCTATTTCAACAATAAATGATAATAATGATACGTTTTAAAAAGAAATAAAAAGAAAATTATAATTGGTTCAACCATTGGTGCAATTGCTGCTGCGAGCGGTTTTATTCTACTTGCAAAATCCGGAAAATTAGGAAATAAATGTCAAGAATTTATTAATAATATTTTTCATTCTAAAGATAAATTAAATCCAACTCCAACAAATACAAACACTACTCAACAATTAAGCAGCGATGAAATTTTCGAACTGGCAAAAAATAAACTTACAAGTTTTTTAACACTATCAGAAGATATTTCCGAAGACAAACTTGTTAATCAATATATTATCTCTATTGACGAACTTGCAAACAATTTGTCTAAAATTTCAAAGGATATAGCCTCTTGGGATCAAACAAAATGGCAAGAAGGACTTCAAGCAGAAATTGATAAGTCTTTTAAAAACATAGAAAATTCACTGCTAAAACTCGATTATTGCAACGCCTTGTACAAATTTGATGAAATTGAAACACATCTTAAGAAAATAGATGGATATAAAATTCATAATAGTAATTTTTCAAAATTTAAAAACAATTCTTTAAATGCTGCTTTAGCAAAAAGCGAAACCATTCCAATTGAAGATATCGTAAAAAAACAAACAAAAATTATACCCGAAAATTATAATATAGAAGATGAATTTTCCGGATGGGTTGAATATTGCAAAAAAACAAATAACAAATTTGAGCAAACGTATGGTGAGGGCAAAATCCCTACTTTATTGTTTAAAGATTTTGAAATAACCCCACATACCTATAAGGATGATACGGCAGTTGAAACGTTTGCCTCGGGAAAAAGTTGTATGCCTTGTGTGGTTGATTACACTTTTAATAGCTTTGACATAGGCACTTATAAGACCAACCAAGCTTCAAAAGAAGCATACTTTTATAGAACCAAAGATTGGATAAATAAGCATTTAAGAGTAAAAACCGGTGATGCAGCAGGCAGAAATGGTTATGGAACATTAGTAACAGGCGCTACATCGGACGGAAGAAAAATATTATATTTTACTACAAATTTTCGTATGGCAGATTTACCGAATATGGATAAAAGAGGTTCAGTAAAAGAACCCTATATGTTAATATCTCAAGGCAAAGAATTTACTCAAGCGCAAAAGGATGTTATAAGAATATTTTTAGATGAAAATAATTTAAAATATATGAATGAAAGTAGTTTTTCACCTTTACAATTTTCTATTGCACCTAATGAAAGTTTTGTGGAAAATTTGGATAAAAAAATGAGTACGGCAAATACTAAGCATACAATCCATAACAAAACTGCATTTTTTAGCGCAATTCAATCCTGGGCTAAACAATCGAAAGAAGTTGATGTGGATAGAATTCTTGAACAAGCAGGTGAAAACCTGATAATTGAAAAAGGCAAAATAATCTAGTTTATAGATTGGAATTTCCTTGTTATTAATTCTGTCCTGCTGTTTAAAATAATCTCGTGAGATATAATATATAACGCAAAAGAAGTTGTGAAGTTTTTAGATAACAACAGAAATTTAGAGTATTCTCTAAGTACTAAAAAGGGAATAGAAAAAGCCAATAGTTTTTGGACTCCAACCATTCAAAAGGAATATGGCAATCTCAAAACAGAACAAGATTTTGAAGGAGTGCTAAAAAAATTGAAAGATTCAAACACTTATAACGATTATAAAAAAGCAGTCGCTGTAGAATTTTTGGAACAATACGGCGGTTTCGAAGATTATATGCAAAAACTTTCCACTAAAGGTGTTCAGTATAAAAATTAGTGGATAAACATAAAAACAGGTGCAAAAACCCCCGGGAATTGTCGAGTTCAAAACTTGGCTGCTTGAGAATACTTGTTTTTAATCAAAAATATTAGAATAATTATCTATTGCATCCGATAAAACCTTCGTTTTAGAGGATGCAATGTTTTTAACAGGTATATTTGCTTGATAAATGTATTCTACGGGTTCTGTTTCTATGTAATCGCATAATTTATCAATTCTCAATCCTTTGGTAAATAATGGGTTTGTTATTCACAACTCCTATAAGTATTACAAATCTAAATGAAAAATGCTTTAATTGAATTCGCAAAATGCACTTATAGCAAGGATTTTAAAGCAATTTTTGAAAGATGGGCACAAAAAATACGCCCGGCGCGATTCGAACGCGCGACCCTCTGCTTAGAAGGCAGATGCTCTATCCAGCTGAGCTACGGACGCATAAATTTGTTATTCAATTGTCAAATCTCAGCTGGATAGAGCATAATGCTGATATCTTTTTTGAAAACTAATGTTTTCAAACGGCAGCTGAAGCTTTCGACGCATAAATTTGTTATTCAATTGTCAAATCTCAGCTGGATAGAGCATAATGCTGATATCTTTTTTGAAAACTAATGTTTTCAAACGGCAGCTGAAGCTTTCGACGCATAAAATTTGTTATTCAATTGTCAGTTTTTATAGAACCATTTTAACAAATAAATTGTTATTCGCAAGTATTTTTTTCACTTTCCAATGGAATTTTAATTCGAAAAATTGTTTTATAATCCGGTTCGTCCTCTAAAACGCCACTGTTAAAAGAGATTTCACCCTTATGTTTTTCGATAATTTTTTTACAAATCGCAAGTCCCAAACCCGTTCCTTGCCCCTTTTTTTTGGTTGTAAAACCGGGTTGGAAGATATTTTCTCGATTTTTTTCATTAATCCCCCCTCCGTTATCAAGGATTTCAACGTACAAAAAATCGTCTTTAATTCTTGTTTTAAGCTTAATTTTACCCAAATATTCACTATTATTATTTTTTATTTCCTCAATTGAATGAACTGCGTTCATTAGAATGTTCAAAAAAACCTGATTTAACATATTAGGATAACAATTAACAAGAGGGATTTCCCCCCAATCACGAATTATTTCAAAACCGGTTTTTGTTTTATGGTGGATTAAATCTAAGGTCAAATCGAGCTCGGAGTTGATATTTGCCTCCTGGAGCGTAGTTTCGTCTAATCTTACAAACCTCTTTAGTGATTGTACAATGGTTGTAATCCTTTTTATCGCCTCTTTATCAACCAAATTAATCTCTTTTAAAATCTCGTTTTTATTGGAATCTAATTTATTAAAAACTTTCCCCATTATTTCATTATTAGCGCTAATCGCCCCTAAGGGTGTGTTAATTTCGTGGGCAACGGATGCTACCAATTGTCCTAAAGACGCCATTTTTTCAGAATTTATCAATTGAAGCTGCGTTTCTTTTAATTCTTTAATTGTGCTTTCTAATTCTTCTTTTTTTTGTGAAATTTGGTGGAATAAACTGGCTTGAATTAAAGAAGACGAGACAACCATTGAAATCCCCACCAAAAGTTCACGTTCAAGCGCTGAAATTTCTTTTTTGGGGGTAAAAATTACGGCAATTCCATACAAAGAAGAATCTTTTACAATCGGCATTATTATTCTTGTTGTTGAATTAAGAAGGGGAATACTTGCCCCTTCGTGTTCTTTTAAACAGGGTTGAATCGAGTTAATTCCTGCGTGCAAATCGTCTGTCAGGTTTTTTGAATATGTAACTTTTTCTCCGATTTGAGGGGCAAAGACATTCGGATAAGTATATTTAATTATAAAGTTATCTTTGTTGTATTCAGCGAAATATCCCTTGTTAGCGCCAAAAACAATGCTCAATTCCTTAAGAGATTTTTCAATCAGCTGTTTTATATCAAGCTCGTTTTTAATACTAATTGAAATTCGATTCAAAAGCGCCATTTTAACCGCTTGATTCTGCGCTTTGGAGTTTGTATGAGCAAATTCGATATTCTGAATTCTTAATCTTTCGTTTTCTTCTTTTAGTTTCTCCCTTTCCAATTCGTCCGTAATATCGTAGAAATAAACAATTCTAAAACGGCTTTTAACGCTAAAAGCTTTAATTGTAAAGTGAAAAATCTTATCTTCGTCTTTTTGATAAGTCACATAGGTTGTAAAATTTATTTCTTTATTAATCGCACTTATTACAGGATTGTAGGTTTTTAAATCTTCGGATTTTAAAAAACACATTCGATAAGAAAATCTGTAATTAAGCTTTTTTAAGCAATCCGTACCTTTTAGCGCATTATAATCCCCGAAGATTTTTTGAAAAGAAATATTATGATACAAAATATCTAATTTTTTATCATAAATTATAATCGGTTCTTCTAAGTTATGGTAAAAATTAATTAAAGCGTTGCTCATTATAGTTCTTGGATGTCTTTTTTGACATATAAACCAAAAGGCAGAGGTTGATATGAACTAAGTTCGTTTTTTAATACAAAAACCTGCTTATTAAGAGAATTTATTTGAGATCTTAAGTTTTCATTCTCGGTTTTAGATCGAATAAGTTCAACAATAATTTCATCAAACCCATCCATTTTTTCACTTAAGATTTCACTCATTTTATTAATTAAGCTGTTCTCAAGTTTTTGCAAACTGTTTTGAATTTGCAATGATTGGTTGTTGGAGTTGGAAATCGGGAAAATTGATTCTGTTTTAATTCTGTTTTTTGCTTTCTGCAAGAAATTTACTTTTTTGTTAAGGTCGAGGTCAAAATCGACTTTAGGAGCCTCTTCAATTGTGGATTTTTGGATAATTTCTTCTTTTTTTGCTATTGATTGCGCTTGTTCGTATATTTCTTTCATTTTTTTTAAGATATCAACATCGTCTCTTGTAAAGTATGTGTTTCCATAGGAATCTGTTTTGGGTTTTAAACAAGCTTTTTTACACAAAGAAACAACCTGTTCGATATCTGTGTTTAGAATAATTTCCAGTTCCTCAACATTAACTTTTTGCTCTTTTTGCAGTTTTTGTACTGTATTAAATAGCGATTCTTGCACTGAATCTTTCTCCCCTTATCAACCAATAATTTATATTAACTATTATAGAATAGAAATTAAAAAAAATAAAATATATTGCAAAAATTTTATAAAATTTAATATTTGTAGTATTATATTCTATATACTAGGAGTTATAGAATGCAAAATGCAAAAGGGATTTTTATAACCTTCGAAGGAATCGACGGATCCGGAAAAACTACCCAGCTTGAACTTGTCGATAAATATTTACGGGAAAAAAACTACAAAACCCTAAAAACCCTGGAGCCCGGGGGATGCAATTTAGGGGAAAAATTGCGAGAAATTCTTCTGCATTATGATTCCTATGTCAATGATACGGCAGAACTTCTTTTGTATTTGGC
>CANAIK010000071.1 GCA_947361225.1 uncultured bacterium
CTACTGTTACCTGTCCCAGCACTTGTAAAACCTGTACCACAGGGACTACTGAATGTGCGAGCTGCAACGATGGGTATAAACTGGTTGACAAGACCTGCAAAGAGATTAAAAGACCGAAGAACCAGAGTGATTGTGATCAATTCGGAGCCATATTTATTCCTGCGATTTCAGGGAGTGGGTCGGAAACTAAAATCTTGGACAACACAGCCGGAGCGTGCATGACCAAAAGAAATGTAGGGGATTCTAATGGACCTACAGCTGCATATAGCGCCATTAAAACTTTAATCGCCTCAGGTAATAACTTTCAAGCTTGTCCAGCTAACACCGCTTGTTGTTTTTCAGGCGCAGGAAGTACAAAAACCACAAAAGATGCAGATAAAGATGATAAAGGCAATGTAACAAAGACTTATTGCACAGGTAGTGGTACACCAGATGTAAGCCACGGATCCGCATATTCGGCTTTTGACTATGAAGGATGCAAAAGAACAGTTTGTAACTATGCAGCTGCTGAATATGCCTGCGCTCACTATAAAACAGAAAAAAGCAAAGAAGGTGATTGGTCACTACCCGATGCTACAACCGTAAATGCCGTAAAGAATATCGTCAATTTTCTTGAACCTTGTCCCAATCCGGACGCCACAGCACTTGACGGAGATGGCGAAAGAGTAAATAAATATTCTTGCAGTGGTCTAAAATTTAGTAATAAGAATGCAAATAAAGATAATTATACCAATATAAGCTATGTTCAAAGTTATAAAGGATCAAACGGTTTACAGCTTTGTAACGCCTCAAGCGGTGGTAATGGTGGAGCTCCCAGATGCTATGCCCGTTTTGGAATTAGAAGCTGCAACGGAGCAAAATTTGCAAGAGGTGACAAGACAATGGGCTGTGCTCCCGGAGTAGTTTGGATGCAGGATGGAAACTGTTTTTCTCTTTCAAGAGGGTATATAAGGACAAATAGCACTGGTTATATACTAGATAATGAAAAAAATACAGTTGTTGACGGTGCGTCCTATGATAAAACCAGCGCTTTTTCAGCAAGATGTATCCTAAAAAGCTGGGTCGAATAATAAAATCTTATATATTTTTGTGTTTTGGTATTTGAGGGTCATACTTTTTAGTTTTCTTTGACCCTCTTTTTTTACGGGCTCCCTCCGGAGTAGAATAAATTTAAAAAATTACCTAATACATTTGAAGAAAAAATTTCTTTAAGTAATTTACATTATTTTTTTGTGTTATAATTTTAGAAAATAAATTAAAAAGGAGACATAAAAAATGGATTTCAAACCAGGTAAATGGCAACGTGAAATTAATGTCCGTGACTTTATTCAAAAAAACTACACACCCTATGACGGTGATTCAAGTTTTTTAGCAGGACCAACAGACGCAACAACCAAACTTTGGGAAAGATGCTGCGAATTATTTAAAGAAGAAAGAGAAAAAGGCGGCGTCTTAGACATGGATACAAAAGTAGTATCCACTATTACATCCCACGGTGCCGGATATATTAACAAAGATTTAGAAACAATTGTGGGATTACAAACAGACGCTCCCCTAAAACGTTCAATGCAGCCGTTTGGCGGGATTAGAATGGCTGAAACAAGCTGTAAATCCTATGGATATGAAGTTGATCCTGAAGTTTCAGAAATTTTTACAAAATACAGAAAAACACACAACCAGGGTGTTTTTGACGCTTATACTCCTGAAATGAGAGCAGCAAGACACGCTGCAATCCTTACGGGACTTCCTGACGCATACGGACGTGGTCGTATTATCGGTGACTATAGACGTGTAGCGCTTTATGGTATCGATAGATTAATTGAAGATAAAAAAGAACAACACGCCTCAATTGATGGTGAAATGACACCTGAAAAAATCCAATTAAAAGAAGAAATCGCAGAACAAATAAGAGCTCTTCAAGAAATGGCTCAATTGGGCGATACTTACGGTTTTGATATTAGAAAACCTGCGCAAAACGCTCGTGAAGCTATCCAATGGCTATATTTCGGCTATTTATCAGCAGTTAAAGAACAAAACGGCGCCGCAATGAGCATTGGAAGAACTTCAACATTCTTAGATATCTATATTGAAAGAGATCTTCAAAATGGCGTTATAACTGAATCTCAAGCACAAGAAATGATTGACCATTTTATAATGAAGTTAAGATTGGTTAAATTTGCAAGAACTCCTGAGTATAATTCATTGTTCTCGGGCGATCCTACCTGGGTTACAGAATCAATCGCAGGGGTTGGGGTTGACGGTCGTCATATGGTTACTAAAAACTCATTTAGATACCTTCATACACTAGAAAACCTTGGAACTGCTCCTGAACCAAACTTGACAGTTCTTTGGTCAACAAGATTGCCTCATAGTTTTAAAGAATATGCAGCTCATATCTCAATTACAACTTCGTCTATCCAATATGAAAACGACGATATGATGAGAGTAACCCACGGGGATGATTACGCAATTGCTTGTTGTGTTTCCTCTATGGTTGTGGGCAAAGAAATGCAATTCTTCGGAGCTCGTGCTAACTTAGCTAAATGTTTATTATACGCAATTAACGGCGGGGTTGACGAAAGACTTAAAGTTCAAGTTGGTCCTAAGTATTCCCCAATTAAAGACGAATATTTGGATTTCGATTCCGTTATGGAAAGATACGAGGCTATGATGGAATGGCTTGCAGGTCTTTATGTTAACACTTTAAATGTAATTCATTATATGCACGATAAATACTGCTATGAAAGATCTCAAATGGCACTTCACGATAGAGACGTAAAACGCTACTTTGCAACAGGAATTGCAGGTTTATCAGTTGTAGCGGATTCACTATCTGCTATTAAATACGCAAAAGTTAAAACTATAAGAGACGAACAAGGAATCGTTGTGGATTATGAAGTTCAAGGCGATTATCCAAAATATGGCAACAACGACGATAGAGTTGATGAGTTCGCTGTTAATATTGTTAAAAAGTTTATGAATATGATAAGAAAACACTACACATACAGAAACTCAATTCCAACAATGTCAATTCTTACAATTACAAGTAACGTTGTTTATGGTAAAAAGACAGGAAACACTCCTGACGGAAGAAAAGCGGGCGTTCCTTTAGCACCGGGTGCTAATCCAATGCACGGACGTGACACAAACGGAGCTGTAGCGTCATTGGCGTCAGTTGCAAAACTTCCTTTCCAAGATGCTCAAGACGGAATTTCCAATACATTCTCAATTATTCCTAACGCATTAGGAAAAGACGATGTATTTATGGGTGATCTTGACATTAAGCTTGATTGCGGATGTTGTGAAGGCGTTTGTCGATAATTTATGTAAAAAAACAAAACAGGAAGAATTTATTTCTTCCTGTTTTTTTATATCACCCCCTCCCCATGCCCAAAAAATATGGTTAAATAAATAATATGAGATATCTAACTCTGGATGATATAAAAATCCCAAAACCCGATTTTTCACAATCAAAACTTCCTAAAGTGCAAATTCTTGCAAATTGGCTGGTTGATTGGATAAAACATTCTCTTGATCACGGAATTGCCGATTTTGGGGATTTTATACCCTCTAAAGAAATTCTAGCTAAATATTTAAACGTTTCAAGCGCTACGGTTCAGAATTCAATAAGAATCGTAAAAAACCTTGGATTTTTTTGCTCCAAACAATCAAGAGGCACTTATATTCAGGATTTTAACTCAAAAGATATTAACAGGGACGATATTGCAAAAGATACGATAACGGAATGCAAGATTAAAAAAATTGTAATAGACGATAAAATCCCCATAGGAAAACAAATTCCCAATGTTGCAAATTTATCCAATCGAACGGATATTTCAAAAAACACAATAAGAATGGCGCTTTTAAACTTAGCGCAAAAAGGGTATTTAGAAAAAATTCAATCCAAAGGGAACAAATTCTGCTGGATTTATCGAAAGGAATTTATTCTATCCAAGGAAGAAATCCTCAATGGAATCGAAGATGAGAATTATACACTAACTCATCAATTGGTTGGAAAAATTCGTGAGTATATTAAAAAAACATACAAACCGGGGGATAAAATCCACTCTAATAAGGCTTTTTCAAGAATGTTTGAAGTGAGCATTAAAACAATTAACGACGTTATGAAAACCTTAAGTTCTCAAAAACTTATTCTTCCAAGAAGGGGTCGATACGGCACGATTTATCTTGGAAAAAACGATAAAACGGAATTTACGACTCTTGAAAGAAAAAAAACGAATTTAAATCAAAACTATAGCTATAGCTGGCAAAAAGCGCTTTTGCATCTTAAGAAACATATTGTACAAAACTATGAAATCGGGGATAGAATTGCTCCGATAAGAGAATTAGCGCAAATTCTAAGCGTTAGTCCAAACACAATAAGAAGGGCGTTGTCAGACCTTTTTATAAGCGGATATTTGATATCTAAAAGAGGAAAAAACGGAGGGATTTTTATAATTGACAAACCCGATATAGAAACGGATTCTTACAGGTGGCTTGCACTTAATCCTAAGGTGGTTGAATTTAATAATTAGTATTATTTTTTTTATTATATAATAAGAATATAAATTTTTTTAAGGGAGTAAGATAATGAGTGATAATTATATTAAAAAAGGGAAAGCTTTTAAATTCGGGGATAATATTTCAACCGACCATATCGCTCCGGGGCGTCTTTTTCACTTGAGAAACGATTTAGAGGAATTCTCAAAACACGTTCTTGAAGACGCAGATGTTAATTTTGCAAAAAACGTTCAAAAGGGAGATTTTGTTGTGGCGGGGTCTAATTTTGGACTTGGATCAAGCAGGGAACACGCTCCTCAAATAATTAAAATCGCAGGGGTTGGGGCGGTTATTGCAAAATCTTTTGCTAGAATTTTTTATAGAAACGCAATTAACATTGGACTTTTAGCCCTTGAATGCGATACTGATAAAATTGACAATCAAGATAACCTTGAAATTGATATTAAAAACGGGGTCATTAAAAATTTGACTAAAAATATCGAACTTAAAATTACACCCTTGCCGGATGTTATGCTGACACTTCTTGAAGACGGGGGTTTGGTTTCACACTTAAATAAACACGGGGATTTTAAACTTGTATAATATTACTTTAATTAAAGGGGATGGAATCGGTCCGGAAATTTCAGACGCAGTTGTTGATATAATTGATTCAACAGGATTAAAAATCAATTGGGATGAGTGTTTAGCAGGGTTAAAGGCGGTTGAAAAATTTAATTGCACAATCCCAATTGAAACCATTAATTCTATTGAAAAAAACAGGGTTATTCTAAAAGCCCCCGTAACAACTCCGATTGGAGAGGGTTTTCGATCGATTAATGTTGAAATTAGAAAACGATTTAATTTGTATGCTAATATTCGACCTTCGAAGAATTATCCTAACATTAAAACCCCTTTTGATAATGTCGATTTGGTTATAATTCGAGAAAACACAGAGGATATTTACGCAGGGATTGAGAATAGAATTGACAACAACACAATCCACGGGATAAAACTTACAACTAAAGACGCATCTTTAAAAATTGCGAGGGCTGCTTTTAATTATGCTATTAAAAACAAAAGAAATGAAGTTTGTGTTGTTACTAAAGCAAATATTTCAAAACTCGCTGACGGATTGTTTTTGGATTGCTTTAGAGAAGTTGCAAAAAATTATTCTAATATTAAAACAAGAGAAATTTTAGTTGATAATCTTTGTATGCAATTGGTTCAAAACCCTTCTCAATTCGATGTTTTAGTTATGCCCAATTTGTATGGTGATATTGTTTCAGATCTTTGCGCAGGTTTAATTGGGGGCTTGGGTTTAGCAAAAAGTGCTAATATTGGAGACGATTGCGCAATGTTTGAGGCCGTTCACGGATCCGCTCCCGACATTGCAAATAAAGGAATCGCAAACCCCTCGGCGCTTTTAGGGAGTGCTGTTATGATGCTTGATTATTTAGGGGAAAAAACCTGTGCAAGAAAAATTGAGCAGGCTTTATTTGAAGTTCTAAGGGAAGGAAGGGTTTTAACCCCCGATTTAAAAGGAAATTCAACGACAAAAGAATTCAAAGATGAAATTATTAAAAAAATAGTTAAGAAGTAGAAAAGGAGAAAAAAATGGCTAAATGGATTTGTTCAGTTTGTGGATACACTGTAGAGGCGAATAGTGCGCCTGAAAAATGCCCTCAATGTGGAGCTTTAAAATTTAATGAAGGCGGCGCTAACACCGGTTTTGCTTGCGCTCATAAAGTTGGTGAAGGAAAAGGAGTTGACGCAGTTGTACTACAAGGTCTAAAAGACCATTTCCAGGGTGAATGTACAGAAGTAGGAATGTATCTTGCTATGAGCAGAGTTGCTGATAGAGAAGGATATCCCGAAGTAGCAGAAGCTTATAAAAGAATAGCTTATGAAGAGGCTGAACACGCAGCAAAATTCGCTGAGTTGCTTGGTGAAGTTGTAAGTGACAGTACAAAAGAAAACTTGCAAGCAAGAGTAGACGCTGAAACCGGAGCTTGTGCCGCAAAATTAGAAATCGCATCTCGTGCTAAATCTTTAGGGTTAGACGCAATCCACGACACAGTTCACGAAATGGCAAAAGATGAAGCTCGTCACGGAGCAGCATTTAAAGGCTTATTGGATAGATTATTTAAATAAATTACTAAAAAAGAGGGGTTTATCCCCTCTTTTTTACCACCACTTGTCCCTATCCTTGTCGTAGTCCTTAATATACTTTTCCTCGTCTTGTACCTCCCACCCGAGTGTTGGATTAAGGTCAATATCGAAGAATACATCATTCATAAGAATATTAGAAAAACTTTCTTTAACTTCATAGGAACAATCCTGCAACTCTTTTAAAAATTCTTCATCCAAAGGTGTGTTTGGATAGAATCTACTTAAAAAAGAAAAGAATTCTCTTGGTTCTGTCCTTTTTTGATAAAACAAAATGCATAGGGTTTTTGTATCTAAAAACTTTTGACCCAGTTCAATTTCGTATAATTCCCCTTCACCCAAACCTAAAGATTGTGCAAAATCTAAAACCCTTAACCCTTCTTTATACCTAATCTTTCTTAGCGCACGACCAATCCCTTGCTTGATTTCAACTGAATCGAGCAAACGCATATATAATCCCTTTCGTTATACTGTACAAGGGGGTAAAAACTGAAGAAAGGTAAAAGTTGATAGGAAACTGCTAATTTTTAAGATTTGTTAAGTTAAATTTTGTTAAAAAGATGGATGAATTGTCTCCACATTAATACATATAGTCATCTCGGACTCGTTTGGCTAATTTTGTTGAAATCTATTGATTTTGTACAAAATATCTGGTTTTCTATAGCATCTAAGCAGGTTGAGCCTAAAAACTCAACCCCTCGTCATACCGAATTTATTTCGGCATCTAATCAAGTAAAGATTTTATAGATAATTTATAAATTAAATTTTATAATTTGTACTAATTTGATTATAGAGTTTAATTTTTTCCTTCTAAACCTAATTAGATGCCGAAATAAATTCGGCATGACAAGAGCAGGAATTGAACCCTAGAGGGGGCCCTGCTCCTGAGGGAATCGAAGATTCCCACGTCGCCGATCGATAGTTGCGTTTCTTAAGTCGGGGACTCATCGTCCCTGACTTAAGGGCTTCACCCCGGGCGGAGCCTATAAAAAAAGAGGGTCAAAGAAAACTAAAAGTATGACCCTCAAAATATCAAAACACAAAAATATAAAATTTATTTAATCGTCCACCCAGCCTTTTAATACACATCTTACCGAAAAAGCACTGGTTTCATCATAGCTAAGCATACCTGTATTTTCATTAGGTCCATTTATTGTAGTGTCTGCCACATCATAAAAATTTAAACCGCCCATCCACTGATTTAAAATAGCTGCTCTATCATATGGAATAGGGTCTGTATCTTTCTGTGCCCAGAGTATTGAAGGAGCACAACCGTATTTTGTGCTAGTATTACTCCAGGGAATAAGTTTAGCTCCAACACAACTTTTATTGCCAAAACGGGGATAACATCTTGGTGCGCCAGCGGTACTTTTTGCATTGCAAAGTTGTAATCCCTCTGAACCTTTATAAGTTTGGATAAAAGACGATACCCCTTTTTTATAATCTGGTCCAGAACAAAAATATTTCCACCACGAAGTGTTCCCCTGTTCTATATAAGTATTACCTGGACAAGGATCATAACCGCCAATCATTGTGCTCATTCTTTTTCTAACTTCATTATCAGGTAAACTCCAGTCTCCTTCTACACTTTTACCTATCTTATGATGGGCACAGGCATATTCGGCTGCTGCATAGTTGCAAACTGTTCTTTGACAAGATGCATAATTAAAGGATGAATATCCTCCGTGCGCAATATTGTTAAGCCCGGAAGTACTGCTTGTACAATAATTTGTTGTTGTCTTATTTCCGTTACTATCTGTAGTTTCTTCACTAGGTTTTACAGTAGAAGCCCCATTCCAACAACAAGCTTGACCTTCAGTGCAAGTCCCATAGCCAGTTCCCGAAGCTAACAACCTTTTGATTTTGCTTTCATCAATCAGTGGTCCATCTACGTCTCCAACATTTCTTTTTGTCATACAATATCCTGGAGTATCATAGTTTTTGTAAGCATAGTTTTTAAGGTCACTATCATATTCAGGATTTGTAGCCGGTATAAATATCGCCCCAAAAGGTTCACAGTCCGCTTGGCTCTTTGGTCTTGTAAGTTTCTTACAAGTCCCGTTTACCATTTTATAATCCTCGGTATTCTCGCATTCAAGACAATTAGTCGCACTCGTGCACTTCTTGCATCCCGTAGGACAAGCTGTACAGGTTGACCCGCTTAGATATTCTCCTTCATTGCAAGGTATTACATCACACCCTGTTTTATCACTATTTGGTTGTTTTCCCGTCCCGCAGGGTTTGCAATGACAGTTATCGTGATAGTTATTTCCCGTACACGTACTTTTATCCACACAGGTAGAGTTACACCCCGTGTGATTAGCATTCGCTACAGAATTAGTTCCGCAATTAGAACAACTCGTCCCCGAGTAGTTGTCATTCGGTTGATACG
>CANAIK010000072.1 GCA_947361225.1 uncultured bacterium
TAACAAGTTGTTCCAGCTGTCCTAGTGGACAATATCAACCCAATAGCGGTCAAACGAGTTGTATATCTTGTAGTGGAGCTGTAAATGATTCTAAAACCGCTTGCAGGTCTTGCAGTGACTTTGGAGCTAATTGCATAGCTTGTAATTATTATGCTTGTACTAATACAAGTTGTGAATCTAAGGATAGTTGCAGTTCTACTGAATATTATGATAGCTGTCATTGTCAACCCTGTCCCAGTGGACAAGTAGCTAATGCAGATAAATCAGATTGTTATACTCCCTCCACTCCTCCAACAAGTTGCAAAGACGGGGAGTATCTTGCGAATAATACTTGCAACAATTGCCCCGAAGGTTGCACAAAGTGTGAAAGCGCAACAAGTTGTACTGAATGCACAAACTCCACAGGAGATGACCCTGAGTATTTGCTAGACGGTGGACAATGTAAAAAATACAAGAAACCCAATTCACAGGAGGTTTGTAATACATTAACAGGAAATACAACTATTTACATTCCTGATGATTACACTAAACCAAATGATGGTGGATTCTGTATGAAAAAAAGAAACGCAGGGGATAAAGGCGGTCCATCCGTGGATTATACAGGAACTATTGAACTCCATAAGGCTGGAGCAAGTGCAGATTTTTGTTCGAGTAATACGGCTGTAAAATGCTGCTGGTATGGGTATTCTGGAGGCTACGAAGGAAGAACAGAGGTTAGAACTTCAAAAGCAACCACTACAAACGGAGTTACAACAAATTATTGCTCCACCGCCCCTGGTAGCATTAATAAATTAAGCAACGTGGGAAAATTTGACTATGAAGGTTGCAAAAGAACTGTTTGTAACTGGTTTGCAGCTGATTATATATGTAGAAACATAAATCCAACAAACAAAAAACTGCTTTGGAATCTTCCATCGGAAACTAATTTAAATTCTTTAAAAAGCGCAATTAATAATGGACCAACAAGTAAAACAGATACAGGTAAATTTGCGATTCAAAAATGGAGTGGAGCAAATGGTTTACAGTTATGTCAGCTTTCATATGCTGCAAACACCGCTGGTTCTCCTCGCTGTGACCTTTCTGAAAGATGTTATAATTTTGCCTACGACCATGGTAATGTTTGTTATCCGTCTAATATTTGGGGTAGGCGTACTTCAACTACTTATAGCGGGTATTTTAATGGCACTTATTTTGATGTAACTTTTGGACAAAAACTTTACACAGGTTTTTCTGTCCGTTGTGTTATGCATAAATATGTTGACTAAAATTAAATTTATTTGTGTTTTGGTGAGGGTTGAACTTTATAAACCCTCTTTTTTTATTCTATTGTAACTTTACTTATTTGTTCTATATTTCCAATATAAAAACATATCCAATAGTAAAAATATCATATTAAGTATATAGAGCAATATAACCCAATCCAAACTGTATAAAATTTTGTGCGTTATACCTAGAATATAGCCTGTCAATATTAAGCAAGAAAAAGCAAAGCTTTTGCCACCCGTGCATTTAGCTTTAAAGGTTTTATAGGCTGCAATAGGCCAGCTCACGCCAAAACAAACCATCATTCCGGCTTCAAAAATACTCATAAATTATCACCTCCAGATTAATTTTAGCACTTTAATATTTAATGCAAGGTTTTTTATAAAAAATTTATTGAAATTCAATAAAAATAACAAAAATTGTAAACTATCTTTTTAAAATTTGGACCCGGAGGGGCTCGAACCCTCGACCAATTGATTAAGAGTCAACTGCTCTACCAACTGAGCTACAAGTCCAAAAATATACATAATAATATAATACAAGCGAATAAAAAAATCAAGAAAGTCGGATTTTTAAATAATATCTACGATTTTATTAATTTTATCCAATTTATATTTTGATAAAATCGATATTTTTGAATAAATTTCTTTAATAATTTCCGTTTTCTCAGAATCGAACTCATAAACCGAATTATCATAAAAATAGCTCATTGGAACATTAAAAGTTAGAGATATTGCTATTAAGGTCTTATCCGAAGGGCGATACTTTCCGTTCTCGCATCTTGCAATGGTTCTTCTATCCAAATTTGTATATTCAGCGAATTTTTCCTGTGTTAAATTATTCGCACGTCTAATATTCAAAATTTTATCTGCAATCTGTCTTGTTATTTGAAAATATCTGTCTTTAATATCTTCCATAATAATAGATTATTATTTGTTTTGATTATTTACTATGTTATGATTTTTTCCATTATACAAAATAATAACACATTGGACTGAAATTAATTTTTGTTATAACAATCATATACACATTCCATTATTTTTATGATAGAATCTAAAAAAATGTCCTCGTAGTTCAGATGGATAGAACGCAACCCTCCTAAGGTTGATGTCGGGCGTTCGAATCGCCCCGTGGACATTTTTTTAGCTAAATTTAATCTTTACAGCGCCCCCAGGTTGTTTTTTTATTAACCAATGTACATTTTTTTTGTAAATATTTGTTAACTTTTGGTCAAAATTTTTAAAGTTTTTATAAATATTATTCGATTAACCTATTATAGACAATAAAGTGAGAAAGAATTAGAATACGAAAGGTTGAGCGAAAAATGGGTTTCGATGTTAAAAATGACAAACTAAACAAAGTTTTGGTTAATGAACTTAGTGGAGCTGATTCGACAAAAACTGCAAAAATTGACGATATTCGCTTGTTTGGCGTTGATGAAACTAAAAACGATTCTAACAACAAAGACAATTTTGAATTTGTAAATACAACTAATGATAAAGATTCTTCAAATAATTATCTAAATGCTGAAAAACAAGATTCAAAATCATATTTTCAACAATACAATGATTTAAAAACCCAAATTGCAAAAGACCAAGCTAAAATTATTCAGCTTAATTCTAAACTAAGTGCTCTGGGGCTTCAAAAAACTCAAATTAATTCTCAACTAAACGCTGAAACATTGTCTTATCAAGCATTGGAACAACAAGTTGCAAATGCGAATCAAGAATACGCTCAAATTATAAGCAAAATTAATCAATTAACTCAATCATTGGAGCAATCAGCTCAAATGCAACAAAAAGAAATGATTTATAGCGCTATGGCGCAATATGACCCTCAAAAAGACGGGGAATGGAGCGATTTTATTCAAGATTACGCAGGTAATTTTGAATTGAATTCAAATATTCAAAGTCAACTTGAGAATTTAATTTCCGTTGCCGAATTTAAACAACAAAACTTGAGTTATCTGGGTTCAATGTTATCAGCCAAAGCAATGTCCGTTAATTCTTTGAGCAATCAATTAACACAAATTGATTCAACTATTACAAGTGTTCAAGGACAAATTCAAGCAGCTACTTTGAATATTATAAAATCTCAAAGCCAGCTAGGGTCGTTAATTCCTTTGGGTTTAGCGAATTCTTTTACAAATTTAATGTTTAACCCGCTAAACTTTGCAGCTGTTAACAATAACTTCGGACTTAACTTTATGTCCAATTTATATACAAATATTATGGGTTTTTGTCAAAAAGAAATGAACAAAACCGCCGCTTTTAGTTTCCTTAACCCACAGGATCAATCAAGGGTTCTTCAAAATAATATTGATTTAGCTCAAACTTTGCCAAACGGTTCTCCAAGATATGTTTTTGCGCAAACTGACCCGAATAGCTCGCAATATACGTTGTATGATATGAATGAAAATTATTATTCACAAACAAAATACGATTACAACGGAAACCAGCTAAACTTTAACAGCTACGGAACAACAAATGCCTGGGGTGAACGGGTTAATACTTTTAGCATTGGTCAAAACGGTCAAATTAACTATTCTAACAACGATTATAGATACAATCCTATAAATAGAACCTACAACAACTTTGCAGAGTTTGCTTTGGATTCGACTTTTTCTAAAGACGTTAAAATGCCCGTTGGATATTCTCAAATGGGGTATTTAGCCACTCTTCCAATGACAACAATGGCTCCTGTTGCGCTTAATTTAGTTGCAAACTACAACTTCGAATCCATAGCTCAAGGAAAAATGAATCAAGCAGTAGCTTTTAGTATGCTCAATGAATCTGATAAACAATTTGTTCTTAACAATAATATCGATTTAACGGAACAATCCCCTAACGGAACTTCAAGATATGTTTTTGTTGAGAATAAAAACGGCACTTGTGATTTATTTGACAAAAACTATTCAAAAAAATACACAATTTCAGGTCAATATTCAAACGGCTATTATAAATCTAACGGGTATAACTACGACAGAAAAACAGGACAAATGCTTAACAGCTTTAGCATTAAACCTGAAGGATATATTGAATATCAAGGTAAAGTTGGAAATCAAACCAAAAAAGCACAGTATCAAAACTTTGCAACTCTTGGTTTTGAAAACAACGTTAAAGGCGGCTATGTAAAACAAAACGAAGTTAAAGATATTGCAATGAATAGATTTAGCGTATTCTCTCAAGCTGCTTTCTCTTCGATATTCCAAAAAGCAGCACTGGCAGCTAATGTTGTTAATTCAGCTATTACAGGAGGTGTCAATGCTTTAGTCGGAGGTATTAATAGTTTATCCGGCGCAATAACTCAAAACAACACTCAACAAACAACCCTAAGAGCAACTCAAACTACCCAGCAGGTTTTTGCAAATATTCAAAAAGGTCAAGAAATAATCGAGGAAAGCAAAAAAATAATAAACGAATCACTAAATAAAGAATACGAACAATAAAAAAATCACCCTTTAAAGGGTGATTTTTTTATTTATACAATCGCTTTATGGAAAACTTTTTTCCCTTTTTTAATTCTAACCCCCTCTTTGAGTTTGCAAGCCTTGATTCTATAATCAATCGAGGTGATTTTTTCATCGTCTAAAGTAATTCCCCCTTGCTGGATTAGTCTTTTTGCTTCCCCTTTGCTTTGAGTTAATTTACATTCAACCAAAACATCAACTAAAGAAATTTCGTCTCCTAAAAAACTTAGTTTCGTTGTAGGCATATTGGAGTCATCATCCCCTTTGACAAACAGCGCTTTTGCGCTATTTTGGGCAATACTAGCTTCGTTTTTACCGTGCACTAAAGAAGTTAGTTCATACGCAAGAATTTCTTTTGCTTGATTGAGTTCTTGACCTTGTAGTTTTTCTAATTCCTCAATTTCACTTAAAGGCAGGAACGTAAGCAGTTTTAAACATTTAATAACATCTGAATCTTCAACGTTTCTCCAGTATTGATAAAAATCATAAACGCTGGTTTTGTTTTTGTCCAGCCAAATTGCGCCTTGTGCGGTTTTGCCCATTTTTTTTACCCTGAGAATTTAATAATAGCGTAATTGTCATAGAATGAGCGTCTTTTCCGGTTTTTTTCCTGATTAAATCAGACCCCGCCAGCATATTAGACCACTGATCGTCCCCTCCGAATTGCAAATTGCAGTTATAATGAGTGTTTAGGTGATAAAAATCATAAGCCTGCATTATCATATAATTAAATTCTAAGAAACTTAAACCCTTCTCCATTCTTTGTTTGTAACATTCCGCTCTTAACATATTATTAACAGAAAAACAAGCGCCGACTTCCCTTAGGAGCTCAACATAATTTAAATCCAAAAGCCAATCAGCGTTGTTAACCATAATTGCTTTATTAGGACCAAATTCAATAAATCTTTCCATTTGTTTTTTAAAACAAGCACAATTATGATCGATAATTTCTTTATTCATCATAGTTCTCATATCGGATCGACCCGAAGGATCTCCAACGTGTCCTGTTCCGCCGCCAATTAACACAATTGGAGTATTATTTGCCAATTGCAATCTTTTCATTAAACAAAGAGCCATAAAATGTCCGACGTGCAATGAATCTGCGGTTGGATCAAAGCCGATATAAAATCTGGCATTGCCTGAATTAATAAGGTTTTTAACTTCGTTTTCATTTGTAATTTGGGCTATCAAGCCTCTTTTTTGCAGTTCTTCGTATATGTTCATTATTTATCCTCTTTATTTAGCGCACTGTTTTAGAATTGTTTTAACGGCAATTTTTAAGTTTGTCGGAGAATTTCTCCAAAGCTTTATTAACTCCTGCTCTGATTTAGCTAAAGACAAAGTATCAGGCGGGGTTGCGGGTTCTAAGAATTCGTTTAAATCCGCAACTTTATAAATATTGCAAAGTTTAAGAAGGGTATTAACATCGGGCAGTGCTTTTCCTGTTTCCCATAAAGTAATCGCTGAGGGGGTTTTAGACAACAACTCCCCGACTTGAGCAGTTGTTAATCCCTGTTTTTTCCTAAAACTTTTTAATTTTTCAGGCAGGATTTTTTCAATTGCTCGAACAGTATATATTTCATCTTCTTTTTTCATAAAAACTTCTTCCCTATTATAATAATAGATTAAGTTATAAGTTTAATCAAGAAAATGTTAATTTAGTTTATGATAATATTGACTTTGTGACTTAAATATTATAAACTATAATTAGAAAACTAATTTTAATTTAGAAAAGACTTATATCAATGATTAAACACAAAGATGCCCAACAGTTAATTAAAAATGTCCTAAAAAAACGTGGATTTAGCTATAACTATATCTGTGAAACTTTGGATATGGACCTTGATAGGTTTTTTAGTGCAATGGACGGAAAAATTCAATTAAACGCTGCTGAATTCCTTTCACTTTGTAAATTTTTGAATATCGGTCTTAAAGATTTAAGGAGTTATATATAAAGTATGAAAAAGAAAGCTTTCTCTTTAATTGAGCTTTTAATAAGCTTAATCACAATTTCAGTAATCTTAGCGTCTCTTGCTCCTATCGTTACCCATAAACTAAAACACGGTGGGATATCAATTGCGCAAGGTGAATCCGTAACAAATCAATGCACTAGTTTTGGAGCTAATTGTCAACTTTGTACCAAGAAAAAGTGTCTTTTGTGTCTTGTAACTTGTCCCGATGGACAATATGCAGATAAAGACACTTGTTCTTGTAAAAACTGTATTGCAAACTGCAACAGCTGCATAAATAATACAAGTTGCAATAGATGTAAAGCAGGGTATCAAAAAAGCGGTAATAGTTGCAGTGCTTGCGGAGCGGGGTATTATTCCACAGAAGGTGGGAGTTGTCAAAAATGCGCTAAGGGTACAAAAGCTAATGCAAGTAGTGCTGCAACAGGGTGTACCGCTTGTACGGGTAATCAGTATCAAGATAGTGAAGGACAAACTACTTGTAAGACTTGTAACCCTGGGTTTGTAAGTGATAGCAACAGGGCTTGTTCAACTTGCGCTGCCGGGAAATATTGGAACGGTGTTTCTTGTCAGAATTGCGCTGCGGGGAGTTATTCAAGCAGTGCAAACGTTACAAGTTGTACACAATGTTCTACAGGAACTTATCAACCTTCAGCAGGACAAACGAGTTGTTTATCCTGCAATGGAGCGAACCAATATCAAGATAGCACAGGTCAAACGAGTTGTAAAACCTGCGGAGCAAATTCAGCTCCTAATTCAAGTCATACTAAATGCGATGCCGTAGCGGTAGCTTGTCCAAGTGCTTGTAAAACTTGTGTTTCAGGGACCACTAATTGTGCAAGCTGTAATGATGGGAAATATTTAGATGGAACAACTTGCGCAAGTTGTCCAACAGGATGCAAAAAATGTACAGGAGCGAATAGCTGTCAGGAATGCAATAATACAACGGATTACAAACTGGTAAGCGGTGAATGTAAGGCTTATAAATATCCAACAAGTCAGGCTGATTGTGATAGACTATCAAACAGTAAATCAGTATATATTCCACTTGATGTTGATAAATACGATAAAACAACACTTTCAAGTACCGGTGGAACCCACGGATTCTGCATGGCTAAAAGAAATGCAGGGGACTTAGATGGACCTGATATATCCAGTGCAGTTAAGGAAATTAAAGCTGGTACAAGCACTGCTTGTGATTATGCAAATAAAGAAAAATGCTGTTGGATAGGACATTCTGGTAAAAGTGATAAAAATAGAACTGCTAAGGCAAATACAACAGATGATGCCGGCAATGTAACTGCAAGATATTGTACTAATAATATTGCAAGTGTTGATGTACTTCAAGAAACCGTGGATAAAAAAACTACTAAATTAGTAAGCCCTTTTAACTATGAGGCTTGCAACAGAACTGTTTGTAATTGGTGGGCAGCGGATTATATTTGTTCTAACTACGCTCCAAGCGGCGGAACAAGTAAAGTTGGCGATTGGGGTTTGCCAAGCAATGAAGCATTTACTGCTTTACAAGCAGCAATATATGCTGGTCCTCAAAGTAAAACCGATACAAGTGCTAAAATTTACATCCAAAGGTGGAGTGGTGCTAATGGTTTACAATTATGTATGTGGGGTTTTGCTCATAATACATCTGGTGCACCTCGTTGTGATTTTTCCTCAAGATGTAAAGGTGCGGATACTCTAAGTGGAGATCACTGTAATTTGTCTGATTTATGGGGTGCAAAAATTAATGAGTCTAAGGCTTATGAAATGGATACAAATGGCACTAAGTTTGGTATTTTTCCATCGGAGAATCCATATTTGGGTGAAGCATTCTCTGTTCGTTGTGCTTTGGAAAAATACGTAGAATAAAATTTTCTTATATTTTTGTGTTTTGGTATTTGAGGGCTTTGATTTTTAAAATTAGCCCTCTTTTTTTTATGGTAAATTAAAACACAAAATTTTTAATCCCCCTTTATTCCATATCCTTCCACCACTCCCACTTTATCATTCCTTGTTTGTACTTCGATTCAAATTTC
>CANAIK010000073.1 GCA_947361225.1 uncultured bacterium
CAACGACCTTCGGGTTATGAGCCCGACGAGCTACCAGACTGCTCCATCCCGCGATGTTTAATTTTTATATCTATATTATTGCTCATAAAAATAAAAAATCAACCCCCTGTTGATTTTTTATTTTTTTTAGACTATATTAAATTCTGTTATGACAAAAAACTTTAAAAACAACTTATTCTGGTGGTGCTTGTACTAATTTTTGTACAAGTCCGTTTGATAAGGTTTTTTTAGATAAATAATTATTAAAAAATGACTTGTATATTTACGGGTCATTTTTTTGTTGTCATTAAAAATTAAAAAAGGAAAAATATGGAAATTATTACTCAATCTAAAATTATAATTAACAGAATTGAAGAAAAAATAGAGAATAAAGAAAGCATTCAATTCTTAATTAACCACTTAGAAAACAACAAAGGAATGTTTTTATCCTCAGGGACCGAATACCCGGGAAGATATTCAAGATGGGAAATTGGTTTTGTTGCTCCTCCTGTTGAAGTTAAGGGTTTTTATAATAGGATTGAATTTATTGCTTTAAACCCCAAGGGGAAAGAAATTCTAAGGATATTCTCCTCAATTTTAATTAATAATCAAAAAGATTATTCCTTAGAAGTTTTTAAGGATAGAATTATCGCTAGAATCAATTTTTCTAGTGAAATTTTCCCTGAGGAACAAAGAAGTAAACAACCCTCAATCCTAACTCCGATTAGAGAAATCCTAAAAGCGCTAAAAAACGATTCTAATGACCCTTTGGGGTTTTATGGGGCGTTTGGTTTTGATTTATTATTCCAATTCGAAAAAATTAAACTTATTAATAAAAGAAATGATAAAACAAATATCTTAAGGCTGTTTTTTCCTGATAAAATCTATTCTTTTGATAGGAAAAAAGAGGAAATATTCTTATATAACTATGACTTTGAATTTAAAAATTATTCAACAAAAAATATTAAAACCCCAGCTTTAAAAGAATTATCCAATATTGAGGAAATGAGAATCGAAGGGGAAATAAAATCCGATTTATCGGACGAGGAATACGGGGATTTGGTTAATAAAGCAAAATATCATATGGAACAAGGGGATATTTTTGAACTTGTCTTAAAAAGAAGATACTATGCGCAATACAAGGGAAGTTCTTCTAAGCTTTTTTTAAAGATGATTGATATTAACCCCTCACCTTATCAATTTTTTTGTCAATTTAATGACGAACAACTAATTGGAACAAGTCCTGAAATGTTTGTCCGTGTAGCTAAGGACAAAGTTGAAACTTGTCCTATTTCAGGAACAATAAAAAGAGGAAAAACCCCGATTGAAGACGAAATCCAAATTAAAAAACTTCTTAATTCCAAAAAAGACGAATCCGAACTTACAATGTGCACTGATGTTGATAGAAACGATAAATCAAGAATTTGTATCCCGGGTTCAATAAAACTTTTAGGACGAAGACAAATTGAAAGATACAAAGGATTATTCCACACCGTGGATCACGTTATTGGAACCTTAAGACCTGATTGCAGCGGGATTGACGCCTTTTTATCGCATATGTGGGCTGTAACTTTAATGGGTTCACCTAAAAAAAGCGCCGCTGAACTAATCGAAAAATACGAAAACACAGAAAGACTTTATTATGGTGGGTCCGTCGGGGTGTTATTTTGCAACGGCGATATAAATACAGGAATTACCATAAGAACGATTCATTTAAAGGACAATATTGCAAACTACTCGGTCGGAGCCAGTCTTGTGTATGATTCTAACCCAATTGAAGAGGCTTTGGAAACAAAAATTAAAGCAACGTCTTTTTTCAATATTTTTAAACCTCAAAAAATTGAAGTTGTTAAAGAAAAATTTAAAGTTGATTCCAATTATAGAATTATTGTAGTTGACAACGAGGATTCTTTTGTTAATACATTATCCGATTATTTTAGACAAACCGGTGCGTCCGTTGTTACTTATCGTCACGGGATAAGTGCTCAACAAATACTATCAATGAATCCTAATCTTGTAATTCACTCACCTGGTCCTAAGCTTCCTTCGGATTTTAATATGAAAGAACTAATTTTGCCCTTAAGTGAAAAAAATATCCCTCAATTTGGGGTTTGTTTGGGGTTGCAGGGAATTGTCGAAGCTTTTGGGGGAACATTAAGAAGAATTGAAACTCCAAGACAAGGAAAAACCTGGATTCTTAATCATAACAATAAAAATATTTTTAGTAATTTGGACAACAACCAAGAAGTCGGAGCGTATCATTCCTGGGTTGCAA
This sequence comes from uncultured bacterium, assembly GCA_947361225.1. Taxonomy (GTDB): domain Bacteria; phylum Cyanobacteriota; class Vampirovibrionia; order Gastranaerophilales; family Gastranaerophilaceae; genus RUG14156. The sequence continues at coordinate 2,255 of CANAIK010000073.1, forward strand.
ATGAGTCTTGTTTTCCAACTTCCTCACTTGAAATTAGCGCAAAATCCGATAACGAACTAATTATGGGAATTAATCATAAAACAAAACCGATTTGGGCGGTTCAATTCCACCCTGAATCAATTATGAGCTCCAAAAACGATTTTGGATTAAAACTTATTACAAATGTTATTAAAGAAAGTTTAAAAAAATGAAGAATGTGTTATTAAAAGCTTTTCAAGGAATTGAACTTGATAAAAAAGATATTGAAAAAATAATTAGCGGAATTAATAATTCCACAATTGAAAACGAACAAGTGGCAGCGCTTTTAGGGGCGCTTTCAACAAAACAAGGAGGAATCACCCCTCAAGAACTTTATTATTTTTCCGATTGTGTTAAAAAATTCTCAAAAAAACTCAATCTTTACCACAAAAACGGTTTAATCGATGTTTGCGGGTCGGGAGGGGATTGTCTTAATACTTTTAATATTTCAACCGCCGTATCTTTTGTTGTTGCAAGTTTTGATATCGGTGTAGCAAAACACGGAGCAAGGGCAATATCAAGTAAATCAGGCAGTGTGGATGTTTTAAGCGAATTAAGGATTAATCCTGTAAATAATGAAGAAATTCTTCAAAAAAGTTTAGACAAAACGAATTTGACGTTTTTAAACGCATCTTATTTTAATGCAACTATGGCAAAAATTAAGTTAATAAGAAATAAAATTAACTTCCCGACAATTTTTAATCTTCTGGGTCCTTTAATTAACCCCGCCACCCTTGATTATCAAGTAATCGGGGTTTTTGATGAAAATAAATGCGAAGTTATTGTTAATTCTCTTAAAGAAACAAAAATAAAAAGCGCAATGGTTGTCCATTCACTGGACGGACTGGACGAACTTTCAATTACGGATAAAAACACCATTTTTCACTTTGATAATGGAATTGTTAAAAAAATCGAACTTCCCGAGTTATCCAACCTTGGTTTATCCAGCGCAACAATTGAAGATATTAAAGGAGGGGATGCAAAAACAAATGCGAAAATAATAATCGATATATTAAACGGAAAAAAAGGTCCAAAAAGAGATATTGTTGTCCTAAACGCTGCAGCGGCTTTGGTTTGCGCTAAAATTGCAAAAGACTTTAAAGAAGGAGTCGAAAAAGCAAAAAACGCAATTGATTCAAAATCCGCACTTAAAGTTTTAGAAGGGGTAAGACAATGTTTTTAGATACAATTAAAAAAATTAAAGAAAAAGAGCTTTTAGCGCAAAAACTCCCTAAAAAAGATATTTTTAAACAATTGTTAAATAATAAAATAAATATTATAGCGGAAATTAAAAAAGCAAGTCCAAGCAGGGGTGATATTGCTCTTAATGTCGATATAATAAAAATTGCAAAAGAATATCTTAATAGTGGCGCTTGCGCTTTATCGATTCTTACGGAAAAAGAATATTTTAAGGGTGATATTGAATACTTAGAAAAAATTCGAAATGAATACAAAGACGCAATTCTTCTTCGAAAAGATTTTATTATCGATGAATTCCAGCTTTATCAATCAAAAATTAAAGGAGCGGATATGGTTTTATTAATCGAAGCTTTAACTAAGAATAAAACTAAAAATTTAGTAGAATGCGCTAAAAATCTTGGTCTTGAGGTTCTTTTAGAAGTCCACAATGAAAAAGAAATGATAAAAGCACTTAATTACAATGTTAACTTTATTGGCGTTAATAACAGAAACTTAAAAACCCTTGAGGTTGATTTGGGGGTTTCAAGAAAATTAGCTAAATATATTACCAAAGATAGAATTTTTGTTTGTGAAAGCGGGATAAAATCGTCTTTAGAAATAAAAGAAATGATGAAATTGGGTTATAAAGCCTTTTTAATTGGAACAAGTTTTATGTCGACAAAAAACCCTGCTAATTCTCTAAAAACCTTAATTAAGGGGGTGGAAAATGACAAAAATTAAGGTTTGCGGTATAACGCTTAAAAAAGACGCACAGTATTGCGCATTAATTGGAGTTGATTATATAGGTTTTATTTTCTACCCTAAAAGCAAAAGGTTTATTGAAGTTGATAAAGTGAAAAAAATTGTTGAATCAATAAAGGGTGAAATTAAGACAATAGGGGTTTTTGTAAACGAAACTTCAAGCACAATGAACGAAATCGCTCAATTAATCGGATTGGATTATCTTCAACTTCACGGGGTTGAACCCTTAAAAACTTGCAATGAATTGCGTTTTCCTTATATTAAGAATGTTCGAGGTGATAAAGATATTGAAATTTATAAAAATGCGAAATTTTTACTTGTGGACGCTCAAGATAAAACCAATTGGGGAGGTTTAGGAAAACTCGGCGATTGGGAATTTGCTAAAAAAATTAAAAACAAAGGAAAAAACCTTATTTTGTCGGGTGGTTTAAACGAGAATAATATTAACAAGGCAATTAATACAATAAACCCGGATGTTGTTGATATTTGTTCGTCTTTAGAAACAGCTCCCGGAATTAAGAATTTGCATTCAATAAAAAATATTTTTGATAAAATAAAGTTAATGAGGTAAGAAAAATGAATTATAATTATCCTAATAAAAATGGTTATTTTGGTGAATTCGGAGGAATTTTTGCAGCTGAAACCCTTATCCCTGCGATAAAAGAATTGGTTAGTGCTTGGGATGAAGCGAAAAATTCAAAAGATTTTTTAGATGAGCTCAACTATTACCATAAAAACTACACAGGACGTCCAAGCAATCTTTATTATGCCGAAAGATTAACCAAATACCTTGGCGGGGCGAAGATTTATCTTAAAAGAGAGGATTTAAACCACACAGGGGCGCATAAGATTAACCATTGTTTAGGTCAAATTCTGCTTGCTAAAAGAATGGGTAAAACAAGAATAATAGCTGAAACCGGCGCCGGACAACACGGGGTTGCAACTGCTACGGTTTGCGCTTTGTTTAATATGAAATGTGTTGTTTATCAAGGGGAAATTGATATTGAAAGACAAAAACCAAATGCCTTTCGAATGAAGTTGTTAGGAGCGGATTTAATCCCCGTAAAAGATGGTTCAAGAACCCTTAAAGACGCAGTAACGGCTGCAATGCAAGATTGGGTTTCAAATATTGATAACACTTATTATCTTCTAGGGTCAGTCATGGGTCCTCATCCTTATCCTGAAATGGTTAGGACTTTCCAATCGATTGTCGGGGAAGAAGTTAAAGAACAAATACTAAAGCTCGAGAATCGTCTTCCTGATTCAATTGTTGCTTGCGTTGGAGGCGGATCTAACGCTATTGGAATTTTCCATCCTTTTATTGATTACAAAAACACGGAATTAATCGGAGTTGAGGCTGCGGGTTTGGGAATTGACACCAAAAAACACGCTGCAACCCTTGCTAAGGGCAAAAAAGGAGTGTTTCACGGAATGTTGTCCTATTTTATTCAAGACGAAGACGGACAAATAATTGAACCCTATTCAATTTCAGCAGGACTTGATTATCCGGGGATTGGACCTGAACACGCACTGTTAAGAGATACAAAAAGGGCAAAATACACGGCAATTAATGATTCCGAGGCGCTTGACGCATTCTATAAACTTTCGGAACTTGAAGGAATAATCCCTGCGCTTGAATCCTCGCACGCCGTTGCGTATGCAATTAAAACGGCACCTAAACTGCCAAAAGACCACATAATGGTTGTAAATCTTTCAGGCAGGGGCGATAAGGATATTTTTACAGTAGGTAAAATCAAAGGGGTTGAACTATGAATTTACTAGATAAAACATTTGATAACTTAAAAAAAGAAAATAAAAAAGCTTTTAGTGTTTTTTTAATGGCAGGATACCCTGATTACACAACAAGTTTAGAATTAATGCATTTATGTTCTAATAACGGGGTCGATTTTATAGAACTGGGCATGGCCTTTTCAGACCCCAGTGCCGACGGCGCAATAATTAAAATGGCGGGCGATATTGCCCTTAATAGGGGCGCAAAAATCAAAAAAACACTGGATTTAATAAAAGAATACAGAAAAACCAACAAAACCACTCCAATTGTTTGGATGGGCTATTTTAATTCAATTTTTAACTATGGAATTGAAAATTTCTTGCAAGAATTGAATTCCAATGGCGTAAATGGGCTTTTGGTCGTTGATTTACCTTTTGAAGAACAAAAAAGACTCAAAAGTATTGAACAATACGATATTAGCTTAATCCCTTTAATTTCACCCGTTACGGACAACGAAAGAACAAAAGAAATTGTTCTTAATGCTAAGGGTTTTGTTTATTTTGTTTCAATAAAAGGAATTACAGGAACAAAAGAGGCGCAAAGCAAAGAAATTGAGAATCGAATCCAATTTATTAAATCCAATACAAATGTCCCTGTAATTGCGGGTTTTGGGATTAATGACGCAAAAAAAGCAGCGCAGATTAACAAATTTGCAGACGGAACAATAACAGGATCCGCTTTGGTTAAGTTAATTTCCGATAATATTCACGATAAAAAGGAAATGTTTTTAAAAATTGAAGAATTTTTGCAAACATTCAAAAAATAGCCCGATTGTAAAAATCGGGCTAAAATACTGTCATACTGAACTCACTAGAAAATAAGTCGAAATTTATCGAGACGTAATTTTCTGTTCCTACTTGGTGTTTTTCGAACTTGATAACCGCTAAGATGCTGAAACAAGTTCAGCATGACATTATGATTAGTTTTTAGGAATATTTAGCGTAAAGTTGCATATAAACCCCTATTTTAATTTATATAGCTTGAAACTCCCCACATAACAGCCGTTAAGACAATTGTGTAAATAATAGTCAGCGTAATTCCTTGACTATCGCTTGATTGATAAATTTCATTATTATCATTAAAATTATTATCCATAATTTATCCTTTCATAAACTATTGTACAAATTTAATAATTTATGAAATTTTTTATGGAGCGTTGGGTTGAATTTGCGCTAGAAACGCACTAAATCTTAAATCTTTCTTTTTATTAAGAAAACTTTTAGTGTAAATATAGCTTATTAAAGCTTGTTGTTGAGAGTTTTTAGGTTCAACAAAAGGATTATTGGAACCAAAAGTCTGAGTTTTGTATTTTCTTGCATTAAGTTTGGTTTCAAGGTTTAATCCTTGAATTGAATTTTCTTTAGTGGCTAAAAAAACGTGTTTTGGACTAGAATATTCAACAATAGAGTTTTCATTGTAAACCTTGACACTAAAATTATTGTTGTAGTTTTTGTGTGACAAAAAAACTACAAAAAGTGCAAAAAATATTAAAATAAAACATTTTAAATATTTCATTGTTTAATTATACATTAAAAATTTTTTTAATGAAATTGCACTTAAGTAGAATTAAAAAAAGAGGGTCTAGAAAACTAAAAACGACCCTCAAATACCAAAACACAAAAATACTATTATACTATTCTCATAAGTTAAATCCGAAAACTATTAGTTAATTGGGCTAATTCTAAAGATCCATAACACAACGAACAGAATATGCGTGCATAGCTAAGCCAGTATTTGGAGCCATTAAAAAACCGCCATAGTTTGTTAAATAATAATAATAGCTGGTATTAATTTTTTTGATACCCCAAATAAGTGCCGGTTCACATCTATTGTAGTCGGCTCCAAGGCATAGTTTCTCGTCATAGTAGCAGTATGGAGCACCTTTAGTGCTGGAGCCCATATCACAAAACTGAAGACCGCTGGTACCTGAAGCATTCGTGTATTGACTTTTTAACACATAAAGTTGTTCTAAGCTCGGGAGCTTCCAAATTTGCCCGTATTTACTTAAGTTAACATTGCAAATTTGATTTGCTGCCAACCAATTACAAACAGTCCTAGTACAACCATCATAGTCCCAAGCTGGGAAATCTGTTGCCAACTGGATAGCATCTGTACACGATTTTGTAGTTGTACCTTTCCAGCAGTGTGCTTCTTTAAATATTTCATATTTAGGATTTTTTGTAGTGCCGGAATTTACTTGTTGCCCTGTTGCAATTCCAATTAAATCAGAAGCACTCTCATCCCCTGCATTTTTTCTTTTCATACAAAACTTATAATGCGTTCCTTCATAATCCCCTTCTACGAGTACCGCTTGATACTTTTCACAAGGATCATACTTGCAAGTAGTTCCGTTTTTAACATAATCGGTATCGCATTCAGTACAATTAGATTCACTTGAGCATTTTTTGCATCCTGTTGGACAATTGGAGCAGGTTCCGTTGCTTAAATATTTTCCATCACTGCAGGAAGAATAGCTTAAACAACTTGTTGAATTACAAGTAGCGCAGCTGGAGCCGAATTTGCTTGAGCACCTTGCACATCCCGTTGATGTTGGATACTCCCCTGAACTGC
>CANAIK010000074.1 GCA_947361225.1 uncultured bacterium
TTTACTTCAAGTAAAAAAATAAAAAAGAAAAACAATGACTTAAAACCTAAAAAAGACAATCAAAACCTCCTTCTTTTGGGTTTAGGAGCGCTAGCTATGCTTAGTGGCGCAATTTGTTTAAAACCAAAGGTTTATAAGCTGGCTTGTGTTAAATTTATCGACGGAGTTGCCTATATTGGCAAAAATAAATTTACAGGTATTATAGAAGACACTAAAAAGAATAATATTCAAATAAAATATGTTAATGGATTACCCAAGGAAAGCAAAGTTTTCGATTCTAATAATAATCTTATCTTAAATAAGGTTTATCAATATTTTCCTGATAATTCCAAGGCAATTATTGTAAAAAATAATAATCCCAATATAGAAAAAAGAGCGGTTTTTGGACCGAAAAATTCTACTTTTAGCTTACTTAGACAAGATTTTAAAAATGGCGAAATAACAGAAATTGTAAGATTAGATAAAAATCAAAATACAATGAGACGAGTTTATGACAACGGAGTTGTTCTGGACGCTTATAAAATTAATAATTCTTGGGAAAAAGAATACAATTGCGTAAAGGATTATTATAATAATATAGGGTCAATTGAAGATAAAAACGGCTGGAAATTTAAATCATTGTAGTTTTGATTCAACAATATTAATAAAACTATGAATATCAATTGGTTTTGTTATATATGTATCGATTTTATATTCCCGTGCTTTGTTTTTGTCTTTATCCATAGCGCAAGCACTTGTTATAATTATATTTGAAGTCTCAATTTTTTCTTCTTGAAGTTTTTTCACCAAACTAAACCCGTCAAGTTTTGGCAGTTGAATATCAAGGATTATTAAGTTATAAATATTGTTCTTAATCTTAGAATACGCCTCAATCCCGTCATACGCCTTATCAACTTGGAATTTATGATAAGTTAGAATATCATAAAAAAGTTTCATATTAAGTTCGTTATCTTCAACTACTAAAATTTTTTTCATAGGACGATTTTTTTAAACTCCAGAGTAAAAGTTGTGCCTTTATTGGGTTCGCTTTCTAGAATTATTTTCCCCTTATGAAGTTTTACCAATTCTTTTGTAATTGTGAGTCCTAAACCTGTTGAACTTTGGTTTTTGGAGTAAATATTATTAAGCTGGACAAATTTTTTGAATATTTTATTGTGATATTTTTTCTCAATTCCAATTCCGTTGTCTTTAATTTTTAAGATATAATCCCGCTCGTTTTTAGTATCGGAAATTTCAATCTTTCCTTTTTCTTTTGTAAATTTAATAGCATTGGATAAAAGATTGAACAAAATTTGTTGAAATTTTTGATAATCCGCTTTAATTTCACCATTAAAACCGCAAATAAACTGAACTTCGATATTTTTTTTCTTATATAATGGCTCCAGGATATTTATAACTTCTTTAATTAGAATATTAGGGTTAATATTTGTCGGACTAAACTTCATTGCGTGCGCTTCAAGTTTTGAAATATCCAGAATCTCGTTAATCATTCCTAATAAATGAATACCTGAAATTTGAATGTCTTTAATATATTCAGCCTGTTTTTCGTTTAAATCTCCAAAAATTTTACTATCGAGCGCTTGAGAAAACCCGATTATTGCGTTTAGGGGCGTTCTTAGTTCGTGGGAAATATTAGCTAAAAAAAGATTTTTGGTTTTATCCAAAACTTCTAGTTTTTTGTGTTGTTTTTTTATAATTTCATATGCGTTTTCTTTTTCTACAATCGCATCTTGGAGCGCTTTTAACTGCATTCTAAAAACGCTCTTAAGTTCATAATCTTTAATTTTATAACTTAATACATTAATAATCGTTTCGAAAGAAATTTTAATATCGGAATCAAATTTTTCATTGCAACTCAAAAAACAAAACCCGAAAACTGAATCTTTTATTGCTAACTTTACTAAATAAGTGTTGGAATACAAAAGTTTGTCTTTTTTTGTCTTAATTTCTTGTGTTCTATTATTTGAATCGAAAAAAGATTTTAAATATTCTAAATTAAAATGATACTCGTTTATAAATTCTTTTTGATTAATGGCTGCTTTTAAATTATAGTTTAAGTTCTCGCAAAAAAATATTCCTAAAGAACAATTTTTGTACAAACCCCCAATTGACTCAACCATTTGATTGTAAAAGTTTATATTATTAATCTCATCGTTGTTTATAATTAAATTTGTTAATTCTAAACTATTATTTAAAAAATTCTTCATTTTTTTAATCGTTATTGTAGTTGAAAATATATCCGCCTTTTTGAGCGTTTTCAAGTACATTTTGTGAAATTTTGGTTCTTAAATTTTTAATATATTTATAAACATAATCGCAAGGCAAGTTTAAAATAGCGGCTAAGTCTCTTGCGTAAACTATTTCACCTTTGTGTTTGACAAAATGCTCTAAAACCAGATCCTCTCTTTGGGTTAATGGTTTTTTGCAAATTAGAACAGATTTTGCATATTCAAGAGTGTTTTGATTTTGATTGTCAAGAATTTCTTTTTGAATTTCTTGTGTTTTTTTAGCAACCTTTAAGACCTGTTTTTTCTTGTCTTTGTTTTCTTTGGAACTATAAAGTCTTTTTTCGTTCTGCATAACAAGATCGATTAAATCACTTGTTTGTTTTTCTTCCTCTAAAACTTTTCCGAGTCTTTTAGCGTATTCTTCAAGAGTAATCTTTTCTAAAGAACTTCTCCACTGTTTAATCTCTTCTTTGCTAAGATATTGGCTCATCAATTCCCCCATAAATATTAGAAACTTTGTTCTTTAATACTGTTATATCATAACCGATTATGGAAATCAGCAAATATTGCATAACGTAAATTTTTTTTAAAATCGTTAAAATTGCCTTATTTTTGCTTGACAATTAAAAACCCTCGAATCTAAAGAATCCGAGGGTTTTGTTTTATAATAATTAAAATATTTTAATCTTTAGCGTGTCCTGCTGTTCCTAGAACATTGGTCATTTTATGTTTTACCATTTCTTTAACTGCAGTTCTACCGGGACCCATATATTCACGTGGGTCAAATTTTTCAGGATGCTCAGTGAAGAATTCTCTTATTGTTGAAGTCATTGCAAGTCTTAGGTCTGTATCAATGTTAATTTTAGCTACACCGTGTTGAGATGCGTATTTTAACATATCTTCAGGAACACCTTGAGCATTTGGAAGTTTTCCACCAAATTTATTACATTTAGCAACAAATTCAGCCGGAACTGAAGATGATCCGTGTAATACAATCGGATAATCGCCAAAACCTGCCTCTTTTAGAGCGTCTTTAATTTCTTTTAATCTGTCGAAGTCAAGTTTTGCTTCGCCTGAGAATTTATAAGCCCCGTGGCTTGTTCCAATTGCAATTGCCAAAGAATCACAACCGGTTTGTTTTACAAATTCAACCGCTTCTTTAACGTTTGTGTATTTTGCGTCTTTAGCGTCAACATTAACGTCGTCTTCAACACCCGCTAATTTTCCAAGTTCAGCCTCAACTGAAACTCCTCTTTCGTGAGCATATTCAACAACTTTTTTAGTAACTGCAACGTTTTCTTCGAATGAGAATCTGCTTCCATCAATCATAACAGAAGAAAATCCGCCGTCGATACAAGCTTTACAGATTTCAAAATCAGCACCGTGATCCAAGTGAAGTGCGATAGGAACGGTTGTTGTAGCTAACGCTGCTTCAACCAATTTGATTAAATATGTTTGATTAGCGTATTTTCTAGCTCCTGCTGAAACTTGAAGAATAATCGGAGATTGAGTTTCTTCAGCAGCCTCTGCAATACCTTGCAGAATTTCCATATTGTTAACATTATATGCACCAATTGCATAACCACCGGCTAAAGCCTTTTTGAACATTTCTTGTGTTCCAACTAATTTTCTTTCTGTCATAAGTTTTATTCCTTTAAATAAATACCTCTACTTGTTTAATTTAGCGCAAAAATATTTTTCTTACAAGGAAAATTGTAAAAAATTGTAAAATTTTCATTAAAATTTCAAAGTTTATTAAAAATTATTCCGACAGATTAAATACACCAAGACCAAGGAAAGGCTTTAAGAATGGAAAGTAACATAAATAACATTCAAACCGGACTCCACACGCATCATTCAAATAAATCCGTAAGTGAATTCTCGAGTCAAACAGAGATTATTGACGATGAAATCCTAACGTATACTCAAAATAAATACGGTTCTTTGGTTGAACAACTTGGATTGGATGCAAATAATATGAGCGTTGCCGATTTAGCTCAAGCGCTTGATAACAATCAAAATTCTTCCCTGCAAGGTGAAATTGACGATTTGCAAGAGGCGCTCACAAACGCTACAATGGAATTATCAAAACAATATTTTTTAGACGAAAATCTTACATCCCAATTTGATGAAGGAAGAGAAACCGCAGTCAATTATTTCGAGTTGTTTAATAAAGACTACGATAAAGCGCAGGAATTGTATAATTATGCAAGTGAAAAAATTCCCCAAGTCACAGAGGGGTCTGTTTCTAAGGAAGATACGATTAGTGGAAACACTCCTCAAGTAGACAACACTAATTATACTTATCAAGATTCAAAGGATTATGAATCTTACAATGAAGTTGATAATAACAATAATAATGAATCTAAAATGAGTTTTGATGATGTTGAAAAATTTGCTCAAACTGCTCTTGATATGGGGGAAAATGCAAAAAAGACAATATCTAAAAACAAAAATGTTGATTCGAATAATAAAACCGAATCTAATAAGAATAATTCCGAATTTTATAACTTAGAAACCGTTATGAGCAACTATTCTAAGGATAATGAGATATTTAAATCCGCAAGAGACGAAGTTTCTTCTTTGTTTGTTAATAACAAACTTCAAGAAGGAAAAATGACATTGAATGGCGAGGAAGTTGAAATTAAGAAAAATAATAACTCCTGGGAAGTAATTTTTAATAACAATAAGTCAATGACATTATCTAAAAAATCAAACGGTGGAACTGGACTTAAAATTACCAAAAAATCCTGGACAACTTCCGATAAAACTCAAATAAACGCTTATTACGGATCGGCTTCTTTTATGTCTAAATCGGGTTGGTATGTTGATATTAACAATGACAACAAAGCAAACTATATTGCAGCGTCAGGCAACAAGAATACCGAGAACGGAAAAGATATATACTTAGGAAAAGATTAATAACCTATAAATAAAATTACTTTTTAGTGCTATAATTTAAAAAAAAGTAGTTTAATTTAGAGGTATTATCTTGAAACTTGCAATAGCGTCCGATCACGGCGGATTTGAGCTAAAAAATAAAATTTATAAGTATTTAGTTAACAAAGGATATGAAATTAAAGACTTAGGAACAAATTCGACCCTTTCTTGCGATTATCCGATTTACGCTAAAAAAGTTTGTGATTCGATTCTTAATCAAGAATCGGATTTGGGGATTCTGATTTGCGGAACAGGACAAGGCATGGCTCTTGCTGCTAATAAAATTAAAGGAATTAGAGCGGTTTGCGTTAGTGATACATATAGCGCCAGAATGGGAAAAGAGCACAATAATTCAAATATCCTGACCCTTGGAGCCCGTGTTGTGGGTGAGGGGCTTGCTTTTGATATTGTTGATACCTGGCTTGACAGTGAATTTCAAAAAGGAAGACATCAAAAAAGAATCGATATGCTTGAACAATAAATTTTTTCATTGTAGAATCTATTGTGGATAAAATAACTTTTTAATAAGGAAGTTTATATGTTTGAACGGTTTACAGAAAAGGCAATTAGAGTAATAATGTTGGCGCAGGAGGAATCCAGACGCCTGGGACATAATTTTGTCGGAACGGAACAACTGCTTTTAGGGTTAATCGCTGAAGGCACCGGCATTGCCTCTAAAACCCTTAAATCAATGGGGGTAAATATTAAAGAGGCAAGAGAAGAAGTAGAAAAAATTATAGGAAGGGGCTGTGGGTTTGTAGCAGTTGAAATTCCTTTTACTCCAAGAGCCAAAAAGGTTCTTGAACTATCCTGGGACGAGGCTCGTCAGCTGGGACACAATTATATTGGAACAGAACATCTTTTGCTTGGATTAATTCGAGAAGGAGAAGGCGTTGCAGCTAAAGTTCTTGAGAATTTAGGAGTTGATTTAAATAAATGTCGTTCTAATATAATTAAAATGCTTGGAGAAACAAAAACCACAACTCAATCGGGTTCTTCTCTTGCAACTCCCGGGGTTTCTCAAAAATCGGCTAAAACTCCTTCCTTAGATGAATTTGGAACCGATTTAACTCTTGCAGCCCAAGAACAAAGACTTGATCCTGTTGTGGGCAGGGAAAAAGAAATTGAACGTGTTATTCAAATCCTAGCCAGACGCACAAAAAACAACCCTGTTTTAATAGGCGAACCCGGTGTTGGTAAGACCGCTATTGCTCAAGGTTTGGCTCAAAGAATTGTGGATAGTGAAGTTCCCGATATCTTAGAGAATAAAAAAATAATCCAGCTTGACATGGGTCTTTTAATCGCCGGAACCAAATACAGAGGCGAATTTGAAGAACGTTTAAAAAAGATAATGGATGAAATCCGCCAAGCCGGAAATATTATTCTTGTAATCGATGAAATGCACACTTTGATTGGCGCTGGCGCCGCAGAAGGGGCGATTGACGCTGCTAATATTTTAAAACCCGCTTTATCAAGAGGCGAAATTCAGGTAATTGGGGCTACAACACTGGACGAATACAGAAAATACATTGAAAAAGATTCGGCACTTGAACGTCGTTTCCAGACTGTAATTGTCGATCAACCTACACTTGAAGAAACAATCGAAATTATTAAGGGTTTAAAATCTAAATACGAAGCTCATCATAAACTTATAATTTCAGACGAAGCAATCGTTGCCGCTACTGAATTATCAAGTAAATTTATAACAGAAAGATTCCTGCCCGATAAAGCAATCGATATTATTGACGAGGCTGCATCTAAAGTGCGTCTTAATGTTTCAACCCTTCCGCCCGAAGGCAGGGAGCTTGATAAGGAATTAAAAGCAATAATTAAAGAAAAAGAAGAGGCAATAAGAAATCAAGAATTCGAAAGAGCGTCTGATTTACGTGATGACGAGGCTAATTTAAAAGATAGAATTCACGAAATTTCGCAACAATGGCAGGAAACGCAAGACGAAAACAAGCCGGTTGTCGGGGTTGAAGAAGTTGCACAGGTGGTTTCAACAATTACGGGGATTCCTGTTACAAAAATTACCGAGGCTGAATCTCAAAAATTATTAAAACTTGAACAAACTCTTCACGAAAGAGTTATCGGACAATCCGACGCTGTTGTTTCACTTGCTAAATCAATAAGACGTGCTCGTGTTGGATTGAAATCTCCAAATAGACCAATCGGAAGTTTTATTTTCTCAGGTCCCACGGGTGTTGGTAAAACCGAACTTGCAAAAGCTTTAGCTGAGGCTGTTTTTGGTTCCGAAGACAATATGGTTCGAATAGATATGTCAGAATTTATGGAAAAACACGCAACCTCAAAACTAATCGGTTCACCCCCGGGATACGTAGGCTATGACGACGGTGGCAATATGTGCGAAATTATTCGAAAAAAACCATATTCTGTCGTTCTTTTTGATGAAATTGAAAAAGCGCATCCCGATACATTTAATATAATGTTACAAATCCTGGATGACGGGCGTTTGACCGATTCTAAGGGTCGTCATATTAACTTTAAGAATACAATTATAATAATGACATCCAATGTTGGGGCATCTATGATTACCAACACTCAAAAACTCGGTTTTTCAGTGTCCGGAGACGATAAAAAAGACAGATATGAAAAACTTAAAGATACTGTAAACGAGGAACTTAAAAAAGCCTTTAGACCCGAGTTTTTAAACAGGGTGGACGATATTATCGTATTTGCGCACTTGAGTCAAGACGAAATAAGACAAATCGTTGATTTAATGTTGAAAGACTTATTTAAACGTTTATCGGAACGTGAACTTTCAATCGAAGTAACAGACGCTGCTAAAGATTACCTCGCAAAAGAAGGTTATAGCGAAACCTATGGCGCCCGTCCTTTAAGAAGGGTTATTCAAAAGAAAGTTGAGGATGTTCTGGCTGAAGAAATTCTAAGTGGCAACTATAAACCTCAAGACAAGCTCTTAATGGATTACAAGGACGAAAAAATCGTTATTGAAAAAATATCTTAAAATTTATAAACTACAAGGGTGGGTTTTCCCACCCTTGTTTTTT
>CANAIK010000075.1 GCA_947361225.1 uncultured bacterium
TTTTTGTCCTTATAAGATAGTTTAAATCCATAAATTAATTCTAACATAAAAAAGAATTAGTCCGACTTTACTACTTGTATAATTATTATTTATGATAAGATTTGAATATGCAAAAACTTCTAGATAAAGAAATAAAATTAACTAAAAATCAAGAAAAACAGTTTTTAACGATTGAAAAAATCGAAGAATTCTACTTAAATAAAAAAAATTCCAAGTTTCAATATGGACTTGAATATGAAAGAATAAGTCTTGATAAAAAAAGCTTATGCGTCCCAAGTTACGCTGTAATTAGAAAAATAATCGAACAATATTGTGAAATTACCAATTGGGAACTTGTTTTTGATGATAAAACCGTAATTGGAGCAAAAGATAGCATTGGAAACTCAATTTCACTGGAGCCCGGTTTGCAATTGGAAATTAGCTTAGTACCAATGGAATCGATAATTGATATTGATATTAATTTATCGAAAATTGTTAGTTTGTTGGATAAAATTGCTCAAGCTTATAATGTTATTTTTTTAGGGGTCGGGATTAATCCGAGTGATTCGGTTGAAACAATCGAACTTCTGGATAAAAATCGATATAGAATTATGAATCAATATCTTCCCAAGAACAAAAAAGCGAATCTGGTTCAAAAAATGATGAGAAAAACCGCAGGGATTCAGGTTAATATTGATTATAAAGATAAAAAAGACGCATATTTAAAACTTTTATTCTTTAACCTTATTTCTCCTTTTATTCTTGGATTGAGCGCTAATAGTGTTGTTGAAAACAATAAAAGCAGTTCTTATAAGTCTTTAAGAGGAAATATTTGGCGCTATAGCGGAGCTAATCGCTGTAACTTTTTTTACAAGGATGTTTTTTCAAAAATTTTCTTTAAATATTCTAACGTTTTTAAAAATTATATAAATTCAATTATTGATGTTCCAATGGTTTATATTGAAAGAAATTCTAAAATTATTCCGATTGAGGGAAAAATCACCTTTAAGGAATTTTTAAAAAACGGTTTTTCTTTATACAATGCTCGATTCGAGGATTATATTCTTCATCAGAGTTTGTGTTTTCCTGATGTTCGATTGAAGAATTATATTGAAATAAGAAACCATGACAGCTCGGATATTCAAACTGCGCTTAGTTTTTGCGCTTTTTATAAGGGATTGAGTTTAAATAATATCGAGGATTTAATTCAAAAATTTTCGTATTTAAAAATCGAGAATATCGATTTTTATAACAACGAAGCAACTTTAAAGGGCTTGGATTTTAATTTGAACTCAAAAAAACCGGCTTGGAGTGTTATAGAAGAACTTTTCGAGTTATCGATTAATAAACTTAACTCCAAAGAAAGAATTTATCTTAATCCTATTTTTAACTTAATTAAACAAAGAAAAACAAAAGCGGATATTATTCTTGATTATGGAATTAATAACTCCAAGGATTTATTTTCTTATTTGTATGAATAAATATTAAAAAAATGCCAAACTTTGTGGGTTTGTTAAAATTTTAATATGAATAGAATTTTTCTTTTATTGGATGATAAAAACAAGAACAAATTAATTAAAGAAACAATAATTAACAATCAATTCGAAATTCTTGATTACGCTGAAAGTTTTGATAACCTTGTTATATCAATAAATAACTATAATCCAGATATTATTTTAATTGAGAATTCTCTAATTAACTGTGAATTCTTAATAAGACAAATTAAATCAGGGATTCTTAATCAAAATATCCAAATAATTCTTTTATTGTCGAATTCCGATAATCCTTTGTGCATTAACTTGGTCGATGGAATTATCGAAGGACCAATAAGAGAGAATATTCTATTAACAACAATTAATTCTCATTCTAAAATTAAAAAATCATTGGATAGATTGTCGGAAAACAACAAAGAACTGTCAAGAAGTTTGTATCAGCTCAATGTTTTATATAATACAAGTTCAAGATTCGCAGGAACCCTCAACACAAAACAGCTTTATGATATTATGATTGAGGCAATGGAAAAAACCTTGAGTTTTGATATTTCCTCCTTGCTTTTATTAAATCCTCAAGGGAATTTGGTTTTTAATTTAAATACGCTTTATATTCCAAGCGAGAATCTTATCGATGCCTTAAAAATTCGATCTGTTCTAAACTACAGGACAATTCTTGAATCGCCTTCTATAATTTCCGAGGTGAAAACCGATAATATTAGCGTAATTCAAAAAACAAAACAACAAAGAGCATCTAAAGTTTATGGACTTGAAGCAATTAGTTTCGATTCTTTGTTTGCTCCGATTAAAGTTGGGGAAAGTTTTTTTGGCGTTGTTGAATTGTTTCGTCAAACTCCTTTTTCACCTGAAGACGTCACTTGTTTTCAAGCAATAACCCACCAAGTTGCCTTACCGCTTAGAAGTGCTAAACTTTATGAGGAAATTTCAATTACCAATAAAAAACTGGAAAAATTGGAAAAACTAAAGTCAGAATTTGTATCAATTGTATCTCACGAGCTTAGAACACCCTTAACCCCTATTAATAATTCCCTTGAAATTGTCTTAAGCGAACAAGCAGGACCAATTTCCCCCGATGCTAAGAATTTTATTTCAATGGCTAAAAGAAACATTCAAAGATTATCGGGAATTATCGAAGATTTATTGGATTTATCAAGAATCCAAGCCGGAAAAATGGATTTTCAATACTCCCCAATTGACATTGCTCCGTCTTTAGAATTGCTGCAAAAAACATTCCTTCAAGTGGCAAATGAAAAAGATATTAAAATTACTCTCGATATTAAAGAAAATCTTCCTCAAGTTTATGCTGATACAAGAAGAATAGAACAAATTTTTTCTAATCTTGTTTCAAATTCCTTAAAATTTACGCAAAATCAAGGTTCAATTGTTGTTAGTGCGTCCGTTGTGGATGAAACTCAAATTGAGGCAGATAAACTTGTTTTTCCGATAATTCAACCCAAAGGACGCTATATTAAAATTTCAGTTTCCGATAACGGGATTGGAATTAAAAAAGAAGATATTCCAAAAATTTTCGATAAATTCTCACAAATTGAAAGTTCCCTAAATCGAAACAAAGGCGGGGTCGGATTAGGTCTTACAATTACAAAACAGCTTATTGATGCTCATTTAGGGGCGATTTGGGTTGAAAGTGTCGAAAAACAAGGATCTGTTTTTAATGTTATAATTCCAACACTTGATAAAGAAAAAAATTTTATAATGGATTTATCCCACACACTAACCAACAACGAAGAAGTTGGGGTTATAAAAATTAAATTCAAGAAACAATACAATTTAATTGAGAATTTAAAACAAAACAAGCTTTTAAATATTACCGATTCAAAAAAAGAATTTACAATGGAAGATAAAGATTATATTAATTACTATGTTTTTATTCCGAAAATTTCCCTTGATTCTTTTAATGCTATGATTTTAACGATTAATGGATATTTATCAAGAATAAAACAGAATGAATATGATATAATATTATCAAATGCACATTCAACAAAAAACGGGGTGGATGTTTTTAAAATTATAAAAATTTTAAACAGTTAATCTAAAGGAAGGATAATGAAAAAAATATTAATAGTTGATGATGAAAAAGATATCGTTGAAACACTTTCTTTTATGTTAAAAGCCAAAGGGTTTGACTGCATTTGCGCTTATGACGGGGAAACAGGGCTTAACTTAGCAAAGAACGAAAATCCTGATTTAGTAATATTAGACGTTATGATGCCAAAAATTAACGGGTATAAAATTTGTCGATTATTAAAATTTGACAATAAATATAAAAATATTCCGATAATTATGGTGACAGCCAGAAGTCAAGACGTCGATAAAGAAATCGGAGAAGAAACCGGGGCGGATGAGTATATTACAAAGCCTTTTGAGTTTTCTTTGGTGTTGGAAAAAATTAACAAATATTTGACTTAGTAAACTTTGTGGATTAAAAAGATGGATTTATTAAACGAAAATACAGCTTTAGATAATAAAACTATTGATAAACTAAAATATGACCTGGTGAGGGATTCTCTTGTAACTTATGACGATATTGAACACGCAACAGAACTTGCAATTGCGCAGAATACAAACATAGGACAAGTTTTAATTAACACTGATTTAATTAAAGAGAATGTTCTTATGAAATTCTTAGAAGAAAAACTCCACACTCCTTGTGTTGATCTTGAGAATTATTCGATTGATAAAAAATGTCTTGATTATATAAACTACAAAGACGCACTGCGCTATAAAATTCTTCCGCTTTTTATAATCGAAGACACCCTAACCGTTGCAATGGCTGATCCTTTGGATTTATTTTCAATCGATAAAATAATGCAAATTACAAAAAAGAATATCGATCCTGTAATTGCGTCTGAAAAAAGCATTCTTAAAAAAATTAACGAATATTATGACGTTAAATCAAAAGTTGAAGATATTAATATCGATAAAAATAAAAACTACAACTGGATTGATGTTCTCCACGCCGATGACCTTTCAACAGAACATATCCAATCGTTATTTAGAGCGATTCTAAAACAAGCAATAATGCAGGATATCCACGAACTTTATTTTGAGAACACGCAAGAAGGCTTAGAGGTAAATTTTAAAAAAATCGACCAAATTATAAAAACAGGAACGATTCCAAGTCTTTTGGTTAATCCTTTTATTCAATCATTAAAATTAATATCAAATTTAGACCCTAATGTTTTTGAAATTCCTCAGCTTGGAAAACTTAACTTTACCGTGGATAATATTGAACTGACAGCTAGCGTTAGTGCGTTTCCAACGATTAGCGGGGAAAGAATTTTAATTAAAATTTATCATCCTCCGATTCCGATTGAGAAAATGAATATTAATCAATCAAAAATCGAACTTATTAAACAATCCTTAAATAAACCCGGCGTTGTTTTGATTTGCGGATCATCTTTATCGGGAAAAACACACTTAATTTATTCGATTCTATCTAATTTGATTCCAAAATTTAAAAATGTCATGACCTTAGAATCTATTGCTAAGTATAATTTAAAAAATATTTCCCAATGTGAACTTAATGAGAATATCGGATTCAACCTAGATAAAGCAATGCGTTTTATTGAATTTCAATCTCCTGATATAATTTATTTTGAAGGAATTGCAACAAAAGAAGGATTGGATTTTTTCACCTCTTTAACTTTAAAAAACAAAGCTTTAATTACGGAATTTTTGGCCGAGAATATGGACGATTTAAGAAGAAAATTCGAATACAGTGAATTTACAATGTTTAAATCGGTGATAAGTTGTCTTGTTTTTATCCACAACAAAGAAAGTATCGAAGTTTTCGATAAAACGGAATTGGATAAATATTTGTTGTAGCGCTTGTTAAAAAACCTTGTTTTTGTGGAATAAAACTACTAAAAGGAAGGAAAAATCTGTTTTATGGCAAGTGTATCTCAAATTAGAAGTTTATTTATCAAAATTCAACAGGCAACGGACGAAAGTTCTTATAGAAAAGCCCGTGAAAAAGCTAATAAATATATTAATTCCCTAACGAACGAGGATATCGAAAAACTTAAAGAAAGCGATAAACTCGAGGTTTTTGGCTCGGGGGATGAATTTAAAGCCAATTTATTAGAACAAATCGGCGCTAAAAGTAATAAAGATTTTAATGATAAAGATAAAAATCCCGACGAATCGATTTTTACTAAATCAATGAAAGAAATTGAGGATACGGATTTATCTCAAGATGCGATAAATAAAGCCCTTGAAAACCCCGAAAGTGAGGACGCTCAATTCTATCAAATGCTTGACACCCTATACAACGACGAAATGCTTAAAGGGATAATTGACGGGGATTCTGACGGGGAAATTACAAACGAAGAAGCGCAAAACTTTATAAAAAACCTTAATGTTGATAAAGATAAGAAAAACTTTTCTTTAAACGATCTAACGACATTCTTCGATAAAATGAACGGAATTGTTGATTATACAAACCTTAATGATAAAGAGGCCGAAAAATTGGCGAAAGAAAAAGGTCAAGCAGGTGAAAAAACAAAAACCGGAGGGATTACAAAAAATCCTTATGTATCAAGCTCGAAAGCAAATTCTTGGAGCAGTGGAACATCTGCTAATATTCCAACCACTCCAACCCCAACCGAGCAAAAAGACGACCTAAAAAGTCAAATTGAAACTATAAAACAAGAAATTTCAACTATTGAACAAAACTCAAAAAATCAAATCCAGGCTGAAAAAGAAAATTTGAATGAAGTATTAAAAAACGAAAAAGACGAGAACCTTGAACAAGTTCTTAATATTACCGACGATATTGCTCAAAAAAATGAGCAATTAACTCAAACAACAGCTCAAATCGCTTCTTTAGATGTCGATATTAACTCGAAAACTTCTGAAAAATCTTCTCTTGAAGGGGCGTTATCAAGCTTAACAACGCCGCAAGGGGCGGATGATAATACGGTTTCTAAAATTGAACAAAGAAAAACTGAATTGAGCTCACAAATTTCTCAACTTGATAGTGAAATTGCAGCGCTTGAACAACAAAAAGCACAATTGGAGGCTCAAAAACAAGAACTTGAAAGCGCTATTCAAGAATCGCAAACTCAAAAAGACGAACTTAGTGTTAATTTTTCAAACGAATCAAAAGAGGCTTTGTCGAACTACGATAAAAATTTAGCCGATATTCAATCCAACACGGAAAACCAAATTAAGACAAAAGAATCACAAATCGCTGATCTTCAAGTAAAACTTGATAAAACCGAGGATACGATTCAAGAAAACGAGAATACAAAAGCTCAAAGCACCTTCTCGGCCGACTTTGAAGAAATGATTAACACAATAATCGACCAATTCGAGGGCGGATTAGCCAATGACCCTGACGATAACGGGGGTTTAACCAAGTATGGAATTACCGCTGCAACTTATCAAAGCTACACGGGCAATAAAAACGCCGATGTTTCAAAAATTACGCTTGAAAAAGCTAAAGAAATTTATTACAACAACTATTATTTGGGCTCAGGCGCCGATAAATATGTAAAAATGGGCAATAATGCCTATGCTTTTGCACTATTGGACGCTTCAATTAACCACGGGGTTCCGACTGCTCAAAAATGGGATAAAAAAGCAAACGGGGACATTGATTCTTTTATGGAGTTAAGAAAAACGAAATATGAGAATATAATTAAGAATAACGAAAAACAAAGAAAATTCAAAAAAGGCTGGGAAACAAGATATAATACGGTTTATAACTATATTGACCCAACGCACAAACAAGAAAAATTTTCTTGTTAAAAATCAATAGATTTTATAATTCTCCACAAAAGACGCTTTTTTTCGTTGTCTAAGATTTTGATTTTAGAGTAAATATCATCCTCAATTGAATCAATATCCTTTAAATGCTCCAAATCAAAAATTTCCCCTGGTGGAATATTGAATTTTTGCTGGATTTGAATAATTGTAAGGGCCGAAGGGAAACTTTTCCCATTCTCAATATTGCTCAAACTCGAAGGTTCAATCCCGATTTTTTCAGAAAAAGCATCCTGGGTCAACTTGTTCCTTTTTCTTATTCTTCTAATGTTTTCCCCTAATAAATTTTTATATTGAGTTTCATTTATTGTCATTTTTATACCTCTATTTTAAGAATAATTCATCATAAAAACTATTAACATAATGTATGCATTAAATTTACACTTGATTTTTGGGCTAAACATTATATAATATCTAGTATGGAACAAAAAATACTGGAGAATATAATGTTTACCAAAAATTTTAAGAAAGCCTTTTCATTGATTGAACTTTTAATAAGTTTAATCACAATTTCAGTAA
>CANAIK010000076.1 GCA_947361225.1 uncultured bacterium
TGATTCGTGAGTTTGTTTAAACATAAAATCCCTCAAAGGAACAAGGGAATTATCGAGTGCTTGCTGTTGGGTAATTGCGTTTTTCATATATGGTTGATAAGCGGTTTCATTGATTTTTGACAGGGTTGGCGACATTACAAAAAAAGTAAGAATTAAGGCTAAACCAACTATAACTTGATTAGGCGGAAGACTCGTTGTCCCGATTGCTTGTCTTGTTAGCGATAATACGATTACAATTCTTATAAAAGCAGTTGTCATAATAACAATGCTTGGGGCAAGTGTTAGAATTGTAAGCATAATTAGGATTTGAACACCTTGGCTGAATTCTTGCGGGGTGTTCATTTGACTAACGCCAATATTTAAAGTCGGAAGACTAAGCGCTGCTTGCGTTTTTAGGGTTGTTAAAAATAATACTCCCAATAATGCCAATATTTTTCTAATTTTTAATAACATTTATATATATCAACCAATTCTATTTAATTATTGTGCAAATACACCCATTGCCCTAAATTTAGAGTATCTTTGATTCCTTAGTTCCTCGGGACTCATTCCCTCGAATTCCTTTAAGGATTCAACCAATGATTTTTTCAAGTTCTGCGCCATTTCTTGAGCGTTGTAATGAGCTCCGCCCGTTGGTTCTTTAATTACTTCGTCTACAATTCCGTATTGCAATAAATCATCTCCTGTAATTTTTAAGGCATCTGTTGCAACACGAGCCATAGAAGAATCTTTCCATAGAATTGAAGCGCAGCCCTCAGGGGAAATGACCGTATAATAAGCGTGTTCTAAAATCATGACTTTATTGGAAACTGCGAGTCCTAAAGCGCCTCCTGAGCAGCCTTCTCCTGTCACAACGGCAATTGTTGGGACTTCCAGCTTTGCCATTTCTTTTAAATTTGTTGCAATTGCTTCACCTTGACCGGTTTCTTCTGCCATCATTCCGGGGTATGCCCCCATTGTATCAATTAAAGTAATAATCGGTAAGTTGAATCGATTGGCGTGTTCAAAAAGTCTCAAAGCCTTTCTGTAGCCTTGCGGCTGGGGCATTCCAAAGTTGCATTCCAAATTTTCTTTGGTGGATTTCCCTTTCATTGTTCCAATTAACATAACAGCTCGACCTTCGATGCTTGCAACTCCGCCTATAATAGCTTTATCGTCAAATCCGTGTCTGTCCCCGTGAAGTTCGATAAAATCCTCACAAATAAAATGAACATAATCCATAAAATTTGGTCTTTGAGGATGACGAGCTATTTGGAGTTTTTGATAGGGCTCAAGTTTTTGATATAATTCTTTTTTATAAATTTTTGTCTGTTCTTCCAATTTTTTAATCTCACTATCATAGTTAATATTTGTGTCAGCACTTGTTTTTTTAAGTTCTTCAATTTTATCTTGAATTTTATATATGGGTTTTTCAAATTCCAGAATTTGAACTTTTTTGTTTTCTTCTTTCATTGGCTTATATCCTTTTATTTTTTGGTGTGAAGATAGATAAGTTTGGATAATTTTTCTTTCATATCTTTTCTTTCAACTATAAAATCGATTTGCCCGCATTTGAGCAAATATTCGGCAGTTTGAAAATCTGCGGGAAGTTTTTGTCTTATTGTTTGTTCGATTACTCTTCTTCCTGCAAAACCGATTCTTGCGCCTTTTTCTGCGATTATAATATCACCGATTGTACCAAAAGACGCTGTAACTCCACCAAAAGTCGGTTCTGTCAATACTGTAATATATAATAGTTTTGCTTCGTTAAGTTTTGCAACAATACAGCTTGTTTTTGCCATTTGCATTAAACTTAGAGCACTTTCCTGCATTCTTGCCCCTCCTGAGGCAGTAAAAACAATAGAAGGGAGTTTGTTTAAAAGTGCGTATTCAAGAATTCTTGTAATTTTTTCTCCAACAACACTTCCCATTGATCCGCCCATGTATTCAAAATCCATGACTGCGATTGCAGTTTTTTGTCCTTCTATTGTGCAAGTTCCTACAACAACTGCATCGTCCAATCCTGATTTAGCGTGCGCTGCTTCTTGTCTTGAAGGATAACTTTGAGTATCCACAAAATTAAGGGGATCGCAGGGTTTAATTTCTTGATACATTTCACAAAAAGAATCTTTATCTGAAATTAAATCAATTCTTTGTCTTGCTCCGATTCTAAAGTGATAATCACAATTCGGACAAACCATTAAGTTGTTTTCTAAGTCTTTTTTAGGCAGCTGGCTTGAACAGTTGTAACAAAGCGTCCATAGTTTCCCAATTGAATCATCAATGTGAACATCGTTGTCTCTAGCTGCAATTTGTTGCATTTTCCTTTTATTAAACCAATCGGTTAATGTCATAAATAATCCTCACCAAGTAATTAATTTTATTATTATTATAAAAGAACTCTAAAAAATGTCAAAATATAACAAAAATAGATTTTCATTTGCTAATAACAAATTTTTTATCTATTATTGAACTATGCAAGGTCAGGTTTATAAAATCCACTCCGATTTTTATTATGTTAAGAATTTTGAACATAAAGAATTTGAATGCAAACTAAAAGATGTTCTAAAAAAACAAAAAATTGATATTAAAGTTGGGGATTTTGTCGAGCTCAGTGCTGATAATTCTTATATTTCATCTTTACTTACAAGAAAGAACACAATTGAAAGACCAAAGGTTTCTAATATTGATTTAGCTCTTGTTGTTTGTTCTCTAAAAGAACCGGATCTTGATTATATCCAGCTTAACAGGTATTTGACTTATTTAAAATATTATAATATCGATTGCGCCATTTGTTTTAATAAAGAAGACTTAGAACTGGATTTTTATAATAAAAAACAAGAAATTAATGCAATTTACAAGAATTTAAACTATAAAACTTTTTTTGTAAGTGCTAAAAACAAACTTCATTTAGAAACTTTAAGGGAATTTATTAAATCCAAATCAATAGTTTT
This sequence comes from uncultured bacterium, assembly GCA_947361225.1. Classification (GTDB taxonomy): domain Bacteria; phylum Cyanobacteriota; class Vampirovibrionia; order Gastranaerophilales; family Gastranaerophilaceae; genus RUG14156. The sequence continues at coordinate 2,934 of CANAIK010000076.1, forward strand.
TTTAGGCGCCTCGGGTGCCGGAAAATCAACGCTTTTAAGTGCGCTAACGAATAAAAACTTAAAAACAGGAGAAGTTTCAACAAAAACCAAACGAGGAACCCACACGACAAGACATTGTGAAATTATCGAATTTGATGATTTTAAATTAATCGATACTCCGGGATTCCAAAGATTAAAATTTGATTTTTTACTTCCCAATCAATTGATTAATCTTTTTGATGATATTAGAATCTATTCTAATGATTGTAAATACTCCAATTGTCTTCACAATAGCGAAAACAATTGTGCTGTTTTAAAAAATCTTGATAAAATAGTTGAATCAAGATATCAAAGTTATCTTTGTTTTCTAGAAGAAACTTTAGAATACAAAGAACAAATATCTAAAAAAAGTATTAAAAAAGAAGATTATAAAAAAGATATAAACGATAAGGTTTTTACTAAAATTTCCAAAAGAAAAAGAGAATTATCAAGAAATACACTAAAACAAAAGACAAAGGATAACAAATCGTGATTGAGAATTACAAAAATACAGTTGAAAAAGCCCTTAAGGATTATTTTCTGGAATATTCTAAAAATTCTTCTTATTCTTCCTTGATTTGGGAATCAATGAGCTACACAACGCTTTTAGGGGGAAAAAGATTAAGAGCGATAATGTGTTTTGAAGTGGGAAGAATTTTTAAAGTCAAAATCGAGGATCTAATTCCTTGTGCCTGCGCTCTTGAAGTTATGCACGCTTATAGTTTAATCCACGATGATCTTCCTTGTATGGATAACGATGATTTAAGACGTCAAAAACCAACGAACCACAAAGTTTTTGGTGAGGCAATCGCACTTTTAGCAGGAGACGCACTAATTCCCTTTGGCGCACAGCTAATTATTGAAAAAACTCCTGAAAAAATCTCTAAAACGACAATTCTTGATATTGTTAACGATTATCTTATCTGCGCCGGAGCTAAAGGAATTGTAGCGGGTCAGGTAGCTGATATTGAGGCTGAAGGAAAGAAAATTGATATTGATAACTTAAAATATATTCACAAATATAAAACAGGAGCTTTGTTTAAACTTGCAATTCTAATGGGCGCAAAAATTGCCGCTGTAGAATCCAAAATTATTGATAAACTAACAGTTTTTGCCGATAATTTTGGAGTTTTATTTCAAGTTTATGACGATATTATTGATTGCACCTTAACTACTGAAGAACTTGGAAAAACCGCTAATAAAGACGAGTCTTCAAAAAAAATGACATATGTGAGCGCTTATGGATTAGAGGAGGCAAAAAATATTTTCTATAGCCTTGTTGATAAAAATCGTGCTATACTAAAACAAATGAATATCGAATCAAAAGTTTTTGATGATATTTATAATATGCTGATTAAGAAAATAGGAGTATAAAAGGATAGATGCAATTTTTTAACACAGGCTTGGAAGCGCTATGTTCAGGACTTCTTGCTGCAGTGATTGCGCAATTAATTAAGGTTATAACTTATCTTTGCACGCACAAAAAAATAAATTTTAAAATTTTTACAACAACAGGAGGAATGCCAAGTTCCCACACGGCCGGCGTTATTGCTCTATCCACTTCGGTTGCTTTAATTGAAGGAATTGATTCAATGTTATTTGCAGTTTCTCTTGGTTTTTCTTTAATTGTAATGCAAGATGCCTCGGGTGTTAGAAGGGCTGCAGGGAAAACCGCAGCAACCCTTAATCGCTTGGTTGATGAATTTGTTCAAAAAAACCACGAGGTAAAACCCTACACAGCATTAAAAGAATTATTGGGACACACTCCCCTGGAAGTTTTTTGCGGTGCAATCTTAGGAATTTTTGTTCCTTTGGTTGTCCACAATTATAATTTTTTAATTTCTTTAATTTAAACACTTCTTTTAAGCATTTGAGTTAGAGTTGCGTCTTTTCTTATTCTTTTTTTGATTCTTTCTTTGGATTCTGTTAATTTAAAGAATTCTTCGTTAAATTTGCATAGTCCTATAGCTGTACTTTCGTCATTATTGAAACAAAATAATTTTTTAATTATATCCATTGTTACCCCCTTTAAATTTTTTTAATAGAATAAATTCAAAAGTCAATTTTAATTATATATTTTTATATTTATTTTTTGCTCGTAGTTTTTGATATGGTTTAATTAATAATATGTATAATATTCTAAATTTAATCGAAACAACAAATAATTATTCATACAAAGAAATTATCGAGAAACTAAAAAGTGATTCTGCGGACGATTTTTTGAAAATTTTTTTAATGATTAACTTGGAAAAAATAGAGAATGAAACGGATTTCGATATTTTTATTAATAACTTAACCCTTCAATCGACTCCTGTTAGAGAAATTTGCGCTTATCGATTGGGGGAGTTATTTAAGAACAATTTTTTGAATGAATTCTCTAAAAATAAGATTCTGGATGCAATTGTTGATATAAACCCCAATGTTTCAAGATCGATTTGTTGCTTAATTAAAAAGAACAGTTTTTTAGGGGAGAATTTAGAAAAAAATATTATTCTTCGAATAGAGGATTTGTTAGCTGGAATAAAAAAAGATAAAAATTATTTAAATTGTAATAAAAGCCATGCCAAAAATAAAAAATTCTTCTCTCTTTATTGGCTCCTTGAGGCATTATCTTGTTGTATCAGCAGAAAATATTTGGCGCAAATAAAAGAAATTCTAAATTTTACAATAGAGTTTCTCGATTATACAATTAGGGAAAAAACGGCTAAAATACTGACTTTTGATGAAATTTATTTCAAAGATTTATTACAAATCGCAAAATCTGATGTAAATTTTTATGTAAAAATTCAAGTTTATGATAAAATTAACTTTGATGATTAGATTAAACAGGAATATTTTATGATTTCAGTAAACGATTTAAAAACAGGATTGACTTTAGATATTGATAACGGATTATGGTCCGTTGTTGAATTTTTGCACGTTAAGCCCGGAAAAGGCGCTGCTTTTGTTAGAACAAAACTTAAAAATGTCGAAACAGGACAAGTTGTTGAAAAAACCTTTAGAGCAGGTGAAAAAGTAGCTAAAGCAATGTTAGACAGACGTGAAATGCAATATTTGTACAAAGAAGGCGCAGATTTGGTTATGATGGACCTTGAATCATACGAACAAATGCCTGTACCTGCTGATAGAATCGGAGATGGAATTAAATATTTAAAAGAGAATATGAATGTTCAAATTCTAATGCACGATTCTAAAATAATCGGTATTGATTTACCGAATTTTGTTGAATTAGAAGTTGTTGACACTCCTCCGGCTGAAAAAGGCAATACCGCTCAAGGCGGATCAAAACCTGCAACCTTGGACGGCGGTGCTGTTGTTAATGTGCCATTTTTCATCCAAGTTGGAGATGTTCTAAGAATTGACACCAGAACAAATGAATATTTAGATAGAGTTTAAGGACTTAAAAATGAAATACGATTTAAATTATATTGAAAAAATTGCTAAAATTGTTAAAGATAACCAACTAACGGAAATTACTCTTGAAGATGGTGATAAAGCTATTACAGTTAGAAAAGACGGGGTTTATTCTCCTGTTGTTCAACCTGTTGTTCCGCAAAGTGCGCCAAGCAATCCCGCTGTTAGTCAAAAGGAAGAAAAACCTGCGCAAACATCGAATAGAAACGCAATTACAAGTCCAATGGTGGGTGCTTTTTACGCTGCTCCTGCTCCGGGGGCTAAACCGTTCGTTAAAGTCGGTGATGTTGTTAGCACAGGACAAGTGGTTTGTATAGTTGAGGCTATGAAACTTATGAATGAAATTGAATCTGAAGTTTCGGGAAGAATCACTGAAATTTGTGTTGAAGACGGTCAAAGTGTTGAATACGGTCAAGTTTTAATGTATGTTGAGTAAGAAAAAGGTTAGTTAAACAAATTTATGTTTAAAAAAGTTTTAATTGCAAATAGGGGTGAAATTGCCATTCGTATAATTAGAGCCTGTAGAGAATTAGGGATTGCAACCGTTGCTGTTTATTCTCAAGCAGATAGTGAAAGCTTACACGTTTCTTTAGCGGACGAGGCATATTGCATAGGACCCGCTCAAAGTGCTAAAAGTTATCTTTCAATTCCTGCTTTGATATCTGTTGCACTGACCTCAGGAGCAGATGCTATTCATCCGGGGTATGGTTTTTTATCAGAAAGAGCTGATTTTGTTGATATTTGTGAAGAACATCATATCAAATTTATCGGTCCTTCTGCAACCGCAATGCATAAAATGGGTGATAAAGCAAATGCAAGAGCTACAATGGAGGCCTCGAATGTTCCTATAACTCCGGGACTTGGAATTGTTGATAACACCGATGTAATTCGAGAATTTACAAAAAAAGTCGGATATCCGATAATAATTAAAGCAACGGCAGGCGGCGGCGGTAAAGGCATGAGAATAGTTCGAAAAGACGACGAACTTGATGACGCCTTTAATTTGTGTCGATCGGAAGCGCAGAGTGCTTTTGCTAACGGGGATGTTTATGTTGAAAAATTTATAGAAAATCCTCGTCATATCGAAGTTCAAATCCTTGCGGACAGCTATGGAAATGTTATTCATTTGGGTGAGCGTGATTGTTCTATTCAAAGAAGAAATCAAAAACTCCTGGAGGAGGCGCCTTCGATTGCAATTACAGAAGATATAAGACAAAAAATGGGTAAAGCTGCAATCGATGCTGCAAAATCCATTAATTACGAAGGAACCGGGACAATTGAGTTTTTATTGGACGAATCCAATCCTAAAGATAAAAAATTCTACTTTATGGAAATGAATACAAGAGTTCAGGTTGAACATTGCGTTACTGAAATGATATCTAATGTTGATATTGTAAAAGAACAAATAAGGGTTGCGCAAGGAGAAAAAC
>CANAIK010000077.1 GCA_947361225.1 uncultured bacterium
CAATGATTGTACCTGTAAATTCATCAGGAATTTCAATTTCAACTTTCATCATAGGTTCAAGTATGCAAGGTTGTGCTTTTTTGCAGCCTTCTTTGATTGCCATTGAACCTGCGATTTTAAATGCCATTTCAGATGAGTCAACATCGTGATATGATCCGTCGTAAAGTTCAACTTTAACGTCAATCATCGGATATCCTGCTAAAATACCGCCTTCAAGTGCCTCTTCCATACCTTTTCTTGAAGGTTCGATGTATTCTTTAGGAATTGCACCACCAACAATTTTATTCTCAAATACAAATCCTTCGTTTTCTCCGGCAGGTGAAATTTTGATTTTTACATGACCGTATTGACCTTTACCACCTGATTGACGGATGAATTTAGAGTCTTGATCAGCTTGCCCTCTAATTGTTTCACGATAAGCAACTTGAGGTTTACCGATATTTGCTTCAACTTTAAATTCACGCAGCATTCTATCAACAATAATATCCAAATGAAGTTCGCCCATACCGGAAATGATTGTTTGACCGGTTTCAGCGTCGGATTTAACACGGAAAGAAGGATCTTCTTCAGCAAGTTTTTGCAATGCAATACCCATTTTGTCTTGATCGGCTTTTGTTTTAGGTTCAATTGCAACAGAAATTACGGGTTCCGGGAAACTCATTCTTTCTAAGATAATTGGAGCTTTTTCATCACACAAAGTATCCCCTGTTGTTGTTTCTTTTAAACCAACAGCAGCGCAAATATCCCCTGCGTAAACTTCTTGTTCTTCAAGTCTTTGATCGGCGTACATTCTAACTAAACGAGAAATACGTTCTTTTTTTCCGTTTGTTGCATTAAGAGCATATGAACCTGAGGTTATTTTTCCTGAATAAATTCTTAAGAAAGTTAAACGACCAACAAAAGGATCTGTCATAACTTTGAATGCTAAAGCTGAGAATGGTTCGTCGTCACTTGAATGACGTTCTGTTTTTGTTCCGTCTTCGAGCTCACCTTCAATTGCTTTAACATCAAGCGGAGAAGGCATGTAATCAACAACGTTGTTCAACAATAATTGAACACCTTTGTTTTTAAATGCTGTACCGCAGCAAACAGGAACGATTTTATTGTTGCAAACCGCTTTTCTGAGAACCGATTTTAGCTCATCAACCGTAATAGAATCGGGATCTTCGAAGAATTTTTCCATTAAAGCGTCGTCTTCACTTGCAATCGCCTCAACCATTGCGTCTCTGTATTCTTTTGCTTTATCGGCCATATCAGCAGGGATTTCTTCTTCTTTAATATCGGTCCCTAAATCATTAGTGTAAATTTCAGCTTTCATTGTCATTAAATCAACCAAACCTGTAAATTTATCTTCAGATCCGATTGGAAGTTGGATAGGAATAGCGTTAGCGCCCAGTCTGTTTTTAATTTGGTCAACTACACGATAAAAATCAGCCCCTGTTCTATCCATTTTATTAACAAAAACCATACGAGGAACTTCGTAGCGATTAGCTTGTCTCCATACGGTTTCGGATTGTGATTGAACGCCACCTACTGCGCAGAATACCGCAACAACACCGTCCAATACACGAAGTGAACGTTCTACTTCAATTGTAAAGTCAACGTGACCGGGGGTGTCGATTATGTTAATCTGATGTCCTTTCCATTCAGCGGTAACTGCAGCTGATTGAATGGTAATTCCACGTTCTTTTTCTTGTTCCATAAAGTCGGTTACAGCAGCACCGTCGTGAGTTTCACCGATTTTGTGAGTTTTTCCGGTATAGAATAAAATACGCTCTGTTGTGGTTGTTTTACCAGCGTCAATGTGCGCTGCAATACCAATGTTGCGAATTTTTTCTAAGGGTGTCTTTCTTGGCATATTTAATTTCCTTCTCTAAATATTATTTACCTTATTATATATTTATTGTCACACAAACAAGTCTATTGACAAGTATTTTCAAATTCATACATATACTGGTTTTACTTTTTTTAAAAAAACATTAATATAATTAAAAAAAGAGGTATTATACTTATGGCAAACTTAATTGGTTCAAGTTTATTTACAAGTGCAATTTCAGGATTGAATTCCAACTATCTTTTATTGTTAGACGGAGCTCAGGGTCTTACAATGGATAAAATTCTGGATCCCGGCAGTGAAGCTGTAATGTATCGAGTTGATCAAACTTTTAGAAGTTATATGATGACTAATTTTAATCAAATCGATATGGACGGAGACGGAAAAATTACCACAAATGATGTTAATAATTACGTTACAAAACTAAAAACTCAAGGAATGACTTATCAAGAACTAAGCCAGCTTTGTTCTTCCAATTCAAGTTCTATGTCAAGTTTGTTGGATACTGTTTTATCGAATTTTACGGAAATTGACGCTAATCACGACGGAAGGATTACCCAAAGCGAGATTAATGCTTATAGGGTTAATCAAGATATTAAAGAAGTTAAGGATAAGTTTCCAAAAATTGACCCGACTAAAATGTCTATGTTCTATGAAACAAATACTACATCTGATACCCAAAAAACATCGTCCAATGATAATGACAAAGTTTTTAAATAAAAATTAGAAAAACCGGGAATTTTTTCCCGGTTTATTTACCTTCCTTATCTTATGAAAGTTTTATCGTGTTGTTTTGAACTTCAGTGCTTATTGCTTGATCTACCGCTTGGATTTCTTGGCTTATCGCTTCCATTAGGGTTTCAATTTCGACTTTTTCTTGTTCAAGTTGTGTTTCTGTGTCGTTTGCTTCTTCTTCAATCATTGCAAGTTCTTCTTCCCAATAGGTCCTTGTTTCCATAACATCGCTTTGGTACTCTTCTTGCGCTTCGTTTAGCATCCTGTTGTAGTCAGAAAGTGATTTTCCGCTTGCGTCGCTAAAATCATTGTAGGATATTTTGTCTTTTGTGTCTTTTCCTTCGTTTTCCCCGTCAACTGTTGCTTTTAGAGCATCAATAAGGGAGTCTATGTTCTCTTTTTGTTCGTTGTATTCGTTTTTAATTTCATCTAGTTTTTCGTTTTGATCGTTCCTTGTAAGTAGTTGTTCATAGTTGTATTGCCTTGCCATTGCACGTTCTTGTCTTGAAATTTGAAGATCTTGCGCAACATAGTCAGAGTGGGCTCTTTTGAGCTCCTGTTTTCTTAATGCTAGTATAACCCAACTCATTTGTGCGTGCTTCCTCTTGTCTTAGAACGTGTGTGTTTTTACCTACATATATAAAAAGTCATATTTTTTACTTAAATTGCGTTTATTATATAAAGCGTATATACGAAAAGTTTACAAAAGTTTACAAAATCGAAATAAAATCAATACAACAACGACCATATTTTTTCGATTTTAGAATATTTAAATTTTCTTTTGCTATAATTGCGCTAATATCTGTTTTTGAGTCGTGTTCAACTATTATTAACCCGTTTTGATTTGTCAGCTCGATTGCTTTTTTTATAATTGGCTCATAATCCATTTCCCAGGGGGGATCCAGATAAACAATATCGAATTTTTCACCTTTATAATTAAGTGAATTACAAATTGTTAAATCCGGCTTTAAATGCAGTTTTTCGTAGTTTTTTTTAATAATTTGAGCACATTTAGGATTAATTTCAAGTTCTTTAACTTTATATCCTCGAGATAATGCCTCAAGACCCATAATTGCACTGCCTGCAAACATATCAAGGAAAGTTTCTTTGGATTCAAACTGAATTAGAATATTAAAAATGCTTTCTCGATTCTTAGATAAAGTGGGACGAGCGTTTTTTGAACTTTCGATTTTATGACCTTTGAATTGCCCACCTGTCAGATACATTTTTTTACTCCTTTTTGTATTATTAATTTACCATGAAAAAAATAATAGTTATAGGAGGCGGTGCAGCCGGTGCTAAAGCTGCCTCAAAGGCAAAAAGGCTTGAGCCGAATAATCACGTTGAATTATACACAAAAGACGATAAAATCGCATATTCTTTGTGCGGTTTGCCGTATTATATCGAAGGAAGCGTCGACGATATCAATAAACTAATAATTAGAACACCCGAAGACTTTATCAACAACGGAATCCAGGTGTTTTTAAACCACGAACTTCAAGAAATTTATCCTCAAAAAAATTGTGTTTTAATTAATAATAATCATATTTTCTACGATGAACTTATTCTTGCTCTTGGAGCGCACGTTAATATTCCAAATATTGAGAATTCGGGAGCAAAGAACGTTTTCACCTTGAGAAGTCTTGAATCCGGGGTTGAAATTAAGAAACAAATGGAAAAATCGAAAAGCGTTCTAATTGTAGGAAGCGGATATATTGCTCTTGAGTTAACCGAAGCTTTTGTAAAAAACGGGCTCAATGTTACAATGGTTGAAATTAAAGATAGAATTGTATCTGATTTTGATGAAGATTTTTCAAAACTAATTAAGAGTATGATTCTTACAAAAACAGGCAGCAGGGTTGATATTTTTTGCAATGAAAAAATTACTAAATTTACAATTAATGAGCAAAATGAATTTAAAAGTGCTATAAGTGAATCAGGAAAAGAATTTAGCGCCGATTTTTGTGTTCTTGCAACAGGAGCGTCGCCTAATGTTGAAATAGCTAAGAATGCAGGGATTAAACTCGGGGTTACAGGGGCAATCTATGTTGATACAAAAATGAGGACAAATATTCCTAATATCTTTTCTTGCGGGGATTGTACCGAAGAATACTGCATTATAACCCGTCAGCCTACTTATATCGGACTTGGAACAATTGCTAATAAAGAAGGAAGGGTTGCTGCGATTAATGCAACTTCGCTTGAGCACTATGAAAATTTTGATGGGGTCTTAAAATCGGTAATTACAAGGTTTTTTGAATTTACAATTTCAAAAACAGGATTAACCTTAAACGAGGCGAATTATTATTCTAATCGGATTAATATTGACCCGATATCTGTCGTTGTTGTTAAAAAAGACAAAGCCGGATATATGCCGGACGCCAATGAAATTACAATTAAACTGGTTGCAGACAGAAGAAGTGGAGAGTTGCTTGGAGCACAAGGAATCGGGCGGGGAGCAAACGTTGCTCAAAGAATTAATACAGTGGCTTCGGCGCTAAAATCAAGAGCAAGGGTTGAGGATTTGTTGCATCTTGATTTACCTTATGCGCCGCCTTATTCGGGGTCAATTGATCCGATTTTGACTGCTGCTTATAAATTAAAAGAGCTTTTAAATCAATAGGGCTGAAGTTTCCTTCAGCCCGGCATATGTATTAATCGTTTTATGAAAGTTTTATCGTGTTGTTTTGAACTTCAGTGCTTATTGCTTGATCTACCGCTTGGATTTCTTGGCTTATCGCTTCCATTAGGGTTTCAATTTCGACTTTTTCTTGTTCAAGTTGTGTTTCTGTGTCGTTTGCTTCTTCTTCAATCATTGCAAGTTCTTCTTCCCAATAGGTCCTTGTTTCCATAACATCGCTTTGGTACTCTTCTTGCGCTTCGTTTAGCATCCTGTTGTAGTCAGAAAGTGATTTTCCGCTTGCGTCGCTAAAATCATTGTAGGATATTTTGTCTTTTGTGTCTTTTCCTTCGTTTTCCCCGTCAACTGTTGCTTTTAGAGCATCAATAAGGGAGTCTATGTTCTCTTTTTGTTCGTTGTATTCGTTTTTAATTTCATCTAGTTTTTCGTTTTGATCGTTCCTTGTAAGTAGTTGTTCATAGTTGTATTGCCTTGCCATTGCACGTTCTTGTCTTGAAATTTGAAGATCTTGCGCAACATAGTCAGAGTGGGCTCTTTTGAGCTCCTGTTTTCTTAATGCTAGTATAACCCAACTCATTTGTGCGTGCTTCCTCTTGTCTTAGAACGTGTGTGTTTTTACCTACATATATAAAAAGTCATATTTTTTACTTAAATTGCGTTTATTATATAAAGCGTATATACGAAAAGTTTACAAAAGTTTACAAAAAAAATTTCATTAAAAAATCCGTGCTTGTGACACGGATTCTAGTTTTTTTAGCAGCTATAAAGAGCTTTTTCTTCGTCAAAGAACAGTTTATAGTTTTTCGATTCCTCATAATTTGTGAATTCAATAAGATTTAAAAATCTTTTAAAATTATTGAGGATTCTAAGTTCCTGAAATTTATAATTAAATTCACACTTTTTGCTAAAAGCTTTTTTCCCCTTCATATCAAACCTCTTTTTCCCTTAATTATAACCTCAAATTAATAAAGTTTTATTTTAATCAACAATTGTTATTATCCGATTTTTATTGTTACAAATGTTAATATTATTTTATTCTATAATCCCAATATGAAAAAAATTATAATAATTTCAGGCAAACAATATAGCGGTAAAGACACAGTAGCATCTATTCTTTTAAAAAAACTTGAAAATTACAAAAGAATCGGAATCGGGGATGCGATTAAAATTGAATATGGTTCAAGAAATAATCTTAGTTTTGAAGAAATTGAGAAAAACAAACACCTATACAGGGGCGATTTAATTGAATTGGGAAATTGGGGAAGGGCAAAAGACCCTGATTTTTGGCTGTATAAGCTTGCTGATTTAGATAGAATTATCGTTCCTGATATTAGAGTGGAGCACGAAATCGATTTTTTTAGAAAACGAGGCGCTTTTTTGATTCGTGTCGAATCGGACTATAAAAACCGTGCGTTGCGTGGGATTTTAGCCAATAGTGACGATTTGACCGAAGTTGGGCTTGATAATTACAAAAATTGGGATTTGGTAATTGAAAACAACTCAACTTATGAGGATTTGGTTCAACAAGTCAACGGAATTATTGAAAAATTCTTAGCTTAGACTTATTTTAGAGCTGTCAATGTCTGTTTTTATTTGTTCGTTAACTGCCTCAAGTTCAGCTTGCATTGCTTGAAGTTCGGCCTCTAGCGTTGTCTTTTCGTCTTCAATTCTGTCTTGTTCTTCTTTTGCTTCAGTTTCGATTTCTTCCATTATGTCGTCGTAATAGTCTTGGATGTCTTGTTTTTTAGCTTGGTAGTCTTCTTGCGCTTCAGCATACTCAACTTTCCATTGTTCATATTCGTCAGAATCAATGCTTGGTCGTTTGTTTCTTATTTCCATATACGCAGCTTTTGCATCCGCTAGTTCTCTTTGTTTTTCAGAGTTGTAGACAGTTTTGTCGTACGCAAGATGCCTTTCAATGCTCCTTGTTTCACGAGAAAGCTGGATGTCTCTAAATTGAGAATCGCTTATGCACGCTTTTAGAGTTTGTTTTCTAAGTGTGAGCGTAACCCAGCCCATTTTTTACCTCGTTTCTTAAGTAAAGCTGCGTAAGTTTCGACCTTGATATTACTTACATATATATAAAGTATATAAATGATATGAAATTTCAATATATTCAATATTTGTTACAAAAGTTAACAAAAATCTGAAACCCTTTAAATTTTTAAGGATTCCAGATTGTAATATATTCAAAAATGCTTAATTATTTCCTTAGCTTAGACTTATTTTAGAGCTGTCAATGTCTGTTTTTATTTGTTCGTTAAC
>CANAIK010000078.1 GCA_947361225.1 uncultured bacterium
ATCTACTAATAAGTGTTTTATTGATTCATTTTTACCTATTATAATAGGAAGGAATAAACCTCTTTAATATCTAATATTTCATTGTACATATTCCTTAATATATATAATCTAGAATGATATTAAAAAAAATCCTCCAAGTTAATTTGGAGGATTTTTTATATTCTTTTATGATAATAAATAGTTAATTAAACTTCTAATCATAACCCCGGTTGGACCAAAAAGGGTTTCTTTGTTGGATTTATCTAAATATGCAGTTCCTGCAATATCTAAATGCATCCAGGATTTTGATTTTGTAAAATTAGATAAAAACCAGCCGGCGGTTGATGTTCCGGCGTTTCTTCCACCTGTATTTTTCATATCTGCAATTTCTGATTTTAAATTGTCTTTAAGCTCATCTAAAATTGGCATTTGCCAGGTGTTTTCACAAGATTTTCCTGCGATTTTTTGAAACTTATCAATTTGTTCTTGATTATTCCCTAAAACTCCCGTGATATTGTGACCCAAAGAAACAATAACAGCTCCTGTTAAGGTTGCAATATCAATAACTTCATCAACCCCAAGTTTGTCACAATAACAAAGTGCATCGGCGAGTGTGATTCTTCCTTCAGCGTCTGTGTTATCGACCTCGATTGTTTTTCCGTTCATAGCGGTCAACACATCCCCTTGTTTGTAAGCGGATCCTGAGGTCATATTCTCACACAAAGCACTTACAACGTGCAGTTCAATGTCGCTTTTTAAATTTGCAATCGCTTGAATAATACCCAAAACACTTGCGGCCCCTGACATATCGGATTTCATTGTAAGCATTGATTGAGCGGGTTTGATATTCATTCCACCTGCGTCAAATGTTATTCCTTTTCCAACTAAAGCAATTTTTTTCCTCGGGGTGTTTTTTGGTTTATAGGTTAAATGAATAAATTTCGGTTCGTTGACACTTCCTTGTCCAACTGCTAAAAAAGCATTCATATTAAGTTCTTTAATTTCGTTTTTGTTGAAAATTTTTACTTCTAAATTGTGTTCTTTGGCAATATCCTGCGCAATTTGCGCAACATAAGCAGGAGTCACAATTTGCGCTTGTTCATTAATAAGATCTTTAGCAAATTTCATTGCAAAAGAACTATAAGCTCCTATTTGAGCGTTTGTTTCGATTTCTTTTGTAATATTATTCTCCAGGATTTCAATTGTGTCTGTTATTGTTTTTTTATCGGACAAATATTTTTGAAATTCATACAAACCAATTCTTGCGCCTGTAAAAATAATATTAACCGCATCGCTTTTGGAAAAATTGTCCTCGCAATTCTTTAACCCCAAGTTCTCAACAAGTTCAAATGCGATTGATTGTCTGTTTTTTAGCTGACGAGCGCAGAATGCAGCGGTTTGGGATAGTTTTTTTCTTGTTAATTCTTCTTTTTTTCCTAATCCCATAACCAAAGCAACCAAATTCTCGTTAATTGCGATTTTTATGGATTCTTGGAATTTTCCTTTAATAATTCTATAATCATAAATTTGTTTTGATAATTCATTATTCGATAATTTGTCCAAATGGTTAAATAAATCGGTTTTGTTTTGGTCGTTCTCGAAAATAAAACAAACTATACTATTAGAAGTTAAATCTTCAATTTTGTTGGTTAGAAATCTCACTTTTGTCTCCTTTTATTAAATTATCGATTATTGCAAGCGCCCTTTTTGATCGAAGTTCGTTTTTATATTGTTTATTTTTTAGTTTCTTTTTATCTCCTGCAATTTCTTTTGTTATCCCCCAATTGGAGTTAATTGGCTGGAATTTTTTGTGTTCTTTATAAGTAATATAATCAATTAAAGCTCCGAGCATTGTTTCGTTTGTAAGTTCAATTAAAGGTTTATTATTTAAATATCTGTCCATATTAATTGCGCTAAACAACCCCGTTGAAATGCTTTCACAATAGCCTTCAACGCCTGTTAGTTGTCCTGCTAAGAAAATATTTTCATATTTTTTTAATTGAAGTGTCTTTTTTAATATTTTTGGCGAATTAACAAAAGTGTTTGCGTGCATTACCCCATATCTTGTTATTACTGCGTTTTTGAGCCCCGGAATTGATTGGATTAACTTTTTTTGCTCGCCCCACTTTAAATTCGTTTGAAATCCAACCAAATTGTACAAATTCGCCATTTTGTCATCCTGTCTTAGCTGCACAACAGCATAGAATTGGTTCTTTTTAAAATCGGTTTTAATTCTTTTGTCGAACAATCCAACAGGTTTCATTGGTCCGAAACGAAGGGTGTCAATCCCTCTTTTTGCCATAACTTCAACGGGCATGCATCCTTCAAAATAAGTTGCCTCGAATTCTTTTAAGGGAGCAGTTTTTGCGTTAACTAAAATATTGTAAAAGTTTTCATATTCCTCTTTATTTAAAGGGCAATTGATAAAATCCGCTTCGCCTTTGTCCCAGCGGCTTGCCTTAAAAGCGATGTTAAAATCAATTGAATCTTTTTCAATAATTGGAGCAATTGCGTCATAGAAATGAAAATTCTCGCATCCGAATTCTTCTTTTATTGAATTTGTAAGCTCTTTAGCGCTTAAGGGACCCGTTGCAATAATAGTCGGGATTTTAGGGTCAATTTTTTCGTATTTTTCGTTAATTAAGTTAATATTCTTATACGACTTAATAATTGCGTCAATTTTTGTACAAAAACCAAACCTGTCAATCGACAAGGAGTTCCCCGAAGGGACGGAATGTTCTTTTGCTACTTTAAAAAGCGTCGACCCCAGTTTTATCGCCTCTTCTTTTAATAACCCTGATGCTGATAATAAATCCAATGATCCAAGGCTATTAGAACAGACAAACTCCGCAGGATATGAGGTTGAATGAGCCCCTGTTTGATACTTTGGGCGCATTTCAATTAAATCGATATTGTATCCTTTTTTTGCTAAAAATATTGCAGCTTCGGACCCTGCCAGTCCTGCTCCTATTATTCTAATTTTTGTTTTATCCATATTTTTATTATACAACCATCAAATTCTTTTATTTTTTCTTAATATTACTTAACAAAGCATAAAGAAAAAACAAATTTGGTCGATAAAATTAATATAGCAACTAAGGATGAATTTTTTAATGTTTAAATTGTTATCGCATAGTAAAAATTATTATAATTCCAATGATTTAATAATTAAAGGGATGCAAAAAAGAAGAAAATTGGCAGCAAGTGCGATTCTGAAACTTTGTGATAAAAAGATAAATTTTCGTGTTGTTAAATAGTTAGTAAATATAAGGAACTTTATCAACAACATCGGAATTGAATTTAGAGGCGAAATTCTCGAAAAATTTGATTATTTTATTATCCCCAAAAACTGATTCTTTGCTTGAATCCTCGTTTGGTTGATTAATTATAATTAAAACCTCGTTTTTAGCAGCCATTTTAAGGTTGTTTCTTGCAATTGATTCAACTTTATACATTGAACTAAAGTTTTTAATTTCATTTTTCAAATGCTTGTTTCTGGTTTCGGCCTGAACCTTTAAATCCTGTGCTTTTGTAATTTTTGTTTGATAAACAACGATTTTAGCTAAGTTCAACAAAGCACTGTAGCTGATTTGAAAAACGCACAACAAAAGCACAATTGTTAGAAAAGAATGATAGAATCTGATTTTTCGGATTTTTTTCTTTTGTTGTTTTTGAACTCTTGATTTTAAATTTAAATAGTTGGCACCTGACATAAATCTATTTTAACCCAAATTTTCTTTTTTGTTTACCTAAATTTGAAATTCGTAACAATATTTTGCAACTTTTTATTCTATTATCACTTAAAATATTTATAAATTACGAATTTGACAGGTATTAATTTTTAAAAAATTGTTTTATTAGCTGCCTATATTCAACAATTTTTTAAGGCGTTTTTTCATAATAAGATTTTCGTTCTCCAGCCTTTGAAGTTCTTTTTGCATTCTAAGAACTTGATTCTGGCTGTCTTGAGGATTGCTGCATTGAACCGAAGTAAAGCCAACACCCAGGGAAAGACGTTTTTTTGCTTCGTCTTTTAAGATTAATAAGCTATCAAGACCTTTATCGGTAATAAAGCCCATTTTGATTAAAATGCTTGCCATTTTAATATGGCGGCCTTCTTCGTTCAGCTGTTTTTGATATCTAATTGCTTGTTCCAATTGGTTAGCGTCAATACTTCCGATTTTTTTCAAAAATTCGCCGGTTTTAATTTTTCCTGATAAAAACATTGCCATTGCAACATTTTTATTTTTTTGCCAATCAGGAACGGACAAAAATTCTTCTTCCCCCAGACGAATAAACATTTTGGAACTATCAGCCAAGGTCCAATTGTTTTTTATTGTCATTTCAAAAATTGTATTCTCTTCTGTTAAATCTTTTAAAAACAGATAATAAGCTTCCGATAAATTCATTGTTTTGTCGTTTAGTTCCTGTTTTCCTTTAAAGGTTATTTTTGGTTTTAAATATTGAAACAAATCGTCAGTTTGCATAAGTTCTGCAAAATCGGACAATTTTTTCATAATATCATTGGTAATTTCTTTTGCTATTACCTGTTTTGCCCAAATAGGCATGTTCTGTATGTTTTGGATGAATAAATCAGACATTTTTTGCATTTTTTAGTTCCTTTTGTATTATTTTATTATACATAATCTGGTTTTTTTTATAAATACATTATATAATTTATTAAGCAATATGTGAAATAAGTTATAATTAATTAACGAAAGAAAAAATATGGGATTAGACGGAATTTCTCTAAATCAGCTAAGAATCACTCCGGACAATAATTCTCGGGAGCTTAATAACAATATAAAATCGGAATTTAACGAAAGAAAAATCGTTGATGGACTTTCAAGCAGTCAACGAGTTTTGTCAAATAAAGAAAAAAACCATGACTCTAAGGAAAATAATCAAGAACAAAATTTTTCCGATTCTCAAGAAAAATTGTTAATAAACGAAAAAACAATTAAATATGATTTATCTAAAACTGACAAATATTCAATTAATGTTGAAGATGACGAAATTGTAATTACAGAAAAAGACACAAACGATGTTGTGCAAATAATTAATGCATCGGAACTTGCACGGTTTATTAATTTTTTACCCGAATCAAAAGGTGCAATTGTTAATAGGAAATTCTAGAATGAATCAATACGTTAAACAGTATCAAAAATCAAATATCGAAACAGCTTCCCGAGAACAAATTCTAATTATGCTTTACGATGGGGCAATTCAGTTTTTAAACAAAGCAAAAGTTGCAATTAGCAATAAAGATTTTGAGAGCGTTAACAACAATTTGCAAGGGGCGCAGAATATTATTCAAGAATTTATAAATTCCTTAGATAGAGAAGTCGCTCCGCAACTTGCGGATAATTTAACCAGTTTGTATGAATATTTTATTCGTCGTTTAATTCAAGCTAATATGAAAAGTGAAATTGAGCCGGTAGAAGAGGTTTTAGGGTATCTTAAAAACCTAAAAGCCACCTGGGAAAAAGCAATTGTTCTTGCTCAAAAAGAGCAAATGGAACAAAGCAGGGTTGATTATTACGACGATGAAAACGAGGATGAATAATTGTGCTTAATATCAACGATTATAATCATTTGAAACTTTTATACGATAAATTTTTAAAAGCAAATCAACAAATTAAGAATCTTGTTCTTGATAATGACTGGGAAAGCGTTGATATTGCAATTCAGGAAAAAGAGAGTTTATTAAGACAAATTATTCATTTTGAAAAACCAAGAATAAAAGAAATTAAAGCAAATAGTGAACTTTATAAATTAAGATTAGAATTAATTGAACTTGAGAAAGAAAATATTGTTTTAATTAAGGATTTAAAAAATAATTTATTAAAGGATTTAACCAAGGTTAAAAAAGTTGGAAAAGTATTGAGAACTTATGAACCTTTTATTAAAGATTCTGTTTCAACAATAGATATTAAAGACGACGAATAGTTATTTTCTTAAATTTTTGTAGCTAAAACCAAAATAAATTAGAATTCCGATTAAAACCCATAAGAAAAACATTAACACGCTTGTTGAAAGCTGATTAAAGGAATAAATAACTAAAGCTGCGCAGGTTATTATCCCCAAAATTGGAAATAAAGGCACAAAAGGGACTTTAAACGGGCGATTTAAATTCGGCTCTGTTTTTCTTAGGACAATAACCGCAATACAAATTGCGATTAAGGAAGTGAAAGTCCCGTAGTTGCAAAGTTGTGCTGAAATATTCAAATCCATAAATAAACTGCAGACAATAATAACCAAACCCACAACAATTGTCATAATATGGGGCGTTCTGTGTTTTTTGTGAATCATTCTTAGAATTCTTGGCAAAAATTTATCCCTGCTCATAGCATAGAGAATTCTTGTTGCCGCAAGTTGACAAATTAAAAATACACTTGCAAGAGCGCAAACTGCGGCAGTTGAAATGAATCCCGACAAGAAGTCTTTGTTAATCATATGTAAAGCCGCTGCAATCGGGGCGCTCGGGTTTATTTTATCCACAGGAACAATCCCTGTTAGAACAAGAGCAACCAGAATATATAGAATTGTGCAAAAGGAAAGTGTTCCTAAAATTGCAATTGGAAGGTCTTTTTGAGGGTTTTTTGTTTCTTCGGCTGCAGCAGATACAGCATCGAATCCGATATATGCAAAAAATATTATAAAAGTTCCCATTAAAATCCCGGGAATCCCGTTAGGAGCAAAAGGAGTCCAATTGGAAGGTGTTATATGAAAAGCACCGACAACAATAAAAGAGAATATGGTTAGAAGGTTTAAACAAACCATAATAGAAGCAAATCTTGTAGATTCTTTTATTCCTTTAATTAGAATAAGGGTTGAGAATATTGTTAAAAAGATAACGGGCAAATTTATTGCAAAAGGAATTCTATCAAAAATGAAAGGCATTTGGGTGTGGACATCTAAACCATATTTATCGCTCATAGCATAAATTGTTCTAATATCCGACCTTAACCAAAGCGGGAAGTTGACTACAAAAGAGGGCAAGTAACTTGAAAAACCTTTTAAAAGCTGCACTAAATACCCGCACCAGGAATTAGATACCGTAATATTTCCAATTACATAGTTAAGCATTAAAACCCAGCCTACAATCCAAGCGCAGAATTCCCCTAAAGCAGCATAAGTGTAAGTATAGACACTTCCTGATACTGGAATCGCTGAGGCAATTTCGCTGTAACAAAGTGCAGAAAAAACGCAGGCAAAAGCAGCCAGAATCATTGAAATAACAATTCCGGGACCCGCCCCTAAACTTTCAGGGCCTCCCTGAATTGCGGTTCCGATAATTGTTAAGATTCCTGTTCCTACAACTGCTCCGATTCCAATTGTAAAAAGATCCGAAATTGTAAGGGTTTTTTTTAAAGAACC
>CANAIK010000079.1 GCA_947361225.1 uncultured bacterium
CTTGTACGGGAGATACGTATCAACCGAATGACAACTACTCGGGGACGAGTTGTTCCAACTGTGGGACTAATTCTGTAGCGAATGCTAATCACACGGGATGTACGTCTACCTGTGTGGATAAATCGACGTGTACAGGGAATAATTATCACGATGGGTGTCAATGCAAACCTTGTGGGGCTAATACTACACCCAATACAGATAGAACTGCGTGTGATGCTGCAGCACCGAGTACACCGTCTGGTCCAACCAGTTGTCCCGAAGGTCAATACTTAAGCGGGTCAACCTGTACTGCTTGTCCTACGGGGTGTAAAAAATGCACAAGTGCAACAAGTTGTCAAGAATGTATAGTTATTGACGTATACAATGTTAAAGATTCTGAAACCCGCCATTCACAAGAATATAAATTAGTAGGCGAAACTTGCAAAAAAATTAAAAGACCAAAATCGCAAGATGATTGTGATAAATCGACTGATAATAGTTCTATTTATATACCATTCATAAATTCTAATTGCTATGGGGGCGGATGGTGTGATTCATTGGAAGGGTATGGTTTTTGCGTAACAAAATTCAACGCAGGGGATTTAAACGGTCCAACTATTCCAACAAGTGTTGAAACTAAAAGGGCTGGGGATTCTAAACAAAGTTGTGATGCAAAAACACAACAATGCTGTTGGACAGGCGGAAATGGCACCAGCGGAGCAATTAAAACTGCAAGTACAGCCGATGGAGGCTGTATTACCGATACAAATGCGACTAAAATGTATCATACATCAGACACTTCGGCTTTTAACTACGGTGGCTGTAATAGGACCGTTTGTAATCGAAGCGCTGCGCAAGCTATTTGCCGTAGCCACAGTATTGGTAAAACGCACGTAGGAGACTGGGAAATGTTTAGTATGACGCAGGTATATGCAATTAACGATCGAATGCAAGAACCTGCAAACAAAAATGGTACCGGCAAAGGTTATGTTGGAAAATTTACAGGAGCTAGCGGTTTACAAATTTGTCAACACGGAACTGCAAGTAATACCGCAGGATTGCCCAAATGCAATGAAAGTTCAAGATGTTATGGTGCTTATAATAATAAATGCTATCCAAGTCTTATTTGGGGGAATATTTATACTTTTGGAACAACAGCTGAATATTCTGCTATTACAGCTGATTCAAGAGAATACTCATTCTATTCTGGCTTAGACGGCACAAATGGGAAAAGTTATGCTTTGTCGACTCGTTGTTATATGATGAAATTTCTTGAATAAACCAATCTTATATTTTTGTGTTTTGATATTTGAGGGCTTTGTTTTTACATTCAGCCCTCTTTTTTTTATCAAATTTTATAAATCAACTATAGATAATTTCCAAAATAAATAAAAGAGTTTCGTTTTTATCGAAACTCAAAAATAACCTTTTGTATTCTGGTATTTGAGGGCAAATTTTGCCCCTCTTTTAAAAATTAGGTTTTAAATTTATTTTTAATATTTGATTTAACATCACTTAAAGGTCCGTTATTTGGAGCTTTTATGTTATTAATATAGTTTTTCCCATAAACAAAAGGAAACTGCAAAAGCCAGATTGGTTTTGTTAGAATCATTGCAGTATCAGCCCCGTGATTAAGCACAAGTTCATCGATTGTTTGTTCATAGGCGGGTGAAATTGAAGAAAAAACCTTAATAAAATAATCACTTGCACTAACCAAACCATAACCCGTACTTACGATTGGCTGTTCTATAATTTGGGTAATTTTAAAATTTTTCTCGTTTTCCTCAGAATCTGACAAAGTAGAAGGGAGCTCCATTGTTTCTTTGTTTTTTTGCTCAATTTCATACCATTCGTTGTCATATTTTATTTTTATAATATTAGGTTTGGGCATGTAAATATCATCCGCTACAGGAGCAAGAATAATGTCTCCCTCGTAGTTTATTAAGCCGTATTTATAGTTTTTTGATACTAAAAACATTCTTCCGAATAAAATATCGATTGAGGAATATTCTTTATCAGCAATAACTTCGCCTTTTTCATTATAAAGCGCCCAAAGCCCCTTAGAACCCAATTTTGCAAAACGAGAGGCAAATCTTTGCGCTTTAGTAAATTTTGGTTCGACTAAAATTTCCCCGTCATTGGATATTATTCCATATTTATTTTTGTACAAAAATAAATACGAACTATCGCCCAATCTTATTAGTTTTGAATATTTCGCTTCTGTTATCGGGGTTTCGTTTTTTATAAGTCCGAATTTATTGTTTTTGCTATAAGTTTCCGTCAAATCCTCAGCAATCGCAGGGATTTTGAGGGCTAAAAAAATAAATAAAAATATTAATGTTAATTTTTTCATAATAATATAATATCATAAATTCTTATGTTATAATTTTTTTGTTATGTTAAAAAAATATTTTTTTCCAATTCTAATAGCAATTATTATCGGCATATCTGCTTTTATATGCTGGTTTTACCTTGTTGGGTTAAACGGATTAATAAAGCAATCGTTTTTTATTAATAATGTTAAAAAAATTAGCGCAAATTTATTACAAATGGATTTAGAAATTGAGAATCCAAATCTTAAAACCTACTTAAAACCAACAATAGATTTTAATGTAGACAATCTGACTTTATCTAAAAATTCTGTAGTTCTACTTGAACTTAAAGATTTCGACAGCTCAATTTCTTTTAATAAAATTTTAAAAAAAGAAATAAAACTTAATAAACTAAAAGCGAAAACCCTTACAATTAAAGCGGACAAATTAATCGGGGCAATTCCTGTTATTGCTAATTCCGAAGGACAAAAAAACGATTTTAACATTGATTTTTATAACGCAGATATTAAACTGGACAATCTCGACTTATCTTATACCTTGAATAGAGCAAATATTGAAGTTTTTATGAGAGATATTGTTCTTGATTGCAAAAAAGACTACAAAAACTTAGGTTTTAATTTAGAAGTTTTGGTTTCTAAGAACAATAAGCAATATGTTGATATTGTTGCTTCAACTTTGGATGAAATTAAATTGTATAATGATAAACTTACAGTTTCCGATTTTAAATTCTTAATTAATGATTCAAAACTCAAAACAAGTGCCGTTTTAGATAAAAAAGGATTAAACGCTGATGTTTTTTCGGAAAAATTTTATTTAGTTGATGTTTTTAGCCTTGTTAACTCTGATTTGGTTCTTGCACAAGGGGAAGAACTACTAAAACCCTTGGTTAATCCTGAAGGTAATATTTCTTTTAATTTGAATCTTAAAAACGAGGATTTATCGGGATATATTCTTGTTAACAATACAAAAGCCCGCCTCAAGGATTTATCCTACATTCCTTTAAATATTTCCAAAGGAAGAATTGAAATTACCAAAGACAAGATAAATTTTGTTGATTTAATAGGCTATTGGGGCAAGAATAAGAAAAATAATTTAAAAATTTATGGTGATATTAAGGATTATTACAAAACTTTTGATTCTAATATTACAATTGATACGGTTATTGCAAACGAATTCTTTAAAGATTACTTGGCGCAGTTAATTAACAACACAACTTTGTTTGTTTCAAAACCGGTTGGAACAAGAATTGTTTACAAAGCCAAAAATAATATAATGGATATAACCTGGTTAGCAAAAATTTCCAAAGGAATTAATTTTGGCGTATCGAACGAAAAATCAGCGCTAAGTGATTATGATAGAGCAGTTAAAGGCGATTTTCATATCGAAGGTGACAGACTCGATATTAAGAATATTAATTATTATATTGCATCTGATATTCAAAGAGGAATGAATTTAAAACCAATTCTTGTATTGGATGCTAAAATGGATTTGTTGGGGAATTTAGATAGTATTGGTTTTAGTTTTGGACAGGAAATGCCAAGTGAATTCTTGAATATTTTTGCCTCCCAACAACTTCTTAAAAAAGGCACAATTAAAGGCAATTTGCACGTTGATTTTAAAAACAACATTCCTTATTTGAATGCCGATATGATTCTTAAGAATACTTTTGTTCCAAGTCAGAGGATTTTTATTAAAGAAGCGTTTTTAAGAACCGATTCAAGTTTTATTAATTTTGATGTTACAGGACGATTCAAACGTGCCAATTACGATTTTAAAGGAAAAATCAAAAACGAACTCCAGCCTCCTTTTGTAATTAAAAACATGGCTTTAAGTCTTGATAATGTTGATGTTGAACGATTTTTAACCGCAGTTAACTCATCAACAACTCCATCAACAAATCCTAAAGCTGAAGTGGAAGCTGACGAAATTATAGACGATGATTATATGTTCGATACAAATTTAATTCGAATCGAAGAAGCTGATTTTATTTTAGATAAAGGAAACTACAAAGAACTTACTTTTTCTAATATTAAAGCAAAATTGAGCCTTGATGACAAAGGAATGATGAGAATTAATTCCAATAAATTCAATATCGCACACGGAATTTCGACTCTTAAGGTTGAATGTGATTTAAAAAACCTAAAACACTACATTCGACTTGGAGTTAAGGATGTTGATTCTAATTTAATGGCAAAGGTTCTGTTTAATCTTGATAAAGAAATTACAGGTAAAGCATCAGGGTTAATCGAGCTTAATACCGATAAAACAATGAAAATGAACGGATCGATTAAATTTTTAGTAAACGAAGGAACCATTGGAAAAATCGGTTTGGTTGAATATGTCTTAAAAATTGCATCCGTATTTAGAAACCCTATTGCAATGGTGAGCCCTGCCGCAATTATGGATATTGTTAATATTCCTGAGGGAAAATTTGACAAAATCCAGGGCGAATTAAGAATTAAAGACAACGTTATTTCAATGATTAATATTAAATCCTATTCAAAATCCTTAAGTGCGTTAATTAGAGGACGATTCGACCTTGAAAAACACGATACTTCCTTAAGAATTTACACAAGATTCTCTTCTGATAAAAAATCTGTCTTTGGATTCTTAAGAAATATAAGCTTAAATGCACTTGCAAACAAAGTTCAGCTTAATACAAGAAACGACGCCAATTATTATGCAGCGGAACTTGTTGACTTACCTCAAATTGATGTTGAGGAAGACAAAACTCAAATTTTCCTAACGCAAGTAGAAGGTGACGTTGAACACAACAACTTTTTATCGAGTTTGAAAAAAATTAAATAGAAAAGTCATTATCAAACTTAAGAATTGTTTTAATAATAAAATTGCAAATAAGAATTATATTAATTGAAACAAAATCATTGGATATTATTCTAAAACTTTGTTTTTTGGTTTCATTCTCGATTTTTATTGCTTTTTTATTAAGATCGACATTAATTGAATTATTTTTAGAGAACTCCTTTACAACTAAAGTAAATTTTGCTTCAGGAAAAGTTTCATTAACAAAAAAATCGATTAATAAAGAATTGTTAAGTTCAACAAGTGTAATTAATATATTAGAATAATTCAAGGTTTGAAACATTATTGAAAGAGTCGAATTTTTGATTTCTTCTTTGTTTTCAAGTTCAAAATCCCCAAAATTTCCACGTTTTTCGAATGTTTCAAAATTAATCGGAATATATAATAACAAAAACTCCTTTAAGGTTTCTTTGCTTACTTGAAGTGAATTAAGGGTGGATAAAATTTCACTAAGGTGATTTTGACTAAAGTTTTGTGATAAGTATTCAATTTGTGTTAGAACTTTTTTTAATCCGATTTTTGAATCGCTGCTTAAAATTCTAGAAAGAATTTTTAAGTCAACGTTGTTGTTAATTAAAATCTCGAGTTCTTTATTGTTTATGGTTTTATTGTTAAGATTCTTAAGGAATTGTTCAATCGAAGTCGGGTAATTAAGCAAATTCTTTAAATATTTAAGCAAATTTTGATTATCCGAATCAAAGGTTTTAAAATCAAGCAATAATTCTTGATTAATTGTATTTATAACTTCGTTTTGAGGCTCTTTTTGAGGGGTTTTACAGTTAAAGTTATAATTATTTATTATGTTGTAGTTATTGATAGGATTAAAATTTGTCATGGCTATATTGTTATTTTTACTTAAAATTTCTTTATAATCAAGCTAAATTGTTAACTTTTATAAATTTCAAATAGGGCTAAAATCCCCTATTTGTAGGATAAAATCTCATTACTACAAATGTAAAATAAATATATAAATATTAATTTGCAATAAAAGAAAACTTTGGTTAGAATATTAATATAGAGATTAGAAAATAACTTTTTCGGTTTATTAATAAAATTTTTTAATGGGGAAATGGGGGTTTTGTAAAAACCTCCCTTTTTTTAACCTTTTGCATTCAATCGAATAACAGATTCCGATCTTTTTAGTTGTTGTTCGAAAATTTTAATTTGTTCTTTATCTTCCAACAAAAGTGCAATTTCATAAGCTTGTTTTTTGTAGTTAATTTCATTATTATTAATTTCAACTGCCTCTTTAGCGTATAAAAGAGCGTTTTCGTATTCTTTTAAGTTTTTATAACACCTTGCCATAAGAGAATAATACTTACCAACTGTCGGATTGAGTCTAAGAGCCGTGTAAGTATAATTTTTAGCCTCTTCGAATCGTTCTAAGTCAGCTAGGATTAAACCTTTAAAATAATATGATTCAGGATTATTTTTATCAAGATCAATGTATTTGTCAAGCGCTAAAAGAGCGTCTTCGAGCTGATTTTTCCTGTAATAAATCCTTGCTTTGGAATTATATAAACTAGCGCAATTTGCGTGGGTTTTAATTTGTTGTTCGATTAAACTAAACGCTTTATCATAATTTTTATCATCAATTAACAAATCAATCATTTCTAAGACGTAATAAATTGAATCAGGGTAGAGTTTATATGCTCTATCAAGAATTTCAATCGCTTTTTTGTAGAGCTTAAGTTCTTTATAAACTATTCCTAAAGCATCGAGCAAGAATAAATTATCGCTTTCTTTATCAAGATATTTTTCTAAAACCGCCTTGGCTGCTGAAAGATTCTGTTTTTTTAAATTTATTGTTTGCAAAAGAATTTGCGCTGTTGAATAATAATTTGATTCTTTACTTATTGAATTCAAATTCATAAATGCTTTTTGAATCTCGTTTTGCTTAATTAGAATCCAGCCTGAAAGGAAGTATTTTTCATCTAAATTAGTTTTATCGTTTTTTATAAGTGAATAATTAATCGATTTTTTAAGCGCTAAAAGGGCCTCTGTAAAGGCTGAAATATCG
>CANAIK010000080.1 GCA_947361225.1 uncultured bacterium
TGCAGCAAGTTTCAACTTCTTTGTTAGCGCAAGCTAACCAAGCACCCGGAATTGCGTTAAGTCTGGTGTAAAGGTAAAAAATATTTTTTAGACCCCTGAATTTTCAGGGGTTTTTGCTATATTTTTTAAAAAAGACAATCTATGATATTTGCAAGCTCCAAAGGTTTTAATCGCCTCTATATGAGCTTTTGTCAGGTATCCTTTGTTTTGTTTCCAATTATAACAAGGGAATTCTTTATCAATTTTATCCATATATTTATCCCTGTTAACCTTAGCGAGAATACTTGCCGCTGCAATTGATGCTGACTTTGAATCGCCTTTAATTATAAATTCTTGAGGATAATCAAAATTTTTTATTAATTTGTTCCCATCAACCAAAACCAAAACATTTTTGTTGTTAATTTGCTTAATAACGTCACTAACAGCGTATTTCATCGCTAATAAAGATGCTTCAAGGATATTAATTTCATCAATTTTTTCAACAGTTATTGCTTTAATCGAATAATAAGAATTCTGTTTTATAATTTCATATAAATTCTCTCTTTTTTTAGGAGTCAATTTTTTTGAATCATTTAAGGTTTCAAATAACGACAAATCAACATTGTTAAAAAAACAAACCGCACCGGCCCAGACTCCACCGGCCCCGGGACCCCTTCCGGCTTCGTCTGTTCCTATTATTATTGAGTTTTTTTGATTATCAAATTCAAATAAGTTCATATTCTTTTGGTGTTTCCAAGGTAAATTTTCCGATTTTTCCACTTTGAAAAGAGGACAACATAACTTGAGATGTTCTTTTAATATCCGGTTCCTGTCCTTTTAGAATCCAATTTTTTTTAAGCGCAATTGATTTAATATCAATCGTTTCGTCTTCTTTAAATCCATAATAATTTTTTAGCTCAAGAGGATAAAGTTTTAATAGGATTTTAATTAAATTCTCCGCTGCAAATTCACTATCGAAAGCATTTTCCCCGATTGAGTTGACGGTTGCTAATTTTAGAGCCTGATACTGGTCGTCTTGAGTTGTAGGGATTATCCCCGGTGTGTCTAAAAGCTCGATTTTATCGTGGATTCGAACCCATTGCTGGGTTTTTGTAACGCCCGCTTTTGGGCCGGTTTTTGCTTTGGATTTTCCGACCAATTTGTTAATTGTGCTTGATTTTCCAACATTTGGCATTCCAATAACCATTGTTCTTGTGGGGCGAATTAAAAGCCCTTTTTTAATTCTTTTTTCCATAGTCTCTTTGGATAAATTAATAACAGTGGAAATTATTGGTTTAATGTCGTTTTTATTTCTAAGACTTGTGACAATTACTTGACAACCAGACAATCGGGATATTGTTTTTGCCCAAATTACATTCAAATTCGGGTCTGAAACATCCGATTTATTCATTAAAATTAATCTTGGTTTATTGGAACACAACTTATCGGTTGTTTTATACCAGCTTGAATAAGGAATTCTTGAATCAATAACTTCAATAATTACATCAACTAAATTTAACTTTTCTTTAAGTTCCCTTGTGGCTTTTGCAATGTGTCCGGGGAACCAGTGAATGTGTGACATATAGATTCCTTTAAATTTTTTTAAAATTTTTAAAAAGCCTTGAATTTAAACTAAACTCAAGGCTTTAAAACCAATTTTGAAAAGAGAATTATCTTTTTTCCATTTTTTCTCTAATACGAGTAGCTTTTCCGGAACGTTCTCTCAAGTAGTAAAGTTTAGCTCGTCTAACATCACCTTTTCTTAAAACTTGGATTTTTTCGATTCTTGGTGAGTAAATTGCAAAAACACGTTCTACTCCAACGCCTTGGAAAACTTTTCTAACTGTAATTGTTTTGTTGATTGAACTTCCACGTTTTTTGATTACAGTTCCTTCAAAAGCCTGTGTTCTTTCTTTGTTTCCTTCGATAATTCTAACAAACACTTTAACTGTATCGCCCGGGTTGATTTCAGGCATTTCACGGTTTGTATATTCTTTTTCTAATTCTTCGATAATCGGATTCATTTTTTTACCCTTTTTATTAGTTCTTCTAGCAAATTCTATCTTATATTAAACATAATTAATAAACAAGTACTTAAAGTAAAGTTTTTTAACAAAAATATTTTTTTAATATATTATTATTTTAATGAAAAAGAAAATTATTACAATAATAATACTATTTTTAATGTTTTTAGGGTTGTTTTTTTATTCCTTAAAAACTCCCAAAGAAACTGCAACCTACAAAGTTTTAAAGGTTGTTGAGGCGGATTTATTTTATATTGATTTGAATAAAAATAATTTAATTGACGATTGTGAACTTATAAAACTAAAGGATATTAGTGCCTTAAGACCAATCAAGAATGATTTTTCAATTGAACAAGCAAAAAGACTTAATCTTAATATAAATCAATACTTAAAAACCGGATATTTAGCAAGAAATTGGACAATTAAGACACTTGAGAACGAAGAAGTTTATCTTGATATTGATAGAATTGAATATAAAAAAGATAAAAAATACGGTTATTCATACGTTTTCTATAAAAACGAAGATTTGGGCAGAATACTTTTAAAACAAGGACTTGCGTTTGTTTATAAGAGTCCTTTAAATAAAAATTATCAACTTTATCAAAATTTATCGCAAATTAAGACAAACGCTAATGAAATTAATGAATTAGACTTTGTTTTGGTTAATTCGAACTCCAAAATTTTTCACAAACCGGATTGTGAATACGCTCAAAAACTAAATAACGGTGAATTAGTTCTAAAAAAAGATGCCATAAAAAATTATATCCCCTGCAAAGTTTGTCTTGACAATAAAAATAAAGAAAATTTCAGCGAATATATAATCCCTCAAAGTTTAAATAAATATCCTCGTTCGGTTTATAAAAAAGACGGATTCCTTGAACTTTATTTAATTAATCCTCTGGAATTTACAAAACCAAATAAAAACTGCACAACCCCGATTTGCAAAAGAATTGTAAAAGAGATAAATTCATCTACTAAAAGTATTGATTTAGCTTTGTATGGTGTTGGATCTCAAGATGAAATTATAAATGCTCTAAAAAATGCGAAAAAAAGAGGGGTTTTAATTAGGGCGGTTGTTGATTATTCCAGAAACGGCGATGAAATTTATCCTCAAACGAAACAATTTATCCAAGAATTTAGCGCAGTTGTCGATAAACCGGGTTCTTTAATGCATAACAAATTCTTTATTATTGATAATAGAAAAGTTATATCAGGATCAGCTAATATCTCCTCCTCAGGCACGGGAGGATACAATGCAAACTCGGTTGTTGTTTTGGATTCAACAAAAATTGCAAATTCATACAAAAAAGAATTCGAACAAATGTTTAGCGGACAATTCTCGAATAAAAAAGCCGAGAATGAAATTGTCGAAGATAATAATGTTAGTGTGTATTTTCCTCCTAAAAACGATGTTTATTCCAAGTTAATTTTGAATGAAATTAGAGGAGCGAAAAAAGAAATTTTTGTTTCCGCTTTTTATTTAACCGATAAAAACTTAATAAACGAGCTAATATTAGCGAAAAAAAGAGGGGTTTTTGTATTGGTTTTAATGGATGCGCTTTGTGCTAATAATTTTCGATCTAATGTAAAAATGTTAAGGGATTCAAAAATTCCTACAATTGTTGAGGATTGGGGTGGAAAAAACCACGAAAAAACGATTCTTATTGATTCTAATACTTTAATTATGGGCAGTTGCAACTTTAGCAAGAGCGGTTTTTATAAAAATGATGAGAATATTTTGTTAATTAAGAATAAAAACCTGGTTTCTTTTTATCGGGACTATTATTTGTATTTGTTTAACTCAATCGATAGAAAATTTTTAAAATTAATTCCAAGGGCAGAAAGTTTGGAGTCCAAAAACTCTTGTTTTGATGGAATTGACAATAATTTTGATGGAAAAATCGACAAAGAAGACGAAGGTTGCAGAATTCAAAAACCGAATAAATAGTTGGTTTTTGTTAAGCAATTTGCCATTTGGATATTATTTTTGTTATTATATTTATATAAAGAAATTAACTGAAGGTAATATAAATGGAATTTTTTAGAAAGCACAGAAGAATAATAGTAATATTTTTGACTATTTTCATAGTTGCCTGGATGGTAGGAATAGGGGCTTTAATCAGCGCACTTTTTTAAACCTATGAAAAATTTTCGAGTTATAAAAAGTTTATATGTATCTTTTTTATGTCTTGTAGTTTGTTTGTTGTTTACAAGTCCTGTTTTTGCTAACAAAAACCAGTTAACGGAAATTGAACAAAGGCACAATAAGGCTAAAAAAGAAATTCGAAAATTAAAATTATTAGAAAAAATCGAAACAAACAGACTTTATAAAAACCAACAAAAACTAGAACACACGCAGCAGAATTTACAAAGAAACAAAAAAGAATACAAAAGCGCTCAGAATGAAGTTATAAACCTTGAGAGAAAACTGGAAATACTTCTTGTTGAAAACAGACGATACCAGGCGTATACATCTAAAAGATTGGTGCAAATTTTTAAACACAAAAGAAACAGCTATGTTGAGTTTTTGCTCAATTCTAATGATATTAACGCATTTTTAGACAGACTTTATTTCGAGAATATTATTATTGCATATGATAAACAAAAACTTGTTGAAACAAGACATTGTGCTAAGGAAATTTTGGCCGTTAAAGCTCGGATTGAAACTCAAAAAAGAAACTTGGAATCATCCATTGCTTCAATTAATAGACAACAAGTTGATATTCAAGATGCAATTTCAAGAAACGAAAAATTAATTGAAAAACTAAAAACAGATAGAGCCACCTGGGAAAAAGCCGAAAAAGACCTTGCCAGACAATCAAGAGCAATTTCTCAAATGATTAATCAACAAATTAACAAATCCGGAAAAGAAGGGGTTAATGTTACGGTTACAGGCGGGTTTATGCGTCCTGTAGTGGGAAGAATCACATCTCCTTTTGGCTGGAGGGTTCATCCTATATTCAAAAGAAAAATATTCCACTCCGGACTTGATATTGCCGTTCCATATGGAACTCCAATTAAAGCTGCAAACTCCGGAAGGGTCATTTTTACAGGCTGGTACAGCGGCTATGGGAAAGTTGTTATTATTGACCATGGTAAAATTAACGGTGTTCCGACAACCACTTTATATGCTCATATGTCGACTGTTATTGCTCGACAAGGTACAAATGTTGCAAAAGGCACTGTTATTGGAAAAGTAGGTACAACAGGTTATTCAACAGGACCTCATTTGCACTTTGAAGTGCGTCAAAAAGGTAATCCTGTCAACCCGTCTAATTTCGTAAGATAATTTGTAATCAAAGTTTTTTTGTTGTAAATTAAGGGTAATACATTGTGAATCGAATTAAGAGTTAAAATTGTTAAAATTTGCAGGTAAAAAACTATCTATTTCTATATTTGTATTGGTATTTTTATGCCGGTTAAATTCAGCTGCCTTTGCTTCTTATGAAGTTGTTAAGGCTAAAACCGTTAACAATGAGAATATAATTCAAAAACAAGAACCCATAATTCCTCCGACTTTTAATGATCCTGAACTTCCCAATTTTAGTGTTGAAGATAGTGTCGGTTATAAAATTGAGCAAAAAGCAAGAAAATTTTTTAACAGAAAAAAGAAAAACGATGATTCCTTAGAACAAGAGAATGTTAATGAAGATTCGTTAAGCAATTTTAATGAAAAAAAAGATAAAGAAACAAAAGAAATAATTAGCGATAAAAACAAATTCCAAATAAATGCCGATAAAATTACATATGACGACACTGAAGGTAATGTCTATGCTAAGGGCGATGTTTCGATTATCGCTAAATCTCAAGGCGTTACCTTAAAGGCAGATGAAGCGATTTTAGATAAATCGCAGCAGACAATAAAATTATTAAAAAACGTTAAAATAATAAAAGACGGGGTTGAAATGAAGGGTGAATATATGCTCGTTGATTTGAATGAGCAAAATATTCTTATGGATAACCCCACAATAGATGCGTATTCTTTTACAATTAAAGCCCAGGAGGGGTATTTGATTGCTAATGATATTCAAATGATTAACGGGAATATAAAGTCCAACAAAAAAACAGAATACCCCTTAACCAGTACCGGTTTTGCAAAACTTGAACCAAGAGGGGCTTTATCTTTATATGAAAATACGCAAAATGACATGTCTGCATTAAATAAAAACCAAAAAAAACAGGTTTATACAATTAATTCTAAAGAAATTGTACTGACAAGTTATAAAGATCACGATGCAGTTATACTCAAAGGTTCCAACGTTTTTTATAATAATCATAAGGTTATTCATAATTCCGATATTGAAATAATTTCTGATAAGCAAAATCAAATTATTGAAACAAATATGCCTGAAGCCGGTACAATGAGGAATTTTGGTACTTATTTTGGATATGGACTTGTCTACAAACTCCCCAAAGGACAAACCTTAAAACTCATGCCCGCTATTGTTTATAGCGACGGCATCGGAGTGGGTGTTATAGGGCGTCATCAATCTCAAAACGGGACAATAGAAGGCGGATGGGGTACTTCAAGTTCGAATTTGGTTGTTAGAGGAAAATACCGTCTAACGGATTCTTTGTCTTTGAAGTATACAAGAAATTCTTATATCTCAGAAGGCTTTATGGGCGCAAGAAGACCGGGATACGGAGCTCAACTTGAATATGTAAAAGGTTATGAGGTTAAAGACCTCGGCGCAACTTTTGTGAACGGTTTTTACGGCGGTATTTTTAGCGATTATCAAAAGCACGATCAAGAAAAC
>CANAIK010000081.1 GCA_947361225.1 uncultured bacterium
TATTTTATAAATAACTTATAAATTAAATTTTTAATAAATATTTCATTTTAAAAATAGAAAGACCCTGAAACGAGTTCAGGGTGACGAATTTCGATTATTTTGTGTGGTAAAATATCGTTTTTTCGATTTTCTGCCAAACAAGTTCGGCACGACGGGGGTATTAATTTATTAATTTTATTGTCATTTAAAACTTATTATAAATCCAACCAGCCGATTTATGTTATAATACAAACCTATGGATAAACTTTATTCTGTCTACATTCTAACCAACTACAACGAAACAACTTTCTATATTGGGGTAACAAGAAATCTTCAAAAAAGAATTTGGGAGCATAAAAACAAAGTTGTTGAAGGGTTTACTAAAAAATATAATATTAATAAATTGGTTTATTATGAAACCACAAATTCTATTGAATCTGCAATAAAACGAGAAAAGCAACTAAAAAACTGGCACAGGGAATGGAAGATAAATTTAATAAAACAAACAAACCCGAAATTTAACGACTTGTCTTGTGATTGGTAGGGTACAAAAACATTTTTCGGGATAAAAAATTTTTATACATTAAATCACCATTTCCCATTGTCATTTTAAATTTAGTGCGCCAAAATACCTTTCCCCCCGTCATGCCGAATTTATTTCGGCATCTAATTAGGTTTAGGAGGAAAAAATTAAGCTCTAGAATTGATTTAGTAAATTTGTAAAATTTAATTTATAAGTTCTATATAAAACCTTTTACTCGGATAGATGCCGAAACAAGTTCGGCATGACAGGATGAATATACGTGGAAAAGCAGGCATTTTGTGTTGGAATTCAATGGATTTCGACAAAATTCGTCAAACACCAGCACAGGAACGAAAAAGTTACGTCTCGACAAATTTCGACTTATTTTCTAGTCAACTCGACTTGACAAAGTGTCGACAACTTTAGCTCCCAATTAAAACTCCCTTTTGATTAATGACTTCAAAAGGGAGTTAATTTTAGATTATTATAAAGCAATTATTTAGAAGTTAGTTTATTAACTGCTTTAGTTAATCTTGATTTTTTTCTCGCTGCGGTATTTTTGTGGATAATACCTTTTGATACTGCCTTGTCACAAAGTTGATACGCTTTTGATAAAGCCTTATTTAATTCAGACTTATCTTCTTGTTGAGCGATAATTAAAACTTTTTTAATTGCAGTTTTAATAGAAGTTTTAAACGCTACGTTTCTTTCAGTGTTTCTTTCTGTAACAAGAACTCTTTTTTTTGCAGATTTTATATTTGCCATATTTTTTTCCTTTCAAATATAATTAATTAACCATCTGCTTGCGAGGTTTAAGTGAGTTAATTATATAATACTTAAAAAGATTTTTTTTTGCAATTATTTTTGAAAAAACTGAGGATGTTTTATAGCCCAAATTGCGTTTTGAGGAACGTCTTTATAATCAAAACAAAGCTCAATATAAGACATTTTTTCGTTTTGTTCAATTATTGCAAGAACTTCCTCCAACTCCTGTTGCGTTTTTACTTGAGCGCTAAAACAATCTCCCTTAAAGGCTTTTGGCAACATTGAATAATTCCAGGAGGCAATATCATTGTATTTGTATTCGGGATTATCGCACAAAAGTCTTTCAATTGTATAACCTTTATTATTAACTACAAAAATAATCGGTTTTAAGTTATTTCTCATCATTGTTGAAATTTCTTGAGCGCTCAACTGATGCGCCCCTTCCCCTGTAATTAGAATCACTCTTGAATTTTTATTCGAAAACGCACAACCCATAGCGCAAGGCGTTGCCCAGCCGATTGAACCCCACAAAACCTGATTCTCAACCCTAACCCCGTCTTTAAGTTCCAAAGAACCGGAGGCAAGGGTCGGGAGTCCGACTTCCGTTATTATAATATCGTCTTTTTTAATAAAAGAATTAATTCGATTGAATAAATAATCATAGGTCAAATTCTCGTTTTTTATTGGAGTTACTTTTTTAGGTTTATAAGTCCTTTCAATGTTTTTATCGAATTTATAATCAATTTTTTCAGCTAAATTCTTAATTAAATCAAGGATTTCGATATTATCATATCTTTTGTTCTTAATTTCGACATAATGGGGTTGAATATTTATATGATTATCCAAATTAAAAGAATAATCGAACCCAAAAGTATTTAAATCGGATAAAACCGTACCGAGCGCAACAATGCAATCGGAATCGTTTAAAATTTGATAAGAAGTTTGATTAGCCCGACTCCCGCAATAAACCCCTAAATAATTAGGGGTGGAGTTGTTAATAACATCAATCCCACGAATTAAAGTTGTGCTTAATAAATTTGTTTTTAATAAAAACTTATTAACCTCTTTTGTAACAAAAAACCTTTTAACAAGCCCGTCCACAAGAACCACTGGATTTTTCGCTTTTTTAATTAAACTAATAATTTCTTTTGTTGCAAGATTCAAATTATCCTCATTGGATTGAATTTTTTCTTCTTCTATATTATCTTCCACTTCTTCTATAACAACATCCATTGGAATAGCAAGATAAACGGGTTTTCTGTATTTTTTTGCAATATCGAACAATCTATCGATTTCTTGTTTTGCGTTTTCCTTAGATAAAAAAGAACTTTCTTGAGTAACATTGGAATAAGCCCGTAAAAAAGCCTTGTAATCGGCGTTATCAAGATTATGATGCACTAAAATTTTATTATCAACCAATTTTGTCCTTGGAACCCCGACAATTTTTATAACAGGAACATTCTCCGCCATTGCGCCTGCTATTGCGTTCATTGCGGATAACTCCCCGACCCCGAATGTCGTTACAAGGGCTGAGAATCCTTTAATTCTTGCGTATCCGTCAGCAGCGTATCCTGCGTTTAATTCATTTGTACATCCAATCCAACTAATTCCCTCGGTTTTTTCAATAGCCTCAACGATTTCGAAGTTATAATCCCCGGGCAAACCAAAAACTTCTGTAATATTTAAAGATTTCAATTTTTTTATTAAATAATCACCAACTGTTATTCTCATTTTTTTAATTCCTTTATATGTGCACAAAAAAAACTTGGGTTAATAATAAAATTATTAACCCAATAGTTTTATTATTAGAATAGCCTATTTTTCTAAAGCTTTTTTAACTTCTTTTTTGTATTTCTCGACATTTGGTTGTAAAACTTCATCAAGCGCCACATCACAAGGTGTAATATTACCTTTTTGAGCTCTTAATATCCAACCGGTGTATAGGGTTTCAAAATGTTTAAGCTCAATAAATCTGGCAATTGATTTAAGCGATAAATCCTCAAGAACGATTTTTGAAACCGGATGTTGAGCACTATAAGCACTAATTACCCCTTCCATAACAGCGTTCATTACCTTATCGGTCGATTTAACATAAACAAAAGTGAAAAAAGAATCCGTGTTGTTAACGTCAAGATCCGCCTCGGCGTTGTAGTGTAAATATCCCGGTCCAACGTTAGTATCTGTTGAAATTGCAGCTTTTAAAGATTCGTTTTTAAGCTGTTTTTCCCATAAAGTTGTTCCGAAGAATTCGTCTCCGAAGTATTCGACAAAATGTTTATTTTTGCCTTGATTCTTAGCCTTAACATTAAATTTGGCAAGCTTAAGCGCTTGGTTTTTTTCAACATCGGAACTCAAAAATTCTTTTTGAGCCTCAAGGGAGGCTTTCAATAATTCCTTAACGTCTTCTTTTGAATAGCCTAAGAAAAATAGGGTAAAAATTGTAGCGTCATCAAAAATTGAGAATCTTCCGCCAACGTCATCGTGAACAAACCCTGAAAGTTTAATTTCACCGCTATCAACAATTCTTCTTAGTGCAGATTTTTCGGAATTCTTATCTGTCATTGCAACAAAATTATTCGAAGTGTCTTTATTTCCTAAGAATTTTTCAACAACCTCTTTTGTTTTGTTATATCCAAAGGTGGTTTCCAGCGTTGTACCTGATTTTGAAACAACCAAAAACAAGGTTTTATCTAAATCCAATTTTTTTATGAATCTATCAAAACTAGTTGGTTCAACAGAAGAAAAAAAGTGAACTTTATCCTCAACACCTAATAATTTTGTAATATTCTCAGTTGTATGACGAGATCCTCCGATTCCAAGAATCGCAAGGTCGCTAAATTTATCACCCTTAGCATTTTTTGCTAAAGAATATAAATTATCTAAATTCTCAATTTGAAGATTTGGCAAAACCTCAATCCAATTCAAGAATTGACCCGGTTTTCCCTGTCTTTTTTTAATATCTTCAACTGCTTGATTAGCAAGCTCTTGAAACTTAGAACAACAACATTTTTTAACAACTTCAACTGTGCAATTCATAATTTTTATCCTCAATAATTTACTTATAAATTTATAATCTAATAAATATATTCAAATTACAAGGTCAAATACAAAATCTTAATATTTTCCTTATGCGACAGATAAATTAGAAGTTTTTTCATAAAGTTTATCACAATGATATTTAACTTCTTCCAATTTGTTGAAATCCAATTCAAGCGGGATTTTTCCCGTCATTCCACATTCTTCTATTGTAGGAAGATGTTTTTTGCCTTTCTTTTTTAGTTCTTCGAAAGGAATTGCGGGTTTTTCCCTTTGGAAAGCATAGGCTTTAGAAGCATATTCCTGGAAATCGTTCTCAAGGTTTGAATAGTTAGGATTTTTTAAATTTTGTTTAAAGTACTCGACAAACGCTTTATAAGCAGGATTTCCGGCTTTAATTTCTTTTTCTTGTTTAATTTTATAACAAAAATCTTCAACTTCTTTAAGCTGTGCAACGTCTGTTCCGACAAATTGAATTTCGCCTTGATAACCGTTATTCTTAACAATACAATCAGGACTTGAAAGGTCGACATCTATATAAAGTGCCATATAACCGGTTTTTGTCGGTTGAACGTTTAATTCAACCTCACGAGCTCCTTTTGGTTGAGCATTATTTGCAGCTTTTCTTAAACGCTCCAAATCGTTTTTTGAAAAATAGTGAAGGTTTTCAGGTATTGAAGACGGAGCATAACTTTCGATTCTTGTAATTTTTAAATTTCCGTTATAAACTTGTTCAATTAAAGCACTGATAATTTTTTTCGTTTCGTTTTTGTTAATATCACGCAAAACAACACGAGCCCCTACTATATCTCCCAATTTTTTCTTAATTTCTTCGGAATTTTTAGGATTGAAAAACTTGGGACTTGGTTTGAATAACAAATCTTCAAATTCCGAAGTAACTTTTTCTTGAATACTTGCAGGAGTTTTAACACGGGTTTCAATATCTTGAATTACCCCTTTCGGGTTGTTTTTACTTGCAATGAATTGACCCAATGCACTGTTGAGAATCTTTGTCAATCGATTGTTTGCATACTTAGCGTTGTCACTAACTTCCTGACAAACATCTGCGTTTCCCAATGCTTCCATTAAGCCTCGATTTAGAGATTTTGCGCCCGTAAAGCTTATAGTATCTTGCGCTAGAGGTGCTAAGTTGTTGTATCTTTTGTAATTGTTCTTAAAAGCCAAAGGCATTTTTATGCTATTAAAATTTATAGGTCCAATATTTAACATAATCTTATTTCCAACAATATAAAACCACAAAAGAAAAAATTTTGCGCTTGGAAAAAATAAAATTTACAATAATACATAACTTATTTACAAACTTTTTTATATGTAAGAAAATATCGTTATGGGAAAATGTATAAAAAGAACAATCCATAAAAAACATAATTCCTACCATATGACTAGAGAAGAAGCAGTTAGCAGCATTTTTAAAATTTTTAACACTAAAAATTCCCCAAATTACAACAATGCACTGGATTTAATTAGTCTATTCGGAATAAGCGCAGAAGAACTTTCTGAGGCGGGTTTGTCCTATGAAAATCTTAAGGCACTAGGGTCCAATATTAACTAAGCCAAGTTATCAAATTTTTGAATTTGGCTTTTATCAATATCGTTAACCCAGCCTGTATGATAAACCCCGTTTTGAGGTCTAATATAGCCCCTGTGGGTTCTTACGCCGTCTTTTGTTGTGGAAATTTTTTGATATTTTTTTTGCGCTTCCTCGCAGGACAAAAGGAGTTTTGGATCTTCCGCTTGCTTGGTTTCTTCGGGTTCTTTTGTTTCATATTGCGCTATTTCGTTCGTTGCTTTATCTTCGATTTGCGCTATTTCGTTCGTTGTTTTATCTTCGATTTGCGCTATTTCGTTCGTTGTTTTATCTTCGATTTGCGCTATT
>CANAIK010000082.1 GCA_947361225.1 uncultured bacterium
ATTTTTAAAATGAAATATTTATTAAAAATTTAATTTATAAGTTATTTATAAAATATTTTACTTGGATAGATGCCGAAACACCAAGTAGGAACAGAAAATTACGTCTCGATAAATCTCGACTTATTTTCTAGTCAGTTCGACTTGACGGACCGGGAGTTGTTTTAAAATGCAACCCAAAACCATACTTAATATGCCCCAATTCGTCACCTTGAAATTGTTTGGTTATTTTTGTCAAATAAGGTTTAGTACGACATCAAAAAATAATATTTTACCTCGTAAAAATAACCAAAATTCGTCACCCTGAACTTGTTTCAGGGTCTAAGCGGGTTTAGGATAAAACATCCAACCCTAGGATTAATTTGCACAATACAAACAACAAAATTTAATTTATAAATTATCTATAAAATACTTTACTCGGATAGATGCCGTGGAAAACCAGAGATTGTACGCTAAAATTGGTTAGATGCCGAAATAAATTCGGCATGACAATTTTTAGGTAGTTTAATTTTTAAAATTTAAAAATTCGGACAAACTAAGATTAAAAGCAGTTGCAATTTGGTTCGCTTTACTTAAAGTGACATCATTGCTAGCAGTTTCAAGATTACCAATGGTTGACCTTGGAAGGTTGGAAAAAAAAGACAAATCGTCTTGCGTGTAATTTTTCTTTTTTCTTAAGGACTTAATCCTTCGGGCAACTTTTTTTAATAATTTCTTGTCCATTCTTAAATTGTCTGCTATAATGACAATATGACAAACTGTGGTACGGACAAAAAATACTATAAAAAGCTCTTATTGATTGATTTAGACGGTGTTTTAAATTTATACAACGGAAAATATGATGCCAATAAAATATCCGAGTTGAGACCGGGAGCTTTTGAATTTATTAAAAAATTGCATCAAGATTATAGAATATCTATTTTTACTGCTCGTGACGTTAAAGTAACGACAGAGTGGTTAAAGGAAAATAATTTAATTGTTTATATAGAAGAAGTAACTAATATAAAAAGTCCGTTTGCTTCTGTTATTATTGATGATAGAGCTATTAATTTTGATGGTGATTTTGATAAAACATATAGTTTAATAAAAAATTTTCAACCATATTGGAAAAATTAAAAATTAAATAATTCAGCTAAGGAAATTTCAAAGGCACAAGCAATCTGGTTTATTTTTGTTAAAGTGACATCATTGCTTGCGGTTTCAAGATTAGCAAGAGTGGACCGACCAATTTTGGCACGATAGGAAAGTTCGTCTTGAGTATATCCCTTTTGTTTTCTCAGGTCTTTAATTCTTTTTGCAAATTTTTGCAATAATAATTCATCCATTATTTAATTGTCAGCCATAGCGACAAAATCTACAAACCGCCATACGGACAATTAAAAGTATAGGAAATTTTATCTAAAAACTTTCCCTACTTTGTATTTTTTGCAATAACTAATTAAATCCCTTTTGATTTCAGGGGCGAGAATATACATTGTAATAATATTTGGAATACTTACTGCAATCATCATAGCATCAGTTATATTAATAACTGAAGTTACATTCAAAAACGAACCTATTACAATAAAAGTGCAATAGAAAAGCTGAAAAGCGATTATTCTTTTTTTGCCTTCCCCAAACATAAATGTCCAGGCTTTTTGTCCGTAATATGCCCAGGAAATTAAAGTCGATAATGCAAATAAACACACAACAATTGATAGAACATATTTAAAATAAGGAAAAACTGAACAAAAAGCGCTTGAAGTTACTTGAATTCCAACGACAGCGTTAGATGAGTTGTCATAAGAATTTGTTATAACAATAACAAAAGCTGTCAATAAGCACAAAAGCCCTGTTAATAAAGGTTCTATTAAAGATACAAAAC
Organism: uncultured bacterium; assembly: GCA_947361225.1. Classification (GTDB taxonomy): domain Bacteria; phylum Cyanobacteriota; class Vampirovibrionia; order Gastranaerophilales; family Gastranaerophilaceae; genus RUG14156. The sequence continues at coordinate 1,862 of CANAIK010000082.1, forward strand.
CTTGAGAAATTGCCTCTTTGGTTTTAACCGTAGCATAAGCAATCGGAGCGGAGCCGGTTCCTGCCTCGTTTGTTTGAACACTTCTTCGAAGTCCCATTATTATGGTTCCTGCAATTCCACCATAAATCGGAGCAGGAGCGAATGCTTGTTTTAGAATTATTGCAATTGCGCTTGGAATTAAGGAAAAATTAACCAGAATTACATATAAACCACTAATTATATAAAGAGCGCACATAAAAGGAACGATTTTTTCAGTAACTCTTGCAATACTTTTAATCCCGCCAACCGTAATTGCTCCAACGATTAGTGCTACAATAATTCCTATTATCCAATTCTGACCGTAAAAGAAACTGTTTGTTCCTCCTGTAATATTAACAATTTGTTCCGTTGTTTGATTTATTTGAATCATATTGCCGCCGGTCAAAGCTCCGCCAATGCACAAAACTGCAAAAACGATACTTAAAATTCTTCCAAGTTTTCTCATTTTTTTTCTTGTTAATCCGTGCGCCATATAATGCATAGGACCACCGGAAATTGTGCCGTCGGGGTTAAATCTTCTGTATTTAACCGCTAAGGAAGCTTCAACAAATTTTAAGCTCATTCCAAAAACAGCTCCAACTACAATCCAAAAAGCAGCGCCTGGTCCTCCCATTGAAATTGCAATTGCAACCCCTGCGATTGACCCGAGACCGATTGTCCCTGATAGCGCCGTTGCCAGAGCTTGAAAAGATGAAACTTCACCGTCTTGTGAATTTTTATCCGTTGGTTTTCTTAAAACCTCAATTGAATGTTTTAATCCCCAAAACGCAATTCCTTGCAAATAGAAAGTAAAGAATATTCCTGCAATTAGAATCCAAAAAATTATTAAAGGAACTTCGGTTCCAAAAAAATTAATCGAATAGAAAATAATTGACGCAATTCTATCTGAAAAAGGTGCTACGTGTTTATCCATAAAAGCATCGATATTAGCAGCTTGCGCTATGTTTTGAATTAGAATAAATGTTGTTAAAAAAACGGTTAATAATTTGTTCATTATCTATAAACCCCTCTCTTTTTCGGGCGAAACTATTTTATCATATAAATTCTAAAAAATTAGAAAATAAATTAACAATTTAACATTTTGTAAATTTTTTGCTTTTATATTATTCTATAAATTATGAAATTGATTTTTAAATTAATGCTGGTTTTTTGTTTTGTTACGACTTGTGTGTTCGCAAAAGAAATTAAGTTTATCCATATTACGGATATTAACTTAAACACTAATAACGCAATTAATTTGTATCGAACAATTAAAGAAATTAATTCGTATTCTGATATTGATTTTGTTGTTTTCGGGGGGAACAATATTTCCAAAACCAATATTGATAATTTGAATACTTTTTTATATTTATTAAAAAAAGTTAATAAAAAATGTTATGTTTTGTTGGGTTCAACCGATGTTTTAGCGTCTAGCGGGATTGATAAAAAGTATTATTTAAAAAGGGTTAATCGAGCACGATTTTTTAATCACAGCACAAAAACTAACTATGTTTTTAAGAAAAAAGATTGTGTTTTTGTTGTCCTAGACGGAGCTAAACAATATTTTCAATCATCAAACGGATATTATAATAAAGACGAACTAAGATTCTTAGATAAAACACTAAAAAAATATAAAAATAAAAATGTTGTTATATTGCAGCATTTCCCTATTGTTGCAACAACTTCCCAGTGGCTCCAAACGCCAAAAACGGAAGAATATTTTGAAATTCTAAAAAAATACAATAATGTTCGAATGATTGTTTCAGGGCACTATGGCTCTAATCAAGAACAAAAAATTGACGGGGTTTATCATATAATTACGGAAAGTTATTCAAAAAATCACGCTTATAAAATTATTCGAATTGATTTCGATGATGATTTTTTTGCAACATCTTTAGTTAAATAGATATTAAGTTTATATAAAAAAAACTCCCTTTTTTCATTTTTTAATATAGAATTAAAAAGTTATTATAAGGAGGAAAAAGATGAAAGAATTAAGAGCATCTAAAGAAAAAATCGCAAAATTGTGCGAGGAGAACAACGTTGGAATTATAAGATTGCAATTCTGTGATATCAACGGAACCATAAAAAACCTGTCTTTGCCGATAAGTCAATTGGAAAAGGTTTTAAATAATGAAATTATGCTGGACGGTTCTTCAATTAAAGGTTTTCGAAGTATTGAAACCTCCGATATGTACTTTTTCCCCGACCTTGATACTTTTACAATTCTTCCCTGGTGCGAAAGAGACGGGGAGAATGTTGCAAGAATTATTTGTGATATTCATAACGCAGACGGAACTCCTTTTGAAGGTTGTCCTCGATGCAATCTTAAAAGAATGCTAAAACGTGCGCAAAAACTTGGTTATAGTATGAATGTGGGTCCTGAGGCCGAGTTTTTTATCTTTAAATTGGATGAATCGGGAAATCCGACAACAATTCCTCACGATTCAGCGGGTTATTATGACGCAGCTCCTGTTGATATGGCAGAAGATATAAGAAGGGATATCGTTCAAACCTTAGAGGCAATGGATTTTGAAATCGAAGCGAGTCACCACGAAGTTGCCCGTGGTCAACACGAAATTGATTTTAAATACGCAGACGCCTTAACTACGGCTGATAATATCATCACTTTTAAGTATGTCGTTAAAAGTATTGCTAATGAATATGGGGTTCACGCAACTTTTATGCCAAAACCGATTTTTGGAATTAACGGATCGGGAATGCATTGCAATTTATCTTTATTTAAAGACGGAAAAAACATTTTCTTCTCACCCGAATCGGATTTTCAACTCTCAAAAGAGGCGCTTTATTCAATCGGGGGTGTGTTAAAACACGTTAAATCCTTTACGGCTATTACAAATCCTCTTGTTAACAGCTACAAAAGATTGGTTCCGGGATACGAGGCTCCTGTTTATCTGGCTTGGAGCCTTGCTAATCGATCGGCTTTAATTAGAGTCCCTGCTAAACGTGGAGTTGCAACAAGAATTGAACTTAGATCTCCGGATCCTTCTTGCAATCCTTATTTAGCGCTTGCTGCAATTCTTGGAGCAATTTTAGACGGAATTGAGAATAAAATTGAGCCTCCGACTCAAGTTGAGGAAAATATTTATGAAATGACCCCTCGTGAACTAAAGAAAGCAAACATTGATTCACTCCCGGGGACTTTAATTGAGGCGGTTGATTTATTAGAACAAGACGAGGTTGTAAAAGAATCCTTAGGAGAACACGTTTTTAATGAATTTGTAACATCAAAACATATTGAATGGGATAAATATAGAATTTATGTTACTCCTTGGGAGTTGGACAGATACTTGAGCAACTATTAAAAAATTAAAAATAGGTAAGGTATAATACCTTACCTATTTATTTAAAGAATTTAAATTTTATAAGGTTTCATTCTAAATAGTTTTGGATAAATTTTAATATATTCATCTAAATTTCTATAGAAAGCCTCGAAATCAAAACTTTTTCCTGCTTTTATCGGAGTTTGGTGAATATCATAAGCGCAATAAATTGCTCTTGTAAGAATATTCCCGATTGAATCGTTGCCTTTAGCAAAAGGGCTTTCTTGTGCTATTAACCAGCGGATTGTAGCGCAAGATTGGTTAATATCATCAATAGTTGGATTTTTAATTGACTTTAATTCTTCATATTCTTTTTTAACTAAATCGATATTTGAATTTTTATTTTTTGGGTTAAACCCGTAGTTAATATAAATGATTTGAGGATTAAAAGAATATTTTCTTATTGTAGCAGTATTTGCTTTTGCGTATTTTTCATTGCTTTTTACTTGATAATAGTGGTCTTGGGTACTTTTATCTTTAATATCAAGTCTTTTTTCGTATTTTTCGTAATACTCCCCACCCCTTTTTGTTTT
>CANAIK010000083.1 GCA_947361225.1 uncultured bacterium
ATCTTAACAGCGTTCTTAGTCTAATTAATCAAGCAAAAGGAAAAGAAGAACTTGTGTTGAATGATAAATTGGTTAAATTTAGCTATCAATTTGAAAAACCTGTAACAATAGAAGAATTTAGTACAAAAACAAACGAATTGTTAAGAAAAACCACTATTAATGATAAATTTTTTGAAATTACAAATTATAAAAATGGAACAAATTCATTTTTAATAAATAAGGATAAAAGCATTGCAAGTGCTTGTTATACCATTGCAAAAGATAAAACCGGGGAAAATTTTATCAAACATCAATATAACTTCAATCAAAAAGGACTTTCACTTAAAGTTACCCAATTGGAGAAAAAAAGTCCAAATACAGCACAAAACTTAGAAACAAAACAAAATCCAAAGGCAAAATTTAAAAAATTATACGTGTTTAACAATAATAATGAACTTTCAAGCATAATCCAAAAAGAACAAGAAATTAGCAGCACAATAAATTTTGAGAACGGAAAAATGTTAAACGCTGAAATAGTTAATAATGACGGAAAGATTAAAGATTTTGATTTTAGCCAAAAATCCAAACAAAAAGTTTCTTAAACAAATCTTAACAAACACGCAAAAAATTTTTTTCATATGTTTTAATAAAATTGTGTAGTTTTAATAAAGGAAATAAAAATGCCTATAAGTTTTAAGGGGGGGGTAGAACCTACTCAAAATACAACAACAGCAACAGTTAACAATGAAAAACAAGGTTTTGTACAAAAAGCGAAAAAATTTGTTTCCGAACACAAAATCCCTGTTGCAGCAGCTGCAACAACTGCGGTTGGTTTAGCGGTTGTTGGCGGATTAATTTACAAAGGAAAATTGTTTCCCGAACTAAAGTTACAAAAAGAAGGAGATAAACTGGCGCAACAAGCTCCTGATATGATTGCTGAAGCTCAAAAAGCATTGAATGACGGAGATAAAGTAATTCAAGAGGCTTTGGAATTATTCCAAGAAGCCGAACAAAAAGCCGGTTTGCCTGAGAATTTAGACAAAACAATTTTTGAGTTCATATCTAAAAACAATTCGACAATTACAGTAGAAAAAGCTTCCAATGATACAGCAATAAAAAAACTAAAAGAAACAATCGAAGGGACTTTAAATAAAGAGATTGAAAAAGATACTTATGGCAACACTATAGTAAAAAAATTCACAGGTGAAAACACGTACAATCAATACGAAGCATTTAAAAAGAATTTAACTTGTAGTGAAAATGCTCAAAAAGATATTCCAGATAAAGTGTTTTTTAGAAATAACAGTTCAATTGGTGTAGATAATAACGAGACTGGTGTTAGTTTTGAATTTTATCAAGCAGATAATCAATTAGAAATAACTAAACGAGTTTCAAACGATCAATATCGAGCTTATGCCTATAATCACAAAGACAATAAATTTACATTGTCCGAAGTTGCAACGGGTCCTATCGAGAATGGTAGTTTTGAACCTGGAAAATGTTATGAAGTGAACGAAAACGGAAAACTAAAACCTGTTTCCGATAACGAATAATTTTTACCCCCTTGAAATATTCAAGGGGGTATTTATTTTGTTTATTTTAGCTCAATTGCGCTTTTAGCGATTATTTTTACTTCCTCTAACTTTTCTTTTGGAATATCATCATAAAAAAGTTCTAAAACAGTTGAGTTTTTTTCTATATAATCATTGTTTTTATATATTAGCTTAACCCCAGCTCCATAGTTAATTATATCCGATTTTTTATCTCTGCCTGCCCCTAATAATTTTGCAATTTTTGCTATTTTTAGAGCATCGATATTCTTAATAACTCCTTCTTTATCTATTTTTATATCCAATTTATTTTTTCCAATCGAAAATAAAGAATAGTCCTCAATAACTCTAGAATCGCCTTTTTGCGCTTCGATTATTTCTTTTAGTTTATTTAAGGCAAGTCCGTTTTTAATAACTTCATCGAATAATTGAGAGGCGGATTCTTCATTTGGAGCTTTTTTGCAATTAATTATCGTTTTAATTGCTATTTCTTTAGTATTCTCATATAAATCGACTTCATAGTTTCCTTTTAAAAACTCAATCGCCTCAATAACTTCAAGAGAATTTCCAACGCACTTACCCAAAGGGGTTTCCATAGAACTTGTTATAAAATCGATGTCTTTATTCAATAGCTTTGCGGTTCTTTTCATTAAATCCCCGAGCTCGAACGCCTCTTCTTGAGTTTTTATAAAAGCACCGGATCCGTATTTAACATCTAAGACTATAGAGGTTGCTCCTGAGGCAATTTTTTTCGATACAACAGAAGCGCAAATTAAAGATTTGTTATCAACCGTAGCTGTTACGTCTCGAAGTGCATAAAACTTAGCATCCGCAGGAGTTAGATTCGGACTTTGAGAGGAAATTGCAGCTTTAATTTTTTTAATTTGGCTTATAAACTCCTCATTTGCAAGTTCAACCCTAAACCCCGGAATTGATTCCAGTTTATCAATTGTTCCACCGGTGTAACCCAATCCACGACCGGATAATTTTGCGCTATAAATCCCAAGAGCACTAAGTATCGGAATTAGAACCAAAGTAACTTTGTCCCCGACCCCGCCAGTTGAATGTTTATCTGCTATATAAGGACTAATTGAAGAAAAGTCCAGTGTATCGCCTGAATCTATAAAACTTTTGGTTAAATAGGCAGTTTCTTTATCAGACAGACCTTTAAAACATACCGCCATTAACCAGGCGGATATCTGGTAATCCTCGATTCTATTTTTTGTGTAGTTTTCAACAATAAAATTAATTTCTTGTTGTGTGTGTTCCAATCCCAGTTTTTTCTTTTGAATTAAATCAACTATTCTCATTTTTTCCTCTTATTTATGATATGGTTCGTTATTTAGAATTTTATAAGCTCTATAAATTTGTTCAGCCAGAATCAAAACCGCCTCTTGATGCAAAAAAGTCAGTTTTGATAATGATAACTTTAAATTAGATTTATCACAAACCGATTTATCAAGACCATAAGCTCCGCCGATTAAAAATAGAATTTCCCTGTAATAGCCGTCTTGTTCGATTTCCCTTAATTTGTAAGCAAATTCCTCGCTATTAAACATTCTACCATTAATTTCAAGAGTTATTATAAAAACTTGTTTTTTATTAAGAAGATAATTGTTAATATTATCAACTTCAACTACTTGAACCTTATTTAAAAGCCTTTTAAGGTATTCGTTGACCCCGGAGCGATAAAAGCTCTCTTTTAATTTTCCTTCCAGAACGATTTTTATATTCAAATTCTATGCCTTATTTAGCGCTTTGTCCGTTTAATAATTCGTAGTTAAGCTCACCCTCATTATCAGCAATAATTGCAGCAACAACAGCATCTGAGGTAACATTGCATATTGTTCTTAACATATCCGTAAATCTTTCAACCGCAAACAATAAAGAAAAACCGATTGCAAGTTGTTCCGGTGTTAATCCGATTCCATTTAGAATTAGGGCAATTGTAATTAAACCCCCGCCCGGAATTCCTGCTGCGGTTGAGGAGGCAATAAGCGCAAGAAAAGCAATTTCACAAACCAATAAAGGAGATAAATCAACCCCGTACATTTGGGCTAAAAATATAACCGAAATCGTTTGAATTATTGCGGTTCCATCCATATTCAAAGTTGCTCCCAAAGGAAGAACAAAAGAACAAACTTTATTCGAAATTCCTCTTTTTTCGCAACACGTAATCGTTAAAGGTAAAGTTGCAGACGACGATGCTGTTCCAAAAGCAACCATAATAGCCTCTGAAATTGCGCCATAGAGTTTTCTTACAGGAACTTTAGAAAATATTTTCATAATAGTTGGATAAACTATAAAAAATTGAACAATTAAAGCAGCCAATACCGCCATAACATATTTTGAAATATTATGAAAAACACCAACCCCAAAAGTTGATACAGCAGTGGCGCTTAGCGCAAAAATCCCAGGAGCCGCAAGATACATAATCCAATCTGTTACTTTCATTGTTGCCGCAAAAACACTTTCGAACATTGAAACCAAAGGTCTTGCAATTTCCCCTGTTCGAGCGAGCGCTATAGCAAAAATCAAAACAAAAGCGATAATAGGAATCATTTTTCCTTCGGATAATGCTGCAAACGGGTTTTTAGGAACCAGTTCAAGAAAAATTTGCGCCATGTTTTCTTTTTGATACTGAAGTGCGTCAGCGACGTATCCTTGGATATGTTGAACGATTTCAGGATTCACCAAACCCTTAGCGTTAAGTCCCGGTTGGATTGCCAGTGCGATAAACGCAGCAACGCTAACCGCTACAATTGTTATAATTCCATAATAAAGAACCATTTTAGATCCGAATTTTGCAAGCTGCTTAGAATCTCCGATATTGGAAATTCCAATAATAATCGCACTTACAATTAAAGGCAGGACAACCATTTGGATAATACTAATAAAAGCCTGACCTATAAAATTTAGAATGTTATAAACCTGAGGATAGCTGTCCTTAGGGAAAAAGAAACCGATTAGGACCCCTAGGATTAAACCGATAAAAATATGTCCGTTTCTTTTAATTCCCAATAAAAGTGCAATTATAACCTGCATATGTAAACCCATTTGGTAGTTATCCTCATAATATCTGCTTATTCATTCTACAACTTTTTTATTATTTTTGCAAAAAATCTCCAACAAAGTATTGATTTTATTTAAGATTGAAAAGTTTAGTATTGTTTATATGAAAAAAGAATTTTTAGGAATAATGTTTGATTGCTGTAAGGTTTATTCAAGAATTTATAAAAACAAAGAAGGAACTTATTATACCGGCAAATGCCCCCGATGCTTAAAGGAAATTAGGATAAAAGTCGGAGTCGAAGGCACTAATCAAAGGTTTTTTAGAGCTTATTAAAGAATAAAAAAACACCCCCCTTAAAAATAAGGGAGGAATGAATACAAAGGAATAATAAAACTTTATGAATTGAAGGTCTTAAAGACTGAATCAATTGTATTTTTAATAACTTCAGAAATTGAGTCCATTTCAGTTGAAATTGCCTTTTGTTCAGTATCAAGCTGGTTTAATTTCAGCTCAAGACTTCTATCTTCTGCTTGGATTTTTTCTGTTTTTTGATTAATTCTTTTTACTTCTTTTTCATATAAATCTTTTTTGTAATTATAGTCGTTCATTGCGTCATTATAAGCCATTTGGTCATCTGCACTGCCTGTTTTTATTGAATAAGTATTATTAATTAAATCAGGATCATCTTCGCAGGATAAAACTTGGATTGTAGCTAATCTTCCGCTTGATTCCTGGGTTAAGGCAGCAATAGCGTTAACTGTTTCGTGTTTTTTTTGCGCACCTGCGTAGTTAAAGGTGTAGGAACCATAGTAAATATCCTTATCGTCGATTGTTTCGAAGGCTGTTGCGTTTAAATCGGTTTCAGATGTGTAATAAGCAACTCCGTTATTAACAAACATATAAAAAGTTCCTTCGCTTAATCCTTGTTCTTGCATTATCGTAGTTAAACCGGGGTATTGTTCGTAGTTTTCGGTAATTTTTGTAATTGTTGAAATATCGGGGTCATTAGCGTCATAAATATAGTTTTGCATTCCAAGTTGGAAACTTAAATAAGTATATTCTCCGTCTTCTTTTTTAGAAGTTACAACAGAATCCTTAGCAGTATAAGGATAAGATTTTGCGATTTCATCCTCATAACTTAGGACAACGTTGTAATAACCTGCATAAGGTCCGTCTGTAATTTTTGTAAAATTATCAATTTGGTACTTTTCAT
>CANAIK010000084.1 GCA_947361225.1 uncultured bacterium
CTATTGTTCCGGTTAGCGAATTTAAAGAAGACTTAAATCTTATAATGCTAACTAAAAAAGGCTATATTAAACGAATTTCTTTGGATAACTTTACCTCCATTCGAAGAAACGGTTTAATTGCAATTAATTTAGAAGAAAACGATACCTTAAATTGGGTTAAACTCGCTCGTGGCAACGATGAAATTATAATAGGAACTTCTTGCGGCATGGCAATAAGGTTCCCAATCGAAGATTTAAGACCCCTGGGTCGAAGTGCTCGAGGTGTTAATTCGATGAAACTTCGAGTGAACGATGAAATTATAGGCTGTGATGTAATTCCCAAAAACTACGATGCGGATTTACTTGTAATTACAAGTGACGGGTTTGGGAAACGATCCAAAATTTCTGAATTTAGAACCCAAAACAGAGGCGGACTGGGTTTAATTGCGACAAAATTCAAAACGAGCGAATCAAGACTTGTTGACTTAAGTATTGTTAAAGACGACGACGAAATAATGGTCGTAACCGCAAACGGTGTTGCAGCCCGTGTTATTGCGTCCGATATTTCCCGTCAGGGTCGAAGTGCAACAGGAGTCAAGGTTCAATCTCTAGATGGATCCGATTGCGTTGTTTCAGTTAACAAAATTATCAACACGGACGACGATTCCAAAGAAAATCTTGTTAAAGAGGCAAAAGAAGAATTAAAAGAAATTGAACAGGGAAACATTTTCGATGCTTAAGAAGATAATAATTCTATCAATTTTCCTAACGCTCGGGGCTTTTGCGTCCGACAAGGTTAAAGTTGAGGCATTGAGTGACTTTTCAACGGTAAATCCGACTAAGAATTTTAATGTTCGATTGGTTGAGGATTCTCAAATTCAGGGTCTTTTTATGCTAGAGAACGATATTCTTAATTGCAAGGTTGAAAAAGTTACAGACCCTAAAAGAGCGAAACTTAACGCAGGAATATATCTTCGAGTTATAAGTTATGTTGATAAAAAAGGAACCCATAAATTTAGCGAGAACTTAAGTGCAAAATACGCTAAGAATGTCGTTAATAAAGAAGGAATTAAAAGCATTCCTCCTAAAAAAGTGGTCAAAACAACAGCAGGAGCCGTTGGAAGTTTTTTTGTTAAAGGAATTTCCTATGGGATTTCTTTTGTAGATGGAGTTGTTACAAACGAACAGGATAACAGACTAAAATCCGGAGTTAAACAGGTTTATGACGATTCTTTCCTGTCTTTAATTGAAAAGGGCGAGGAAGTGGAAATTAAAACCGGGGATGTTTTCTATCTTATTATTAAAACTGATAAAGAAGAGGATTAATACTTTAAGCACTTTTTGTAAATTTCGTTTTTATTAAAATCAAACAATCGAGCAAGAATTAAGGCGATTTCTTTATCTTTTAAATTCAAATCTTTTAGTTTCCTTATTTTTTCATCCAAATTAATGCCGGTTTCTGTCTTAGTTTTGTATAGGAGTGCGCAAATTTCGCCTTTTAAGGTGTTTGATTTATAGAATTCAAGAATATTTACAATATTATCGATTTTTATTTCCTCAAATTTTTTCGTTAACTCCCTTCCTATTGCAATTTTTTTATCGGGATAAATTTGAGCAATCGTTTCAAGGGTTGAAGTCAATCTTTTAGGACTTTCATAGAAAACTAAATTTTCTTCTTTGTTTTTTTCAACAATTTCAATTATTTGATTTTTGTTCTTAGGCAAAAACCCGATAAACTTAAAATCTTCGCTTTCTCGATAAATTGAGGATAAAAGTGTTGTTATCGCACTCGGACCGGGGATTGGAATTATTTTTATTCCAAGTTCTATTGCTTTTTTAACTAAAATTTCTCCGGGGTCTGAAATTAGCGGAGTTCCAGCGTCACTTACAAGCGCAATTGATTTTTTTTCTTGCAGTTTTTCTAATAATAGCGCAAGTTTTGTGTCATCGGAGAATTTATGATAACTTATAAGTTTTGTATTAATTTCGTATTTATCCAACAGAACACTTGTGTTTCTTGTGTCCTCGGCTGCTATCAAATCGACGTTTTTTAAGATTCTAAGTGCCCTTAGGGTAATATCCTCCAAATTTCCAATCGGAGTTGCAACAATATATAGCCCCGGGTCTATAAAATTATCCAAGTTGTACCTTCTTTAGAATCCTTAAGTCCGATTCCATAAGTCAAAAGTTCGTTTCGAATTCTATCTGATTCAACCCAGTTTTTATCAATTCTTGCTTGTTTTCTTTTTTCAATAATCAAATCCAGTGCTTGTTTTGGAGGAATTGTTGAATCAATTTCAAAATTTTTATACAAAGGATGAATGAGTTTTAATAATTCCTCCTCGCTTAATTCTTTTTCAGTTAAAGAAAAGTCAAATCCAAGGGTTGAACCCAGGTAATAAAGTGTGTTTGCGCTAATTTGAGCGTTATCATTCTTTTTAATTTTATCAACCAAAGAAAAAAGAATCGCAAGAGCACGAGAGGTGTTTAAGTCTTCGTCCATTGCAAGTTCAAATTCAGCAAGTGCATTTTTATCATAATTAGAACCTGTTTCAAACCCCGCAATTGAATTAATGAGTCTTTTTGCTCCGTTTTTAGCGGAATTGAGCGCAATATCGTTAAATTCAACGGGCATTCTGTAGTGATTAGTCAAGATAAACAATCTAATTGCGTTTGAATCATAATTTTTTAATACGTCGTTAATTGTTAAAAAATTATTCAACGATTTAGACATTTTTTCTTTGTTAATTGTAACAAAACCGTTGTGCATCCAGTATTTTGAAAAAACACACCCATTAGCGCATTCCGATTGGGCTCTTTCGTTCTCGTGGTGCGGGAAAGCTAAATCCGCCCCGCCTGCGTGGATATCGATTGTATCTCCAAGGTGTTTTTTGCTCATTGTTGAACATTCAATGTGCCACCCCGGTCTGCCTTTGCCCCAGGGGGAGTTGTATCCGTGGGTTTCATCTTTTTTCCATAGTGCAAAATCAAGAGGGTTTTCTTTTTTGGAGTTTGTTTCAACACGGGCGCCGTTTAATAAATCTTTAATCGGTTGAGAGGACAATTCCCCGTATTTTTCGTATTTTTCAACTCTAAAATAAACATCACCCTCGACAGAGTAGGCAAAACCGTCTTTTTCCAGTTTTTTTATCATTGCAATCATTTCCCCGATTGTTTTGGTTGCACGGGGTTCAATATCGGGTTTTAAGACATTTAATTTATTCATTGAATCGATAAACGACTTGTAATATTTATCCGTAATAACAGAAGGCTCAACATTTGTTTCGTCAGCTTTTTTTAGGATTTTATCGTCAACGTCAGTTACGTTTCTGCAATAAGTTATGTTGTAACCTTTAAATTTTAAATATCTATACAAAACATCCCAGGTAATATAGCATCTTGCGTGACCCAAATGCGCATTATCATAAACCGTTGGACCGCAAACGTACATTTTGACTTGATTTTTGTCATTGGGAATAAATTCTTCAATTTTATTTGATAAAGTATTATATATTTTTAACATAATTCAATTTTACTATAAAATTTTTTATAGTAAAATAATTAGGTTGAATAATTAAAATTTGAGGGAAAAAATGAAAAATACTGTTGTAGTGGGAGCGCAATTCGGAGACGAAGGAAAAGCGAAAATTACGGATTTACTAGCACAAAAAGCCGATTTTATAACTCGTTTTCAGGGCGGATCTAATGCAGGACACACTGTTGTTGTTGATAATAAAAAATATGCTTTCCACCTTATTCCCTCAGGGATTTTATATCAAAACAAAATTTGTATGATTGGATCGGGTTGCGTTATTAAACCGGACGATTTAAATAAAGAAATTAACGACATCGTTGATAAAGGAATTAGTTTAGAACACTTTAAACAATGTCTTAGAATTTCCCCCCTGGCGCATATTACAATGAAATACCATTGTGATATTGACGGATACAGCGAATCTGAGTTAGGAAAGAATAAAATCGGAACAACAAAAAAAGGAATCGGCCCGACTTACACTGATAAATACGCTCGAATCGGAATTAGAGTTGAAGATTTATTCGATATTGAAACTTTAAGCAAAAAATTAGATATAATCCTGCCTAAAAAAAACAAAGAACTGGAGTTTGTTTATCATTTAAAACCATATTCTAAAGAGGAAGTTTTGCTTGAATGCGCTCAGTATAAAAAAATCTTAGAACCTTATGTTGATTTTAATTGGCAGGAAAACTTATCCAAAATTAAAAAAGACAAAACAATTCTATTTGAAGGGGCTCAAGGAGTAATGCTCGACGTTGATTTTGGAACCTATCCTTTTGTTACAAGCTCTAATCCAATAGCAGGGGGCGCCGGAGTCGGGGCCTCTATGGGTCCTTTTGCAATTAGTGAGGCAGTTGGGGTTTTTAAAGCTTATATGACCCGGGTTGGAGAAGGAGCTTTTATAACCGAACTTCTAGATGAAACAGGGGAAAAATTAAGAGAAATCGGCGCTGAATTTGGAGTTACAACGGGTCGACCCAGACGCTGCGGGTGGTTTGATGCAATTAGTGCTCGATATGCGGTTTTAGTGGGCGGTTTAACGACTGTTGCAATTACAAAACTCGATGTTTTAGATAAATTCGATAAAATTAAAATCGCAACTGCGTATAAAAACAAAAAAACAGGTGAAATTGTAAAAAATTATCCGACCAATGTCTATACGCACACTGATTATGAACCAATCTATGAAACCTTAGACGGCTGGGGGGAAGATATTACTCAATGCAAAACTTATAGTGAACTACCCGTTAATGCTAAAAAATATTTATCTAAACTAGAAGAATTATTGGGGATAAAAATTTCGATAATAAGTGTCGGACCCGATAGAGAACAAACGATTTTTATATAGATTGTTTTAACTTTAAATACTGATATAATTCAGGGATATAAGTGCCGTTGTGATTAATTGCGTCATTTAGTTCCCGTTTCATATCATTAATATTTTTTGATTCATCAAAAAAATAAAGCTGCCACGGGGAAATTTGAAGAACTCTTGCAATTGCAACCAAATTCTCGCATTGCGGATAATTGTGTCCTGCTTCAATCCTTGAAAGGCTTTTCATTTCCATATTAACAAGTTCAGCCAGTTTATCTTGGGATAAACCTCTTTTTTTTCTAAAAAATTTTATTTTTTCCCCAATGTTTTTTTTGAGTTTAGTTGAATCAAGTTCTAAAACAACACTTTGCATATTAATACACCCCTTGTCTTTAATTAAATTTTAAATTCAAAACCAAAACGAAATAACTTATTTAAAATGAGAATTTTAAAAAAATTCTTATTAATACTTGTAATTTATATAATTATAATGTAGAATTTTATTACAAGTTATCATTTAAAAGGGTATATTATGAAAAAATATTAAAATTTGAACACAAATTTGAAAAATACTAAAAATTATAAGGAAAAAAGTATGAAAAAAGCTTTCTCTTTGATTGAGCTGTTGATTAGCTTAATCACAATTTCAGTAATCCTGGCGAGTCTTGCTCCTGTCATCACCCACAAACTAAAACACGGAGGGGTTAGTATTGGAACTAAGAAGTTAAGTATGAAATGCCCCTCAACAGTTGGGGCTCAATGCACACTCTGCTTAGGGAACCAATGTATAGCGTGTCCAATTGGATGTGGTAATC
>CANAIK010000085.1 GCA_947361225.1 uncultured bacterium
CTTAAAGACAATTTTTTTGTCTACAAAACTATTCTAATACAATATAAAAATAATGCAACAAACTATTAATCTAAATTTACATAAAAAACTATTATGCTATAATTATTTTTGATAGCTAATTTTTGGGGAACTATGAACTATATAAAATTTGTTGATGTTACAAACAGAGACGGCGTGCAAACGTCCAGATTAGGACTTGCTAAACTGCAAAAAACAATTATTAATTTAATGCTTAATGAAATGGGTATAACTCAATCAGAATTTGGATTTCCAACTACAAAACACGAGATTAACTACTTAAACGGGAATCTTGAACTTGTAGAAAGAGGCGTTATCGATAAAACAAAGCTTTCCGGCTGGATGAGAGCAATTAAAAAAGACGTTGTCGAGTCTTTTAAGAATGTCCCTAAACTTCAATATATAAATATGTCTCAATCGACCTCGGAGCAAATGATTAACGGGAAATATCAAGGTAAAAAAACACCAAAAGATGTTCTTTGTGATACCCTTGAGGCGCTAAACGAGGCAATTAGTCAAAACGCAAAAATAATCGGGGTTAACGCAGAAGATGCGTCTCGATCGAATCTTGATTATTTAATTGAATACGCAAAAGAATGTAAACGCTATGGAGCAAGCAGGTTTAGATACTGCGATACTCTGGGTTTTGACGATCCTCAAAGCGCTTATACACGAATTTATGAAATTGCAAAAGAATCCCAAATGGATATTGAACTACACTTTCATAACGATTTAGGCATGGCAACCGCCTGTAGTGTCATGGGCGCAAAAGCCGCAATTGACGCCGGAGTTGACGCTTGGATAAATACTGCAATAAATGGCATGGGAGAACGTGCAGGAAACGCAGATCTTGTTTCTTGCATCCTTGCAATTACTAAATCGAGCGGGTTTAAGGATAAATACAAAATTGACCCTCAAATCGATATTTCAAAAGCTTGGAAATTGGCAAAATACACTTCCTATGCCTTTGGAGTGCCGATTCCTATGAATCAGGTGGCGGTTGGAGCAAATGCATTTGCGCACGAATCAGGAATCCACGCTGACGGCGCCCTTAAAGACAGAAGAAATTATGAACTTTATGATTATGAAGAACTGGGCAGGGGCGAACCTGAAATAATAGAAACAGGAAGAATGATAACCGTTGGCGAATATGGCGGAATTAAAGGATTTAGAAATGTTTTCCACGGATTGGAACTTGAGTTCCACGACGAAGCCGAAGCAAGAAATATCCTGGAGCTTGCTCGATACGCAAATGTTCACACCCAGCAGCCTTTGGTGGATAGTGAATTAAGATTTATTTATTTTTATCCTGATATCGCAGCGAAAATAATGACGGTTGATCCTTATTATTTACCCTCAGGAGCGCTAAAAGAAAGAATGGAAAGATTGGAACAAATCGCAGGTTCAAGAATAGTTTAAAGGTAGAAAAATGAAAAAAGTTTTTATAGATACTCTTGGTTGTCAAATGAATAAATCAGACACAGAGCGCATTTTGGGTATGCTTTCCCATTTTGATTATGAAGAAACCAAAAAAGAACAAGAGGCTGATTTATTTATTGTCAACACCTGTGCTATAAGACAGTTGTCCGTTGATAAAGCTTATTCTCGACTTGGAGCTTGGGGAAAACTTAAAAAGGATAAAAAATCCATAAAAATTGCGATTTGCGGTTGTGTTGCGCAGCTGGAGGCACGTGAACTTTTGAAAAAATTCCCTTATTTGGATTTGGTTTTTGGGACAAGAAATATTTTCGAACTTCCGCAATTGCTTAAAAAAATAGAACAAGAAAGAATTTGTGCAACAAACGATAATCCGATTGTGGAGAATGATTACAAAATAAACAGGGTAGAATCAATTAATGCGTGGCTGCCTATTATGGAAGGATGCAACAACTTCTGTTCTTATTGCATTGTTCCTTATACAAGAGGAAGGGAAAGATCAAGAACGATTGAGGCGATTATTAAAGAGGCTAAAACCATTCTTAATCAAGGATTTAAAGAAATTACACTTTTAGGACAGAATGTCGATAGTTATGGTAAAAATTTAAACGGGAAACCGAATTTTGCAAAATTGTTATCGGAACTTGATAAATTGGAGGGAAACTACAGAATTCGATTCACTTCTTCTTATCCAACGGATATTACGGACGAAGTTATTGAGGTTGTTCGAAACTCCAAACATATTTGCGAATGTTTTCATATTCCTATGCAATCGGGCAACGATAGAATCCTTAAGGAAATGAATCGAAGATACAATGTTCAACAATATAGAGAGATTGTTGAAAAAATAAGGAAAAATATTAACAATGTTACAATAACATCGGATTTTATTGCAGGATTCCCGGGGGAAACCGAGGACGAGTTTCTAGATACAATTAAAGCAATAGACGAACTCCAACTTGATTATTCTAATACCGCCGCTTATTCGCCCCGTCCTATTACCAAAGCCGGGAAAATGACAGATAAATTTATTGATAAAGAAACTAAAAAAAGACGATTGCAAATTCTTAATGACAAAGTTAAAGAATCCAGCTTAAAATCCAATCAAAAATACGTCGGATCAAACCTTGAAGTCTTAATCGACGGAGTTAAAGACGGGGTTTTTCAAGGAAGAACAAGGAACAACAAAGTTGTTCATTTAACCGATAACAACAAATGCAAAATCGGGGATTTTGTTGAGGTTAAACTGGAGCGTGCTTCTACTTGGTGTTTGTTTGGTAAAAAAATTGATTAATTAAATTTGGGATTTATATACAACTTTACAATAAATACTCCTAAAAACTAATCATAATATCATTTCTGAACTTGTTTTTCGAATCTGATAATTGGTAAGATGCTGAAACGAGTTCAGCATGACGGTTTTAATTATTTTTTAGTTTAAGCCCCTTAAATTTTTCTAAACCCATTTATTGAGGCATTTTTAATTTTCGGACCCTTTTTTGAAGTTCCATTGCGCTCGATAGTTTCTTCTATAATTTTTCCTTCTTTATCTACAGTTGTAGTTTTTTTGAATAATAAAGGAGTGTTATAGTTTGTTCTTTTTAGCAAATATTCTTCAGTTAGGGTTGTTCCGTCTTTTTGTACGATTACTGTTTTTACCGGGTTTGAGGAACTAAAAAGACAGTTATTTATAAATTTTTTCAATTCTTTAGAATCGGTTTTATACCCGTTTTTTAGATAATATTTTTCTTGATATCGATCTATTTCCCCTGATTCTAAATAACTTATATGTTTCCTTATTTTTTCGACATGATCGTCTTTTATTTTTCCTCTTATTGAAACACCGTCGTTTCTATAAAAAGTCGATTCGCTTGTATCACTGTCGTAATTATATTTAAAAGAACGATCCCTTTTTCCGTTTTCTACAAAGTGTTTTATTCCGTTTTTATCTTCAAAATTATAATTTAGCACATTTTTATCATTAACAAATTCAAGTTTGTTGTCTTTATTATATTTATATTTCTTCAAAAACCCGTTTTCTTTGTTAGATTCAACTAAAAACCCGTTTTCATATTTGATTGTAATATCACCGGAGTTTTGAGGAATCACAATTTCTCCGCTAAAAGGTTCGTCCTTTAAACTTGCAAAGCCTTTATCGAATTTTCCTGTTTTTTTGAATTCGTCAATATTGAAAATATTTTTTTCTGAATTATCGATAATATTACCAATATCGTCCAGAATTTCATTGACTTTTTCGGAATTATCAGGATTTATTGGTTGGTTTAGAGAAAGTTTTGTATTATCAATTTGATTAGGATCAACCTTTTTCTTTTTAGCAATTGCAATAATCGCTATTGCAGCAGCTGCAACACCAAGAGCTCCAAGCGCAAGTTTTTTGTTTCTGTCTTGTTTGTTATTATCTTCTTTTTTTGTATCAATCGGTTTTGTTTCAGCACGAAAGTTAATTTTCGAATTATTAATCGCTTGAATTCTCATTTTTCCTCCTTATGTTTAATTAAAACATAAAAAAATATTTTTTTGCGCTATAATTAACTTAAATTTAGGAGGTAGAAATGGATAAATATAATCGTGTTTATAACTTCTCAGCAGGACCTGCGGTTTTACCGATTGAGGTTTTAGAAACCGCAAGAGATGAAATGCTGAATTATCAAAACTCAGGCTTATCGGTCATGGAAATGTCTCATAGATCAAAAACTTATGATGAAATTATTAAAACAGCTGAAGCTGATTTAAGGGAATTAATGAATATCCCTTCTAATTATAAGGTTTTATTCTTGCAAGGCGGAGCTCATTTACAGTTTTCTATGGTTCCTATTAATTTATTAAAAAACGGAGTTGCGGATTATATTGTAACGGGACAATGGGCTAAAAAAGCTTATCAAGAGGCGCAAAAATACGGAAAAATTAATAAAGTTGCAACGAGCGAGGATAAAAATTTTTCTTATATTCCCGATTGTTCTAATTTAGATATCAGTGAAAACGCCGATTATGTCTATATTTGTGAAAATAATACAATTTATGGGACTAAATTCCACACACTTCCTAACACTAAAGGAAAGACTTTAGTTTCTGATATGTCTTCTTGTTTTTTATCGGAACCTGTGGATGTAACCCAATACGGATTAATTTTTGCGGGTGTTCAAAAAAACGTTGGACCCGCAGGTGTTCAAATTGTAATAATTAGAGAGGATTTATTGAGAGACGATTTGCCCGATTGGTGTCCTACAATGCTTAATTATAAAATCCACGCTGATAACAACAGTCTTTATAACACCCCGCCTGCTTATGGGATTTATATTTGCGGACTTGTGTTTAAGTGGCTTAAAAAAATGGGCGGATTGTCTGAAATGAAAAAAATTAATGAAAATAAAGCAAAAATCTTGTACGATTTTTTGGATAACTCAAAACTTTTTAAAGGAACCGTTGAAAAAAGCTCCCGCTCTTTAATGAATGTTCCTTTTGTAACAGGTAGTGACGAATTGGATAAAAAATTTATCGAAGAATCCAAAAACGCAGGTCTAATTCAACTTAAAGGACATAGAACAGTCGGCGGAATGAGAGCGTCGATTTATAACGCAATGCCTATAGAAGGGGTTAGCGCACTGGTTCAGTTTATGAAAAAATTTGAATCGGAAAACTTATAATTGAGATGTGCAAAAAGGACATTTTGTAGCATTAATATTAATTTCACTAAAACATCTGGGACAAGTTTTTGTTTCAGGTGTTTTATTTTGTTCAGCTTTATCTACAGAGGCCCTTAGTTTGTTTATAAATTTAATTAACAAAAAAACGGCAAAGGAAACAAAAAGAAAACTTATAAGAGTGTTAATAAAAAGCCCGTAGTTAATTGTAACCGCCCCTGCTGATTGAGCAGCCTCTAAAGAAGGATAATGAACTATTTTTCCGTCATAATTAGGCAGGGTTAAATAAAGGTTTGTAAAATCTACTTTACCTAGAATCCAACCCATTGGAGGCATTATAATATCTTTAACCATTGAATCGACAATTTTTGAAAAAGCGGCTCCAATTATAATCCCCACCGCCATATCAACAACATTTCCTTTAATAGCGAAGGTTTTAAACTCATTAACGTATTTTTTTGCTTTATTTATTATCATAATTATAA
>CANAIK010000086.1 GCA_947361225.1 uncultured bacterium
CTTATAAGTAGCTCAATCAAAGAGAAAGCTTTCTTTTTCATAAAAAATTCCTTATTATATATTTTTGTGTTATTTTTCGCAATAGGATTTAACGACAAAAATTGTCGTTTATGCTATAGTTAAAGCAGAATAATAATTGTATTATTACTTTAATTATATTCGATTGAGTAGAATAGTCAACTCAATTGAGTATAATGTTACAAAACTTCATACAAATGAGGTAGGAATGTACGCAGAAAACTTAAAAAAACTAAGAAAAAGTTTAAATCTTTCAGTAGATAAATTTGCGCAACAACTGGGAATTCCCGCTTCAACAATCTGGGGTTATGAGGGTAAAAAAAGAATTCCCTCGATTGAACTTTCCGTCCAACTTTATAAAATTTTTAATGTTAACTTAAACTGGCTTATTTCAGGCGCTGGGGAAATGTTTAACATTAATCCCAATAAAAAAGAGGAACTGAGAAAAGAAATTCGAGAGGTTTTAAAAGAAGAAGGGATAATTTAAGTTATTGTTTCGGCTTTAAGTTCTCGAATTTAATATTTTTACTATCCATAATTAAATCACAAATTTCTCGAACCGCCCCTTTGCCTCCTTTTTTTGTGGAAACAAAATTGCAAGTTTTAATTACTTCTAAAACTGCGTCATTGGGACAAGCTTTTAATCCGACCGCCCTTAAAACTTCTAAATCAATCAAATCATCCCCAACATAAGCAATTTCACTAAAACTAAGCTTATATTTATCTTTTAATTCTGTAATTGCACTAAGTTTATTTTTTGCGTCTTGATAAATTTCTTTAATATCAATCATTTTTGCCCTTAATTCAACAATCGGACTTTTTCTTGCGGTTATAATTGCAGTTATAATCCCCGCACGAGAAAGCATTGACACTCCGAGTCCGTCTTTAGCGCTAAAGGTTTTTATTTCCCTTCCGTCCTCTAAAAAAGTCAAAGACCCGTCTGTCATTACCCCGTCGACGTCAAACGCAACAAGTTTAATATTCTTCGCTATTGTTTTAAGTTCTAAATTCATAATATTTAAAAAAATTATACAACAAACGAATTATTTTTGATATTGATAACAAAAAAATAAAATTTTTTATCCGATAACTAAAAAGTAGTATAAAAAGAAAAAAAATGGATAACATAAGACAAATTAAACTTCTAAAAGACGCTTTTTTGGTCTTTTTCAACAATTCTTCCCTATTATTAAATTACAGAATCAAAAACGACAAATATTTTGTTGATATTACGGATTTGAATTTAATTAATGCAACAAAACTTGCGATTCTTTTTTCAACCCGATATTTTATCCAGGGTTATAAAAAGAAAGTCTGCTGGATAGTTAAGGATAAAACTATTAAAGACGCAATTTTTATCCTAAGGCTTTCTAATCTTGATTGTGTTGTAAAAGAAGAAGTAGAGGAGCTAAAAGCTGCGGTATGAAAATAATTGAAGGCATTAAAAAAGAAAAAATTTATGGAATTATAAGAGAAGACGACCCCGAATATTCCTATGAAATCGCCCGTGCTTATATCGAGGGTGGAATTAAGTTTATTGAGCTCAACTCGCCCCTTATAGTTACAAAAAAAGTTTCAAAACTCGATAATGTTATAGTTTCTCAAGGGGGAATAATTACAACCGCTCAAGCGCATAGCGCACTTGAGTCCGGAGCAAAAATTATCTCAAGTCCGATTTTTCAAACTAATTTAGTTCGATTTGCAAGTTGCTATAAAGCTTTTTTAATCCCCTCAACAACGACCCCGAATGAGGCTTATAGCGCTTGGAGGGCAAGAATGCCTTTGATTAAAATTTATCCTGTGGCTGAAATGGGCGGTGTTCAATATATTGAAGATCTGGTTAAACCAATGCCGTTTTTGAATTTGCTCCCTTGCGGGTTTGTAAAATTAGACGAAATCGAAGGTTATTTAAAAGCAGGAGCTCTAGCAGTCGGAATCGGAAGAGAATTGTACGCTAAAAACAGCTATCAAGAAATTGTTCAAACTGTAAAGAACGTAGTGGACATGGTTAGATAATTTTTTTAGGTCAACAGCGGATAGAATTTATCCGCTTCTTTTTAATTAACGCAGCTATTAATAATTTTGAATATTTTCTTTAAATCATCGTTTGTTGAGCTTTTTAGAATCGAATTAATTTTTTCAATCATAAATTCTCTGCCTAAAAAATGTTCAATTTTGAAAAATTCAATATAATCAACCCCGAGAGCAAGAGCGAATTTTTCGATTAAATCGGCTTTAGGAAAACTTCTTCCTGTTTCAATGTGGCTTAAATGCTTAGGGTCAATCCCTACCATTTCCGCCAGTTGATATTGTGTAATTCCTTTTTTGTTTCTCAATTCTTTAATTCTTGCGCCAAAATCTTTTTTAATATTCATTTATCCTCCTTAAATTTGAGGATAATAATTTTTTTTATAAATTTAAACCATATTAAAGACATAATTTTAGCTAATTTTACCGTAACTAATGTTGACTATCTGTATTTAATATGGTATATATTTAATAAAATATGTACTAAATAGAGACTTCTATTATCTAACACAAAATATAAGGAAATTTTTATGAAAAAGAAAGCTTTCTCTTTGATTGAGCTACTTATAAGCTTAATCACAATTTCAGTCATTGTGGCTGCAATGGCGCCTATTATTACCCATAAATTGAAACATTCCAATGTTGCTTTGAGCGCAAAATCGGTTAAAATTGATTGTGCTCAAAAATTCGGAACCGATTGTATGATGTGTAATCAAAAAAGTTGTCTTTGGTGCACAACCTATATTAACGTCCCTGACGGACAATACGTTAATCCCGGATTTGGATGTGACAGAAAAAATTGTGCTGATAAATTCGGTTCAACCTGCACTAAATGCACAAAAGATTATTGTTTAGGATGCTTGGGAGGATACGGATATAACAGTGCAAATCATAGTTGCAGTTTATGTTCTGCTCCTTATGTTTCACAAGGCGGTTCTTCAGTTTGCACAATGTGTAATCAGGGATATAAATATCAAAACGAACACGGAAAAACCGATTGCAAAGAATGTGATACGGCAAACGGGTATTTTCCTAATCAAGATAGATTAGGCTGCACTTTAAAAACTTGTCCTAAAGGTTATCGAAGGGAAGGAAACGGTTGTGTTGCGTGTTCAGGTAATACCTATCAATCAAATGATAATTACTCGGGAACAAGTTGTTATTCCTGCGGGTCCAATTCAGCTGCGAATTCAAGTCACACAGGATGTTATTCAACGTGTGAAAACGCAAGTTCCTGTTCAAGCAATCAAACCTATGACGGGTGTCATTGTGTTGCAAAACAAGAAGAAGACAAAGGACCTTGCGCTAAATACGATGCAATATTAGTACAAAGTGGGAGTACTAAGTTTTGTATGAAAAAATATAATGCAGGAGATGGCGGAGGAAGTATTGAAGGAATTTCTACAGGTCAACAAACTCAAAAGAAAAACGGTAAATATGTGACATATACTGATATGCATTGTTGGGTTGGAACAACAGCATCACCTTGCACTAGCTCAAATTACAGTGGTTGTACAAGAACGGTTTGCAACTGGTATGCTGCTAATCATGTTTGTTCTGTGGTTCTAAATAGAAATAATGGAGAGAATTGGAGACTTCCCGCTTCAAGCGAATTGAATGCTATAAAAGATCAATATAATAACGTTTCGAAAAATCAAGGAACAAATGGTTTACAATTATGTAAAGCGGTAAATAACGGTATAAATAATGATGGGTATCAATGTATGCCAGGTGTTGATATTTGTCGTGGTTCTTCCTCTGGTGATTGTTGGCCGTCTGCTCTTTGGGGATTGTCTCGAACCAGTTCCAGTGTTTGGAGTATAAATATTGGCGATACTATAAATTCTGCAAGTTCTGGCGACCCTAAGAATGGCGCTTATTCGGTCCGTTGTGTTAAACCTTTGTAATGAATAACTATTTTTTGTGTTTTGGTATTTTTGAGGGCGAAAGCCCTCTTTTTTTCGGAAGGAGCCGTTTTCTAATTTTTATTTTCTTTACATTTTTTAAAACAAAAAATAAAAAACTAACAATTTTTACATAATTTTTGTTTTTATTAATAAAAGCGCAGTGGATTATATGGAAATGGTTTATAAATTTTTTTATAAACCATTTTTCTTGCTATAAAAAAGATAGTTGTGTGAATAGAAAAAATATTGAGCTCTTGTCTTAAATTCTTTACCTAAGGCGGAGTTAATCAAGATGTACAATTAAAGTTTGTTTCACCCCGGATGGAACCTATTGCTCCTGAGGGCGCTTGCGCATTAAAAAAAGAGGGCTTTCGCCCTCAAAATACCAAAACACAAAATATAAGAATTTTATTCAATGAATTTTTCTAAAACGCAACGAACAGAAAGAGCATATTCCAAAGATCTAGTGGCACCTGCGTATCCATGGCTTAACTCAGTACCCTTCCACCAATAAAGTATTCTGCCACGATTTGTATCAGTTGTACTTCCCCAGACGTAATGAGGAAAACAAGCATTTGAAGAATATCCGGTGACTCCATAGCATTTTTCTGTTCCATCACACCTTGGAGAACCTATATTTGCTTCAGAGGCTTTGTATCCATCTTGACATAGTTGCAAACCATCAGCGCCCATATATCGTTGAATTTTTAATTTAGAATTGGTATCAGTACTTTGGACAGGATCAACTGCTTGTGCGCTATCTATTGCCTCTCCTTCGTTATGTTCAAAAAGTTTCCAATCACCTGCTTTTGTATTTCCAATTGACCAATTTTTGCAAATATAATCCGCAGCGTACCAGTTGCAAACGGTTCTTTTACAACCCTCATAATTCCAAGCTGTTGCTGATGCAAGTTTCTTTACGTTTTTTAAATTAGTTGAACTTGTGCAATAATCAGTTTTTCCAGTACTACCTTGCCAACAACATCTTGTGCCAGTTTCGTCCGGACAGATACTGTTTTTATTGCCTGCTGTAAGAATTTTTAAATAGTCGCCTCCAAAATCAATTTTTGGTCCCCCTTCATCTCCAGCGTTTTTCTTTGTCATACAGAAACCACCATTTGTCGTATTGTTACGATCAAATGGAATATAAATTGAACTGTTGCTTGTCCATCTATTGCAATCTTCTTGGCTTTTCGGTCTTGAATATGGTTTGCAAACCCCACTAACAAGCTTGTAATCCGTAGCATTCTTACATTCCGTGCAACTAGTTTCACTACTGCATTTCTTACACCCCACAGGACAGGGATTGCACTTTTCATTTGCAAGATATTCCCCGTCCTTGCAACTTGTTGGAGTAGTGGATGGTGTATAGCAAGTTAATTTATCAGCACTTTGAACTTGTCCACTTGGACAGGGTTGACAATGACAGTTATCATAATATTGACTTGAAGTGCAACTATCCTTAGATTCACAACTTGTATTAGTACAAGCGTAATAATTACATCCTATACAATTAGCCCCAAAATCACTGCAAGACCTGCAAGCGGTTTTAGAATCATTTACAGCTCCACTACAAGGCAAACAACTTGTTTGAC
>CANAIK010000087.1 GCA_947361225.1 uncultured bacterium
AGCAAACTAACAACACCAAAAGACCCTGAAACAAGTTCAGGGTGACAGTGTGGATTAACCTTATGTATGCAAGAGCGCAAGGGCAGTACCACAGGAACAAGAAAAACGAACAATTCAAGTGTTTAAAGGGAAAACATTAATTAATGAGAATTTAAAATAAATTTATCCCTGTTTCAACCCGAACGGAGCCATTCATAATTATGTAAAAATTAAGAAAAAGCCACTTTAATTCCTGCTAAATTCTGTATTAGAATATCAATTGAATTCAAATCGCCTTTTTTTGCTTTGGAGAATCTTAACAAAAACTCCCTTGTTGACGAATTCTCAATAAGCTCTATTATGTGTCTTGCGTCATCTTTTGAAATATTGCATTTATTTATAAGATTCTCAATTATATCATCGTGTTTTGTAATAAAAATTTCACCTTTTCCCACCAACAGCCAGTTTATATTAATATTAAATTTTATTATCAACTGGGTTAAGAATTTTTCATTTGGAGGGTTCTCGCCCCTTTCCCAAGCGCCGATTGTTCGGGTTGGAATGTCTAATATTTCTGCTAAATCTTTTACTGTTAAGTTAAGGTTACTTCTTATTATTTTTAATCTTTCACCTATGCTCATTTGATTAATTAGTACCATTTTTATGTAATCATCTTGACAAAGTTACATAATGATGTAATAATGAAAATATACTGTAGCTCTGCTAACTACATTCTAACACAAAATTCCAGCAGCGCTTAATATTGTAGTGCTGTTATTTTTAAAATTTTACAAAAATTTTCAAATAATACTAAAAATACCAAAATATCATACACAAAATAAAGAAAGAAGTAATTATGAGAAAAACAGGCTTTTTGTCTTTTTTTAGGCAACCTAAAAACAGGCTTGGAAAATCCCTTGCCTTTTCTTTGATTGAGCTGCTTATAAGCTTAATCACAATTTCAGTAATCCTCGCGAGTCTAGCCCCTGTCATCACCCATAAAATGAAACACGGAGGGATTTCAATAGGAACAAAAAAACTATCTATGAAATGCCCCGCAACAGTTGGGTCTGATTGCACACTTTGTTTAGGTAACCAGTGTATCGCTTGTCCAATTGGATGCGGGACCCAGTTTAAGAACACATTAACTTGTAAGTGTGAAAGTTGTACACAAGCAAATTGTGTTAACTGTACTTCAGATAGAAATAAATGTGATAGATGTAAAGCAGGTTATCAAAAAAGTGGGGATGGATGTAGCGCTTGTCCAAGTGGATACTATTCCACTGAAGGTGGAACCTGTCAAAAGTGTCCCAAAGGATCAAAAGCAAATGCAACAAGCGCTGCAACAGGATGTGTAAGTTGCACGGGTAATCAATATCAAGATCTAGACGGTCAAACAAGTTGTAAGACTTGCAACCCAGGATTTGTAACCGATTCCAACAGGGCTTGTAAAACCTGTAATGCTGGAACATATTGGAATGGAAGTTCTTGTCAAAGCTGTCCAAGCGGAACTGCGTCAAACACTGCGAATGTAACAAGCTGTTCCAGTTGTCCAAGCGGACAATATCAACCCAATAGCGGACAAACAAGTTGTATTTCTTGCAGCGGCGCCGTGAACGACACAAAAACCGCTTGCAGATCTTGCAGTGATTTTGGAGTTAATTGCATAGGATGTAATTATTATGCTTGTACAAATACAAGTTGTGATTCTAAATCAAGTTGCACTTCAAGTCAATATTATGATAACTGTCATTGTCAACCGTGTACAGGAGGCAAAGTGCCTAATGCAAATAAAGACGGATGTGTTGATCCAGCGCCAACAAGTTGTCCCGAGGGGCAGTACTTAGCGAATAGCAAGTGTAATCCCTGTCCGACAGGATGTTCAAAGTGCACAAGCGATACAAATTGTAGTGAATGTTCTACAGATTATGTTAAAAATGGGTCAACTTGTAAGTATGATCCTTGTGATAAGTATAATGCGGTACTTATAGAAGGGGATTACTATAGCAAACATTATAAGTTCTGTATGAAAAAATATAATGCAGGTGACCCTGGTGGGCCAAGTATTTCAGGAATTCCTATCGGTCAACAACAAGTAAAAGCAAAAAATGCTTGCGGTCACACCATTGCAAATGGTGGGTATCAGACTTTTACAGATGCCCATTGTTGGACAAGTCCGGATGGAGAAGTAACAGACAATTATTGCACTTCTACATCAAAATTATCCAGCCTTTCGGGCTTAGATTACGAAGGTTGTCATAGAACAGTCTGCAATTGGCAAGCGGCAAAGATAATATGTGATAACTTAGGAGACGGTTGGACACTACCTAGCGAAGAACAGTTTATTTATATTGACTATTCATGGAAACACAAAAACGACTCTGATTTTAGAAGACTGCAGCTATGTACCAGCGATGGACGTGCTGAAAGTCAAAATTTTGTACATTGCCTTGGTGATATTGGCAGCTATAATAGATATTGCAAGGGTTCTGCATCAGGTGAATGTGATACGGAAATGATTTGGGGTACAAAAGATTCTGATGGAGTAGCAGCACTTGCAAAAATAAGTCTTTCTGGGAGTTCTTATAGCTTTAGTCGATACTCTACCACTGGTTATTATTGTGGAACAATGGGTAAACAACTAGGATCAGCCAGGAGTGTTCGTTGCGTTAAAGTTATTGAATAGTTGGCTTAGAACAACTAATTTCAATTGATAGTAACTTATAAGATTAATATAATTTGTGTTTTGATACAGGGTCTTTAAATCGGGACCCTTTTTTTATTTATTTAAACTAAGTTCTTTATCAATCAGCTCCTTATAATAAACATCAATTTTATAGTTAAGTTTATCAATAGTGAGCAGGATATCGTCTCTTTTTTGATAAAGTTTTTCTCTTTCTTTTTTTAACAACTCCCGTCTTTCAATCAAAGTTGAAGGTCCCAAGGAGGCTAAATCAAGATATTTTTTCAAAATTTCAATAGAAAGCCCTGCACCTCTCATACACAAGATAAACTCGATTTGTTTACAATCGGATTCGCTGTATTGTCTTATTCCTGTTTTGTTTTTTACAATTTTAGGCAAAAGCCCGATTTTTTCGTAGTATCTTAGTGTATCGGGGGAAATATTATATTTTTTGCTAACATCTGAAATTTTCATTTATATTTTTTCAATCATTCTCTTAATTAAAGCGCAAATGTTATTCCCAGCGGTTTTTCCAACCTCAAGAACTTCTGCGTGGGTTAATTTTTTACTTGAGACCCCTGTTGCGTAGTTTGTTACCAAACTAAATCCAATTGTGTTAATTTTTAAGTAATTTGCAACAATTGCCTCAGGAACTGAACTCATTCCAATAACGTCTGCGCCTAGGAGTCTAAAAGCTCGGACTTCAGCTGCAGTTTCATAGCTTGGACCGGTTGTAGCAAGATAAATTCCTTTTTTTAAGGGAATATTAAGCTCTTGAGCGCAATCAAAAGCCAGGTTTTGAAGGTTTAAGTTATAACATTCGCTCATATCGGGAAATCTTTCCCCTAAGGAGCTGTCGTTTTTTCCAATTAAAGGATTTGAACCCATAAAGTTAATATGATCGGAAATTAACATAATATCCCCAGGGGAAAGCTCAGTTTTTGTGGATCCTGCTGCGTTTGTTATAAAAAGGGTTTTTATTCCCAATTGCTTAAAAACTTTAATCGGATAAGTCGAAGTTTGCATTGAGTTTCCTTCGTAATAGTGGAATCTTCCCTGCATTATTACTGCTTTTTTACCCATAACCTCGCAAAACAAAAGTTCGCCTTTATGTCCTTCGACATTTGACTCACCAAACCCCGGAATTAGGGAATATTTCACCGAAATTCCCCCTAAATCATCACAAAAACAACCTAAGCCCGAACCTAGAATAATTCCTATTTCGGGCTTAAAGTTATTTGTTTTTAAATTGAGAAAATCAATACTTTCTTTAATTGACACTATTTTTATCCTACAAGCCCGTCATCGTCAGATTCTGAAGCTT
Organism: uncultured bacterium; assembly: GCA_947361225.1. Lineage (GTDB taxonomy): Bacteria > Cyanobacteriota > Vampirovibrionia > Gastranaerophilales > Gastranaerophilaceae > RUG14156. Next base: position 3,987 of record CANAIK010000087.1, read on the forward strand.
TAACCATAATAGCGTGCTGAACGGGTTTTTCTTTTTTAACATTGGAATCAAAAGAAATGTCAATATCAAAACCAAAATCGTCTCTTGGTTTTTTGGTTTGCGATTCGTCTACCAATTTTTTTGCTAATTCAATCAATTCATATACAAGTTGATATCTGTTTGGGGCTTTTTCGTTTAAATCCCACGCAGTTTTAGTAATTTGGCTCATATTTTTCTCCTATACAACCATTCTATCAGGAACAAAAAATACTATCAAGTCCCGCCATTTTTATTAATATTCATATTCAAACATTTTATCGCTGTATCGTCTGTAATATTCGTATTTTTCAGGACTAATAAGCCTTAAAAACCCATCAATTAAACCGACATCGTCTCTTTTTCTTAAAGGAATCGAATCGTTTCTCATTCTTTTAGCATTTCTTTTAGAACTAATCGAAGGAGGCAGAGAAACCCCCGCCAACATTGTATTTGAAGATGCAAGTTTTAATCTTCTTATTCTATCTTCTAAAGGGGTATATTCCCAAACCCGACCCATTAGCTCAAATTCAAGATTCCTAATTCTTTGAGCGTCGTCGAATTCGGGATAAGTTCTTGGAAAGTGTCTTTTTTCCATCATTTCTATCATTTTTAAATCCTTAGAGCTAAACTCAACCGGAGCTTTTGTTGGAGTTGCGTTTTTTATATCTTCTTTAGTTATTGTTATTGTTTTTGTGGGTTCAAAACAATAACTGGTTAAAGGAAGGAACAAAAGATAGAAAAAAAGTGCAAAAAAAATGCAATATTCTATTTGTAAAGTAATATTCTTCGATAATTTTTTCATAATTATTCCAGATTATCTTATTTCGCCCTTATTTTTATTAGAGTTTCCTTTAATAAG
>CANAIK010000088.1 GCA_947361225.1 uncultured bacterium
ATACTGACGTTGACTCAGACACTGACGTTGACACAGACACCGACACGGATACTGATACCGATGACGACGAAGGCGATGATGTCATAACTCACGAACCTACGGATACAGATACTGACTCCGATACTGATATTGACTCAGATACCGACACGGATACCGATTCCGACTCTGATACTGATACAGATTCAGACTCTGACACAGATACTGACAGTGATTCAGATTCCGACTCCGATACTGATTCAGATAGTGACTCAGACAGTGATTCTGACAGTGACACAGACACCGATTCAGACTCAGACAGTGACTCCGACTCAGACTCAGACTGTCCTCCAAATCCTCCGGTTGATCCGACTCCGGGTGATGGACACGGTAAGCCTCCTGAAAATAATCAAAATCCGGAACCTTCCAGTCCACAACCTTCCAAACCGGAACCTTCAAGTCCGCCGCCGGAATCTAAACCCGACAAGTCTGGCAACGATGACGAAGACGAAGGCGATACAGTTTATAATTAAGGGATTGTTAAATTCCATATAAATAAAACGACAAAAGGCAGTTTAGAAATAGGCTGCCTTTTTGTTTTTGTGTTTTTTGTTTCAAAAGTTGCACAATTAAGAACTTGGATTATAATAAAATTAAAAATAAATAAAGGATTTTTAATTTATGGCAAAAAAACAAGCATTTACTTTGGCTGAAATTACAATAGTACTCGTAATAATCGGGGTTTTGGTTGCTTTATTGGTAACTTCACTAAAAACCGGCGATATTTGGGAGAAATCTTATATGGCGCAGGCCTATAAAGCAATGATTAACTTCGATGATGTAAGTTCTAAAATAAGAGAAATTGAAAGCACAAACGTCCCTACAAGAAGTTTTATTGAACCTGTTATGGACGGTTATGAATTTACAATTATTAACTCCAATGGGGGGAATGCCAGTTCTAATGATGTTTATAATCTTTATAAAAAATATATTCGATTCACAAATTCCTCTGCTATTAATTTTTGCTCTAATACCACTTATTGTCCAGGAAAAAATATTCCCGGTGGAAAACTTCCCTCAGGAGCCTATATTGGTATTGAAGTAACAGGGATTAAGGATTGTCCCAGCTATTATATGCCTGTTCATAAAGATAAAAAAGATAAAGAATTGGGTCAAATCCCGGGCAAGGGCAAATGCTGGGGTTTATTGTATGTTGATGCCAACGGTACTCAAGCTCCCAATACATTGGGACGAGATATTTTTGTTTTCGGGCTTGACGCAGCAGGAGTTGCACGTTAGAGCACGACAAATCGTCTTTTAACAAATTCTCTTCTATTTAAATGAAAATCTTCATAATTTAAATAAGATTTTAAAAAACCCGATTCTAAAGTGAGGGATAAATAGGTCAAAACCTCACTTTCAAGGTTAAATAATTTGAATTTATTCTTAATTAAACAATCAATAAAAAAGTTGGATTTAATTGTTTTTACTTTTTTTAAATCAATTGCAATTTTTTTATTCTTATTTGAGTTAGAAATAATTTTCTCAACCACAGAATCATCAATTATTTCTTTGTTAACAAAAAAAACAATTTCATTATCATAAATTGTTTTTGTAATATTCATTGTTGTCATCCTTAATTCGAGCCTATTTTTATTGTAGAACTTTTATAGGAAATGTTAACTATTACAAAGAATAAAATTTCTATAACTTTTGTTTGAGACTATTTTGTGGTAGGATATATAAAAAGAGTGTAGTAAATGAAATTGTTTGACAGTTTTAAAAAGCCAAAAGTTGAGAATAAGCTAAATCTTTTGCCGGACGGTGTTTTTGTCTTGGAACACGATGGTAAAATTATTGATGTTAACGATAAGGCCCTGGAGCTTTATCAAACCACTCGTTTTAATGTTCTTGGCAATTATTTTTCAGATTTTGTCGAAAACGGCACTTTTTATTTGAATGAAATTATCCAGAATCAAGAAAGAATCTACGCTAAATCAATCCACGAAGAATCAAATATTCAACCAATGATTCTTGAAATTAGTGCGTCAAGAAGTCCTGAAACACTTAGAATTTACGCAATTGTAAGGGATGTTACCAAACAAAGACAAGAACTTGTTCAATATCGGGAAAAATATAACGCTGCAAAAAAAATTGTCGATGAAAAAAACGAATTTTTGATAAATTGCTCCGGTCCGATTCTATCTAATGTTGTTTCAACAGCCGGTTTTTCAAAAGCGCTTCTAGATGGAATCGGAGGAGCTGTTAATGAAAAACAAACAAAATATTTAAATATAATTAACAATAACTCAAAAGATTTAAACTATGACCTGGAGCATCTTTTCGCTCTTTTTAAGCTGGAATCCGAGAAAGTTGAATATAACTTTAAAGTTTTCGATATTGTTAGTTTAATTAAATCAATCGATAGAATTTATCGGAAAAATTTCATTGAAAGAAAAATTTTCTTCAGTTTGGATTATTCTAAAATCACTCAACGTGACTGCAATTTGGATTCTCAAATTGTCGAATATATTATTAAAAGCATATTGGATATTTTCTTAAAATGCACTAATTTAGGCATTTGCACTTTGAATATCGGTCATCCGCCCTTGGATTTTCTTCAAACACGCTCTTTTCAATCCAACGATTCTTTAGAAAGTGAAAAATATGTCCTATTTGAAGCGAAAATTAAGGATTTGGTTTTTGGGGAGGATGAACTTGAGAATATTTTCGATGCTTATTATCGATCCCAAACCAAAAGACCAATCGGTTTAAAAGCGTCTTTAAGCATTCTAAAATATTACATTTGCGCCTTCGGAGGGGATATCTGGGTATATTCAAAACCCGACTTTGGCACAATGATAACTTTTGTTTTGCCCTTAAATAAAAAAGGAATATAAAATGGCAGGTGTAACTTTAACAAATCTTTCGAAAAGTTTTGGAAAAAAAGAAATTCTAAAAAATATTAATCTTGAAATAGAAGACGGAGAGTTTATCGTTCTTGTAGGAGCGTCAGGGTGTGGAAAATCCACTCTTTTAAGAATGATAGCGGGTCTTGAGGCGCCAAGTGAGGGTCAAATATATATTGGCGGTGATTTTGTTAATAAAACCCCTCCTAAAGATAGAGATATTGCAATGGTTTTTCAAAACTACGCACTTTATCCCCACTTGAATGTTAAAGAAAATATGTCTTTAAGTTTGCAAGTAAGAAAAGTTCCTAAAGGGGAAATTAATAAAAGGGTTTTGGGCGCAAGTGAAATTCTTAAGCTCAACGATTACTTAAAAGCAAAACCAAAAGAATTATCCGGCGGACAAAGACAAAGAGTAGCACTCGCCCGTGCTATTGTTCGAGAACCGAGAGTTTTTTTAATGGATGAGCCTTTATCGAACTTGGATGCTAAATTAAGGAATGAAATGAGGGCGGAAATTAAAAAATTGCACAAAAAACTAAAAACCACTTTTATTTATGTTACCCACGATCAAACTGAAGCGCTCACTCTGGGGGATAGAATCGTGGTTTTAAACAACGGGCAAATTCAACAAATCGACACCCCTCAAAATATTTACAATCATCCGTCGAATACTTTTGTTGCGTCTTTTATGGGTGAGAATCCGATGAATATTATTGAAGCGAATATTAACAACGGATTTTTGATTTTCGGAAATATTTCATTAAGCTTAAAATCCGTCTTAGAAAAACTGCCCGAGGTTGATAAGCTTTTGGTCGGGGTTCGACCTGAGAAAATCGTTTGTTCTCAAGATGCGTCGTATCATTTTAATTTAATCAAATTCAAAGCGAAAATCGACTTTGAAGAAAACCTGGGTGCTACAAAAAATGTTTATTTTAAACTTGGAAAATCGAGTTTCTGCGCCTCAATCCGTGCTGATTTTGAAACAAAAGAAGTTCTTGATCTTTCAATTAATCCAAGGGATTTATATTTCTTTGACGCAATTTCTAAAGAACCGTTTAATTAAAAGGATAAAACTATGAAAAAAATAATCTACACAAAAAATGCTCCTGAACCCGTTGGTCCTTATTCTCAGGCGATTTTAGCCTCCAATTTTTTATATTGCTCGGGTCAAATTGGAATTAATCCTAAAACCAATGAATTAGTTGGCGATATTGAACAACAAACAAAACAGGTTATAAAAAACATTGAGTCGGTTCTAATCGAGGCTGGGTTTGATTCTAAAGACGTTATTAAAACCAATTGTTATTTATCCGATATGGCGGATTTTAGTGTTTTTAATGAAATTTATGCGCAATTCTTTACCCACAAACCCGCCCGTTCTTGTGTTCAAGCAAAACTTCCAAAAAACGCTCTTGTTGAAGTTGAAGTTGTTGCGTATCGAGAATAAATTAAAACAATACTTTAGAATTGTCATTAAAATTCCACTCCAAAAACGCATTGGGAGTGCGTTTTGACTTTAAATAAGATAGGTTAAGGAATGTCGGTTTTTAGGGTAATTTTATAAAAACCGACATTCCTTAACCCGTCACCCTAAACTTGATTTAGCTATTTTTGTGATAAAATTTTTGCTCCAAAATGTCCGGTTTTCCATTAGGGTCTTACCAACATTAGATGCCGAAACACCGAGTAGGAACAGAAAATTACGTCTCGATAAATCTCGACTTATTTTCTAGTCAGTTC
>CANAIK010000089.1 GCA_947361225.1 uncultured bacterium
TTGTTGTTTTTAAGCGATCTATTAAAAAAGCCCATTAAGTTTTCCTTTCTATTTATATAATATAAATTTTTAATCAAATGGTTCAAATTCACTATCCACAAATGATTCAGCTTGATAGGAATTTACAACAACAGAATTTAAACAATAGTTGATACCATAAAGTGCCATCATTGCGCAATCTGCGTAATCCGGGCTTTCATTGTGGAGTTTTCTTAGTTCTTTTTTATCTTGAATTGCAACCAAACCGTTTGGTTTGTATATTTTTTTAATATATTCCAGCTGTCTTATTGTATTTTTGTCGTTCAATTTTAAATACCCTTTTTCTAAGTAGTCTTTTAGGGCTAAATACCCATCCGCTCTGGCATTTAGCGCATATTTTGAAAAAGGTTTTTTTGCTCCCCTAAAACCGATTGTCGATTGGATTATTTTTTGAATACTAACCCAAATTGGATATCCAAGCCCGTCAGCATCCATTATTAAAAGTCTTGGATTCCAATCGGAATAAAGACTTACAATTTTTCCTTTTGTAATATCAGTATCTGCTTGAGACCAGCTCGTTGTCGATTTTTCAACCCAAATATTTTGATTTGCCTTAACAAAAAGTTTAGCAACGCACAAATCCGCACCCGATGCCGATAAATCGACACTCATAACCGAGTTGTCGCAATAGTATTTATCTTCAACAAGGCTCAAATTAAGCGCTCTATCTAAAATTTCAGATGATATTAAGTATTCATTATTATTAGACAAGGGATATCCTAACCAAATATGATTGTAATCGTTTAAATTCGCACTCTTTGAGACTTGTGCTTCTTTTATAATTTTTTCATCCACATAAGGATTATCAAAATAGCAAATATTAATATGAAGACAATCGTCTCTTTTAGCGCAAAAATTATACACAGAATCAAAACGTGTGTATCTGTTCATTGTAAAAATAATTACCGAATTTTTCTTTCTTATTGTAGGAACGATAATATCAAGAGTCGGTTTTGTAATTGATTGGGCTTCGTCAATCCACAATATATCGACACCTTCAAGCCCTTTGATATTTACCTTTCCTTGCTCTCGAAAGCCTTTAAAAAATATCTTTGATCCTGTGGTTTTGTGAATCAGGCTGTCTTTTTTGATATCATAAACCAATTTATAGTTATCAATTAAATCTAGAAAAACAGTTTTAACTGATTCGTCTATTGAATTCTGAATTTCTCTACCGCAACAAATTCTAACTCGACGATTCTCCATAATATATAATAAAAATCTTGCAACGCTCTGCGTTTTGCCGGATGCTCGACCGCCTTCGAGTAGAAAATAGCTGTAGTTGTTAAATTTAAAGATAAACGGATAAAGTTTAGGGGGAATATTTAAAATTTCAGGCAAAATAAAAATTTTGCTCTTATTCAATAAAATCTTCTCCTGTTCTTAGTTTTAGCTGCTTGCCATCAATTGTAATCTCGCCCATTTTAACCACCGTCCCGATTTCAAGGTTATTTTGAGAATATAAACCCGCAATTCGAGCCTTATTCTCAGCCGCCCTCAAAGCCGCAACGATATTAGGGTTTCCGTTTTTGTCAAAACAATTGAGTGCAATTTTTTTAAGCTCCTCAAATTCGATTAAAGCTTGTTGTTGATTGTAGTTTGTATCGTTTTTGCTAATTTTTTTTGTTTTATAAGAAACTATTTTATTCTTCATTTAAAACCTTCTTAACTAAAATCTTATTACCCCAAAAATCGCAAGCGTATTGTTTAAGTCCAACAATCTTCCCTCCTTTTTTAATTTCTTTGTTAATTCCATACCTAAATCCATAAGGGGCTCTGTATTTTGTTCTAAAACCTTGAAGTGTTGAGGTGACTTCTTTTTTTAATCGTTCTTTAATTTTTCTTGCCCCGTTGGAATAATAATACTTTTCGAAATAATTCTCTAAATTAGAATCGCAATAAGAATAAAGAGCAATTTGTTTATTGCAAATAGGACAGCTTGCAATATAGAGTTTTCTATTAACGCAATCGTCCTTATCAAGCAAAAACCAAATGTCTTCACTTTGAAACACACTGTTGCAATGGCGCACAGTAACTCCTCCTTTGTTTTCGTCAGCCTCGTTTCTCAATCCAATAAAAAATAATAGGGATGATACAAATTTGAATTGTCCGAAAATTTACTTTTATAGAATAGCATACTTTTTTAAAAAAAGCTCGTTTTTTGGGCAAAATTTGGAAGGTCTTCCAAATTTTAGCCGTTTTTCTTGACTTTTTAATATGTTTGGTTTATAATATTTTGGCGCTGGTTGTAAGCATATGCAATTTTAATCAAAATCAGCCGATAATAAAAATTTTATGGCGGATATCGTCAAGTGGTTAAGACCTCGGATTGTGGTTCCGATATGCGTGGGTTCGAGTCCCACTATCCGCCCCATTTATCAATTCAAGCCTCGAAATCGAGGCTTTTTTTAAAAAAGGAACAAGATGTCAAGATTAAGCGAAAGAATTGAGAATTTTAACAGAGCATATTCAATTTATGAAATAGCTGTTGAAAAATACAAACAAAATACAAAAGATATTTTGTTCCATATGTCATTAGTGCAAGCTTTTGAGCTCACTTTTGAACTTAGTTGAAAAGTCTTAAAGGACTATATATTACAAAAAGGAATCAAAGCATTTTACCCAAAAGATGTAATAAAAGAAGCATTTGCGAATGAAACAATTAAAGACGGAGAATTGTGGATTAAAATGCTTGAAACAAGAAATTCTATATCGCACGAATACAAAATGGAAAAAGTAAGTGCAATGGTTGAAGATATTTCAGATAAATACTTTAAAGAATTAAAAAATTTTAAAGAATTTTTGGAGCAGAATATTGAACAATGACTTTGGTTTACCCGATAGAACGACAAGTGAATTATTAAACTATTTTAAATCAAAACCCGAAATAGAAAAAGTTATGATTTTTGGTTCTCGTGCAAAAGGCAACTATAGAACAGGTTCTGACATAGATTTTGCCATTTGGAAATCAAATAAATTATCCATATCCACAATAGCATTTGAACTTGACGATCTTCCAACTCCATACAAATTCGATTGCATAGATTACAAGAATCTTGAACAAGAAGGCATAAAAAACAGCATAGATAAAGACGGGAAGTTGTTCTATAAAAAAAATTAACAAACCCAAGTAATTGTTTTCAAATCAAATTTTGAAAGTAATTTATGATATCTTACATTCTTAAAATCATCGGTTGTGAATTTAGAATTATTTATTCTTACATCACCTTCTACTTCTTTTAAATTACCCAAATTAACAACCTCGGAGTTATTAAAATAAGCATCACCACCAATATATTTCAAATTTTTTAAATCAGTAATTTTAGAATTATTAAAACAAGCATCACCACCAATAGCTTCCAAGTTGCCCAAATCATTAATTTGGGAATCCTCAAATAAAGCAAGTCCGTTTATGTATTTTATACTACCCAAATTTGTAGCACCGGAACCTTTAAAATTGGCACAGCCTGACCATCCATCGCAAATAAACAGTTCGCTTTCTATTCTTTCAACTTTTTTAAGGAGTTTATTTTCATTTATTCCTAATTCAAAAAATCCAAAGTCTTTATCAGGTTGTGCGTAACTTCCAATTGACAAAAGCCCGTTTTCTTGTTCTTTAACTTTAATACCAAAATATTCAAAAATGGCTTTTGCGTCATTGGTTTCTATTGCTGTTTTTAAATCTTTTTTAATTTTTATAATTTTATCTTTTATTTTATCTGCTTCTCTTATTTCTACAATTGGCTTTGGACCTAATTGCAGATTATTTTCTTCAATGTGACTTTTAACTTCATCAAGATATAGAACAGGAATTTTTTGATTATTCAACTCGCCTTCAATTTCAACAACCTTGTCACGTTCAAGCCTCACACCAATCTTGGGTTTTCCATCTTCAAGATATATATGAAAATCCCCTTTTGAAAGATAAGGTTCAGCATTAAGGGATTTTGTACACCAGTTTTTATGAGAAAAAACTTTAAGCTTGTTTACATTATCATCAAAATTTTCACTATCGTGACTTTTTGAAGGTATGATAACCCAGCCTGTGCCGCCGTCTTTAATTTCTGTATCTTCAAAATATAAGTTTAGCAGTTTTGTTTCATACATTTTATTAAAATTAAACTTATATTTTTTATCAGCCTTAATATTTTTATCAATTTCACTTATACAATCCGCCAAAACTCCTTTGTTTAGTACAGGCGGAATTGTATCATTATTAGATTTAAGATCCTTTGTAATCGATTTCAATATTAAAAGAGCAGCTGCACTGCTGTATGCTTCATTTTCTTTTAAGACATAATTATACCATTCTTGCAGCATATTTTTTCTTTGGACATTAATTTCTTCTCTTTTACCTATAAAATCTACATTCAAAATCTCTGTCTTAATTTTATTCTGACACCATTTTTGAAAATCATCATTCGTATCAAACTTTTCAATAGGGATGTTGAACTTTTCTATAACAGCCAAGTCAATTCCGCTAAACTGATTTTTCTTCATTGAACCAAAAGAAATATTATTTTTTATAAATGACATATTCTGTACGCCAAGGGCTGCTGTGCCATTCAGTTCTGTTTGCGTGGTTACT
>CANAIK010000090.1 GCA_947361225.1 uncultured bacterium
ACTACAGGAGCACGTTTAATAATATCTTCTTCTTTAGCGTTCAATAAATACTTATTAACTTCTTCTTTTTCTTCCTCTTGAGCAATAAAAGCTTCGATATCTTCTTCTAAGACTTCAAGTTCGAAGTTATGCGCAACTTTTTTAGAGGTCTCAGTGTCAATCGGAGTGTTAACAGTTACCATAATACCTTCAAGCATTAAAAACTTGATTATTTCAGCAGGTGTTTTTTTAATTTTATCGCTCAATTCACCTACTGTCATTGGTCTATCAATTACAACAGAAGTTACAACTTCTTGAGCAGCAGTTTCTTGTGTGTGTTTTTTGTGCTTATTCTGAACCGCTTTCTCAAGACTGATTCTTTCTTGTTCTTCTTGTTTGTTGTTAAAATTTTTGTCTTTTTTATTCTTTTTACCCGGTCTGTTTTGATTTGTATAAATATCCTGCGGGATAATGTGTCTTTTAATTGGAGTTGGTTTTTGGGGTTTTTGTTCTTTTTCTTTTTGTTTTTTATCTTGTTTTTTTAGAGGTTCGTTTTGAGTTTCCAATGGTTTTGAAAAATTTTTCCTTGTCATTGAAGGTAAAGATGCAAGTTTGTCGGTTGAATTCTCAATTTTTGGTTTTTCAACCTTAACTTCAACAGCTTTTTCTTTTGGAGGTTCAACTGCAACAGGTTTTTTTGCCGGTTCCTCTTTTTTTGGTTTTACAAGAGGAGTTTTAGCACTTCTAACGATTTCTAACCTTGAAACCGTTTTCATTTGGGGCTTTGGTTCTTCTTTTTTTACTTCGGGTTCAGGTTCTGTTGCTTTTTGTTTTTTAACAATAAAAACCTTTGGTTTAACAGTATTTTTATCGTCTTTTTTGTATAATTGTCTAATTTTATCAATATTGCTGTCAACAACAGTAGAACTATGCGATTTTAACGATAATCCCAATGTCGCATTTGCTTTTTCTATCAGTTCTTTAGATGTTATATTAAGCTCTTTTGCCAGTTCGTGTACTCTCAAATTTTATCTCCAATTAATTTTTTAGGTTACAACCTACATTAATAAAATATCACAAGCAAAAAATTAAGTACAGTGTTTAAAAATTTAGTGTATCAATTTTTATCAATACCCAGGGTCCCTTAACGCTTTTTTTCGCCCAATATTTAATCGTAGCACTATTTTCAGCGATATTATGAAAATCAGCATCGTCAGGTAATAAAATTTTAACATTCTCAATAGTTTCATTAACCTTAAGACAATGAGCGTGGGTAAAAATTTTCTTGTTAAGTATAAATTTTCTTTTATTAACAAAAATTTCCACTTCCAAATAAAGTTGTTCGATTTTTTCTTTGGAATTATTTTTAATATCAAAATTAAGATAATGTTTATCCTCTTTGGATAAGAATTTTTTGCTATGAACCAATTTGGAGTTGCCGATTAGAATATCGTCTTTAAAAACATAAATTTTGCTTAGTATTTTTTTGTATCTTTTTAATTTCATAGAATAATACTTGTGGGAATTGTAGTTTTCCTCGTCTTGAGCTTTATTTATAAGATTTTCAAGGATTGAATTATAAATATAGGGATTTACAATAAAAGGATTCTCTTTAAATGCCTCGAAGATAAATTTTTCCGCCTTTTGTTTGTTAATATCCGAATAAATTAGACCCAATCGATATTTAGCATAAGGCGATTCTTTAATTCTAAGAGCATTTTTTAAATTAGCAATTGCGTGGACAATATCTTTATTCTCGATATTCTCATCAGCCAATTTTAAATAAGAATCAACGTATTTTTCTTTAATTTCTTGTTGCAAGCTTAAATCGTTTAGTGATTTTGCGTATTTATAAGCAATTTTATAAGCCTTATTAGACGCCTCGAATTGTTTTTGTCTTGTAAAACTATCCCCGATAGCGCAATAAATTTTCGCTCTATATTTTATATTTTTTTTATTATTTCCGCTAAGCTCCTCGGCTAAAGACGAGGAAAGCGCCGTTAAGTCATATTTTGCACAAAATAAAGAATAATAATAAAGAGAAAGATTGGATCTCAAGGAAATTCGAAGGGCGTTGTTGTAGAATTCATTTGCTTTTTTAAAATCGTTTAAAGATTCATAAATTTGCGCTAATCGAATACTGATAAGATAATTGGTCGGATCCTCCATAAGTTTTTTTTCAAGTTCTTCAATGGATGCAAATTTTGCCAAGTTCTCAACAGCTAAATCTTCTTTGGAAATTTTTTTATCAATTCGAAACATTAACTCAAGTTGAATGCATAAACAAAAAGAAAAAAGCGCAACCAGGGTTGTTAATATTGTTATTAAATATTTTTTTATGTTAGTCATAATTTTCTCTAATTTCAATAGATTCCAGGTTTTTTATTTGTTTAAAAATTTCATTTAAATCTTTTATTGATTTTTTTGTTGAAATAACGGCGCTAAAGCGCAAATCATCGTGGTTTAATAATTTTTTGTTAAATTTGAAAATTTTATGAAAATTGTTTTCAAAAATCGCCTGAATATTGTCGCATTCGTCAATTGAGACCGATAAATTGATTTCATAGACTGTATAAAAAATTTTTCTTTTCGATAAAAAGTTTTTTTCTAAACTTCGAATGGAAATTAATACCAACAAAGTTGCAACTGAAGCAATTATCGCTGTAATATATTCCCCACAGCCGCACGACATCCCGATTGCAGCGCACATCCAAAGAGTTGCTGCGGTTGTAATTCCAAAAACATTGCTCCCGTGGCGCATTACGGTTCCGGCTCCGATAAAACCAATCCCCGTAATTACTTGAGCGGCGATTCTTGCAGGGTCATTTTGAACCAAAACTTCTTGACCTATTTTCATTTGAAAACCATAAATTGATAATAATGTAAAAACGCAAGCCCCGAGACTCACCAGAATATGGGTTCGAAGTCCCGCAAATTTGCCCGTAAGCTCCCTTTCAATCCCCGGGATAAAAGCAAGAAGAACCGCCAGTATTATTCTTACCAAAATTATTAAATTGTCGTTTATTTCCACTACTTCCATTTTTTTCCTTTTATTTTCTTTACTTGAGCATTTTTGGATCCAGTATATCTCTTATCTTATCCCCTAGAACGTTAAATGACAAAACTGCAATAAAAATTAAAAAACCGGGAGTTAATAACCAGGGTCGATAAATAATATTTGCAAACTCCTGCGCCTCTTTTAACATATTCCCCCAGCTTGCGTCAGGAAGCTGGATTCCAAGACCTAAAAAGCTTAATCCCGATTCAGCCAAGATATAAGAAGGAACCGATAATGTTATTGCAATTATAATATAGCTGGAGGTTTGAGGAAGGATGTGTCTTAGGATTATTCTTCTTCTTTTTGCTCCTATTGTTTCAATCGCTTTAATGTATTCTTGGTTTTTGATTGATAAAACCATGCCTCTTATTACTCTTGAAAATCCCGCCCAGCCAATTGAGGCTAGAATTACCGTAATTAGAGCAAATCGCTGTTTGGATGTCATATTCGAAGGCAGGATTGACGCTAGAATTATAAGCAAATAAAAACTTGGAATCGACATAATTGCCTCAGCTAAACGCATAAGAGTTTTGTCGATTTTTCCACCTAAATAACCTGAAATCCCTCCATAAATCGCTCCAATCGGGAATGAAATTAAAAGAGCCAAAAAACCGATTGTTAGAGAAATTTGTCCTCCGAAAAACAGTCTTGAATAGACATCGTGTCCGTTAATATCGGCTCCAAGTAAAAATAAATTGCATTCTTTGGGTTTAGATATTAAATGGATATTGCATTTAATAATTCCTAAAAATTTGTATTCATAACCTCGGGATAAAAATTTAATTCTATACTTTTTACTTCTATCCTGCTTATATTCGATTGATAAAGTGTCTTTGTTAAAGGTTTTTGTGTAATTATAAGTGTAAGGCCAGGTAATTTTATTGTTTTTATCGATTATGTAAATATTGCTTGGCGGTTGATAAGCAAGTTTTCTATTTGCATAATTGGGAGGATTAATCGCAAAAAAATCCGCAAAAATAATACAACAATATAGAATTATAAGAACAATAAAAGCAATGTAGGGAATTTTATCTTTTTTAAGTTTTTTAAAAAAATCTAAATTCATAAAACTACACCCTCACTCGAGGATCGGTCAATTTTAGGAGAATATCGGATAATAAATTACCGCAAATTAGCATTATTGTTCCAATCATAAGACTTGCCATGACTAAATTTATATCAGATGTCATTACAGCTTCAAGAATTAATTTCCCTAACCCCGGATATTGAAAAACATACTCGGTTAAAGCGGCTCCTGATAATAACCCTGCAAATTCAAATCCCAATAAAGTAATAATAGGGTTAATTGCGTTTCTAAGTGCGTGTTTAACTATAACTTTCGATTTTGATAAACCCTTAGCATAAGCGAATTTGACGTATTCAGAATCCAGGACATCAAGCAAATTTGCCCTCATTTGTCTTGTTA
>CANAIK010000091.1 GCA_947361225.1 uncultured bacterium
GAAACCAGGCAATTTCAGGAATCTCAAGAGGGTTAAAATCCTTAGCCCGTGAGCTTAATGTCCCGATTATTGCGCTTTCTCAGCTTTCAAGAAAAGTTGAAGACAGAACCGACAAGCGCCCTATGCTTTCAGATTTGAGAGAATCAGGCGCAATCGAACAAGACGCCGATGTTGTAATGTTTGTTCACAGGGAAGAATATTACGATAAAGAAAACCCCGAGCTTAAAAATAAAGCTTCGATAATTATCGCAAAACAACGTAACGGTCCTGTTGGAAGTGTCGATTTATTGTTTTTTGGTGCTACAACCAAATTTAAGAATAAAATGAAACCCGTAGTTGAAATGTAGAAAGAAAAAAATGAACGAAAGATTTATTAATTTAATTAAATGGATTGTAATTGGAGTTCTAACACTTTGCGTTATTAATACATTAATAATTACGCTGGTTTTTTTATGGACTAACGGATTGTTGGATTCAATATTCGAACCCAACAAAAAAAAGGATATTCAACCAATTATTAACTACATTGAAGGTTATAGAAAGATAAACAATGTTTATCCTAAAAAACTTAGCGATATTAAACTTGATAAAAATTTATATGTTGATTATTCGACCAACAATGAAGGAAATTGTTATAGTTTATCCGTTAAAAAGAAGAAAAAATCAACTGTTAAAAAATACGATCATTGCATTAATGATTCTAACAATTCTTTTTCGGAAACTAAAAACTATGTAGAATACAAGGAATAAAAAATGAGATATTTTACAGGAAGTGCGATTTTTACTATCCTAGGGTTATTGTTTGCGTTTTTTTGGTCCCATCAAACCCACCCCGGGAGTGAATTTAAGGCATTATTTGCAGTTTTAATATTGAGCATATTAGAAATTAGTCTTTCTTTTGATAATGCCGTTGTTAACGCTTCAAAACTTGAAAAAATGAGCCATTTATGGCAGCAGAGGTTTTTAACCTGGGGGATTTTGATTGCGGTTTTTGGAATGCGTTTTTTGTTCCCGATTTTAGTTGTTGCAATTTTTTCAGGGCTCAATTTATTCGACGTTGCCCTAATGGCGCTTAAAGATGCCGATAAATACACTCATTATCTCCATATTTCTCATCCTCCCATAATTACTTTCGGAGGATCGTTTTTAATAATGTTGTTCTTGAATTATTTCTTTAATGAAAAAAAAGAAATTCATTGGATTGGTTTTCTTGAAAAAAAATTAGCCTTTTTGGGGAAAATTAAAGGTTTAAATGTTGTAATTACTTTACTTTTGTTGTATTTCCAACAAAATTTCATTACAGAAAACAAACTTGAAGTATTAATTGCAGGACTTTGGGGGATAATAGTTTATTTACTCATTGAAGGAATCTCAAATGCCCTAGAACACAATAACAACAATGATTCAAGCTCCTGCACAAAACATTTTCACTTAACTAATTCTTGTTTTATTAATTTTTTATATCTGGAACTAATCGACGCATCTTTTTCTCTTGACGGGGTTTTAGGAGCATTTGCACTTAGCAAAGATATTCTTATTATAACAATCGGACTTTCAATAGGAGCAATGTTTGTTAGATCCTTAACCATAATGCTAGTTGAGAAAAAAACCCTGCAAGAATATGTCTACTTGGAGCACGGAGCCCACTACGCAATTGGAGCTCTTGGTTTTATAATGTTAATTTCAGCTTTCAAAGAGATAAGTGAAATTATAACAGGTTTAATCGGACTTGTTTTTATAGTTTCCGCTTTTATTTGTTCAATAAGAAAAAAAGCTTAAGTTCCGATTCTATGAACCCTTACAAAGTTGGTTCTGCCTGAAATTAATTTAGGCGCAGACCCTGTAATAATTACATAATCGCCATTTTTTAATCCTATTTCATTAATTAAAAAATTGTCGATACTAACCAATAAATCAGCCCCCAAGACTTCATCCCATTTTTTCAAATAGGAAAAAACACCCCAATAAAGACTCATTTTTTGACAAGTTTTTTCGCAATCCGAAATTAGAATTATAGGAACACTTGGTTTTAATTTAGACATTAATTTTGTCGAACAACCATAATGAGAAAAGCTTAAAATCGCCTGTGCGTTAACAAATTTCAACATTTTATCGGCGCCATAAGCAATTGCCTGACGAGTTAAGGCTAAATCTTCCTGGATTTCAAATTCCTTGTCAAAATGATAAAAATCGCTATTCTCAACACTTCTTGCAATATTTGCCATGGTTTGAACCGCCTCAATAGGGTGCAATCCAACAGAAGTTTCACCGCTCAACATAATAGCGTCAGCTCCGTCTATAATTGCGTTTGCAACGTCAGAGGATTCTGCCCTTGTTGGGATTGGTTCTTCTATCATTGACTCAAGCATTTGAGTTGCAACAATAACAGGACGTTTTTGCTTAATGCATTCTTTAATTATTTTTTTCTGACAAATAGGAACCTCAACGCTCGATAATTCAATCCCTAAATCGCCTCTTGCAACCATAATGCAATCCGTTACGGAAACAATTTCGGATAAATTGTCGATAGCCTGAGGTTTTTCAAGTTTTGATATTACAGGAATATCGGATCCGAAGTCATTAATGTATTTTTTCGCTAAAAGCACGTCTTCTTTTTGTCTTACAAAAGATAGAGCGATATAATCAGCTTTATTGTCGATTGCAAATTTTATAAACTCAATATCCTTATCTGTAATCGCAGCAAGACTGTTTGTGGTTCCCGGGATATTCAAACCCTTTCTTGGTTTTAGGATTCCACCGTTAACAACGGTTGTATAAACTTTCCCGTCCTCAACTTTATCAACAACGACTTGAATTTTCCCATCGTCCAAAAGAATTCTGGAGTTCTCGCTAACGTCATTGGCAATTCCTTGATAATCAACGGGAATAACACCACTTTCAGTTGAATTATGCGCAAAAATCGCCTTATCGCCTTTTTTAAGGTCGATATTTTGACTAATATTTCCAACTCTTATTTTCGGTCCTTGCAAATCAACCATTATAGCGCAATATACACCAAGTTTTTTTGTAACAGCTCGAATTAAATCGAATTTTTCTTGATGATAAGCTTTATCCCCGTGCGAGGTGTTGAGCCTAAAAACATTGGCTCCCGCTTTAATTAATTCTTCAATTTTTCCTTCGTTATCCACAGAAGGACCAATTGTTACCACTACTTTTGTCCGTTTATAAAATTTTTCTTTCATAAAATTATTCTAACATAAATTTTTTTTATGTGATAAATTAATTTAGAAGAAAGGAGTTACAATTATGATGAACGAAAAAATGACATCTGCTTTTTTGGATCAAATTAACAAAGAATTGTATTCTGAATATCTTTATTTATCCATTAAAGCATATTTTTTGGATTTAAATTTACAGGGTTTTGCAACTTGGATGGACGTTCAAATCCAAGAAGAACACGCCCACGCTATGGGAATGTTTAACTATGTTGTTGAACGTGGGGAAAAAGTTGTGTTAAGCGCAATCGATAAACCGGAATCAAGCTGGAAAAGCCCATTAGATGCTTTTAAGGCGATTTTAGCCCACGAACAATTTGTAACATCTAAAATTAATGATTTAGCTCAAGTTGCGCAGGATACAAACGATAGAGCGGCTATGCTTTTTATTAATTGGTATATTAAAGAACAAGTTGAGGAAGAATCTAATGTTGGTGGGGTTCTTGCTCAACTTGAAATGATTGGGGATGATAAAAGTGCACTTTTTGCCCTTGATAAAGAATTGAGTACAAGGGTTTTTGTTGCTCCTGTAATTGGATAAGTTGTATTCCAAAAATCATTAAATCTTTTTAAGGTGGGTTTATCCCACCTTAAAATTTTGCTATTAAGGGGGGATTTTATGTAACTTGTGCAGTGCAAATCACACCAAAACAACTCTAGAGTTGCATTTTCAAAAAGTCAAATAAGTTCAACGTGACAAGAAACTGGAGTGCTCCCCATAAGAAACCATTACTCCTTTTATTTACGCACTTTGTAAAGAAACCTTGCGCAGGGTCTGTTTGAGCACGTAGTGCGAGTTAAGCGGAGCAAGGTTTCTTTACTTAGTGCGATACAAGTATACTGAAACAATCCAAGCCCCCCCGTTTCTTTTCTTTTTGGTTCTGTTTTTCTTTTCTTTGCGTTCCGGTGAA
>CANAIK010000092.1 GCA_947361225.1 uncultured bacterium
TCTTCCTATTGTCGAATTATAATGTGATACATAATGCATTATTTTCGCTCCTTTAATTAAAGCTGTTGTAAATATTAAAATATTATACAACAAAACAATAAACATTAAGTTAATGGTAATATCGCAAAAATTATTGAACAATTTATAATATGAAAATGTTTATTGCTCAAATTCTTTCTTTTGTGTTGTTGGTATTAATTCTTGTAGGATTGGTTTTTTTGGTTAAATATATAAAAAGTGCTAAATACACTCATATTCAAGCCGAATTTAGCGAATTAGCGCCATTCTCAACAAGAATGCCCGTTTATTTTAAAGGTTTTAGAATTGGAAAAGTTACAAAAATCGCTCCTAAAAACGATTTTAGCTCAACTTTAATGGATATTACATTATTTATTGAAAAACTCGATTTTCCTGAGAACGTTCATATTCAAATAAAAAATTATAAGAAAAATATCCCTTATGCTGAACTGGAGTTGCCCGAGAATCCGTCCTCTAAAAAATTGAAAGACGGGAGTATAATTAAAGGAAAAACAAGTATGTCGTTAAGTTCAATCCTTGAAAAAGAGGCTGAAAACGGGTCGTTTGAGCTAATTATAGCAACAATTGGGGAAATTACGGTTAACACAAACAACACAATGAAAGAATTGGAGGGATTGTTAAAAGATGTTCGAAAAACCTTTAAAAATAACGAAAACTACATATCAATTTCAACAAAAAACCTATCCCAAGCAACGAGTCATTTAAGTCGAACATCTGTTAATATTAGCAGTACTGTTGATCAAAAAACCCTTGATAGAACACTTAAGAATATCGAGGAAACTTCCAAGAATATGAAAAATATTACGAAAAACATAGATTGCGCTACGAGAAATTTATCAGAAACTATGGAGAACGTAGAAGGAATAACGGAGAATGTCGAAGGGATAACAAACAGCGTTAATTGCACAATGAAAAACAGATTCGGGGGTTTTAGACTAATTTTTGGAAAAACGGATCAACACTGCAAATGCAAACCCTAGGGGATTGATAAAAAAAGAGGATTAAGGCTTACAAACCCTTATCCTCCAAAATACCAAAACACAAATAATGTAAAACTTTTATTCTTCTATATATTTATGCATAACACAACGAACAGATTGATAACCAGATTTATCAGTGTAACCAGAAAGACCATTGACAGCAAACATGCTTCCACCCATTCCCCAACCTTGAGAAGGAGTGCAAGAACTAAGAGAACAACGTGAGCTATGATCACAACGAGGCGCACCTTGGGTATTTGCAGCAACGCCCCAAGCACACAATTGCAAACCAGAAGACCCGCTCCAATTTTGAATAGCAATTTTAGCATTTGTATCAGTTTTACTTTTAGGTCCTGCTTCGATTGCACTTGTTAAAGATTCTAGCTGAGTTACACTCGGCAAATTCCAAAGCAATTTTTTATCCATTGTAACGTTTCTACAAATATAATCCGCTGCCCACCAATTACAAACAGTTCTTTTACAACCTTCATAATCAAATGCATTTACACTGCTCAATCTATCTATATTTGCAGGTTTATCTGAACAATATCTTGCACTATCCGTATTTGGTTTAGCTGTTGTTCCTTGTGTTTTATCACTTCTTCCGGAATATCCATAGAAACAACATTTTACACTCATAGGGTCAGAACAATAAGTAGGTCCATTAGCTTTATGCAATTCAATAACTCCCGTGTGTTCTATTTTAGGACCATTAATATCGTCTCCGGCATTCCTTTTAGACATACAATAACCACCGGCGGTTGGATTTGTGTAATCATCTGGGATATAAATTGTGGTTGTGTTTGTTAGTTTATTACAAATCTCCTGTGAATTAGGTTTTTTGTACTTCTTGCATTTCCCTTCATCCAACAAATACTCGGGATCATCCCCTGTGGAGTTTGTGCATTCAGTACAACTTGTTGCGCTTTCACACTTTGTGCAACCTTCGGGGCAATTGTTGCAAGTATTATTTGCAAGATACTGTCCCTCGGGACAGCTCGTTGGAGCGGGATTTGTACAACCGTTTTTATCGGCATTGGGAACTTGTCCTCCGGAGCATCCTTGACAATAACATCCGTCAAAGTATTGAGTGGAACTACAACTTGATTTAGATTGACAAGTTGAAGTACAACTTGTGTGACTTAAATTAGGAACACTATTTGCTCCACAGGTTTTACAACTTGTTTGTCCTGCAGTATCTTGATATTGATTAGATCCATTGCAGGATAAACAACTCGTTTGTCCGCTTGAAGGTTGATAAGTTCCTGCTCCACAGCTGGAACAACTTATTGCATTAGCACTATTAGAATAAGTTCCTGCGCCACAACTTTGACAAGTTGATGAAGATGCACTCCAATAAGTTCCAGCACTACAACTTGTACAAGATCTATAGTTATTATGTACAAATCCACTACAAGTTTTACAACTTGTTTGACCTTCACTATCTTGATATTCTTTATTCCCATCACAAGTTGTGCATCCTGTTGCAGCGGAGTTTGCATTTGCTTTTGATCCTTTGGGACACTTTTGACAGGTTCCGCCTTCATTGGAATAATATCCTGCTCCACAAGCGCTACATCCATTACCGCTTTTTTGATAACCTGACTTACATCTATCGCATTGATTAGCGCCGCTTGAACAGTTAACACAGTTTGCTTGAGTGCAGGTTTCACACTTGCAGGTTAGGGTGTTTTTAAACTGGTTCCCGCAAGATATTGGACAAGCGATACACTGGTTTCCAAGACAAAGTGTGCAATCAGATCCAACTGTTGCAGGGCATTTCATAGATAATTTTTTTGTTCCTATTGATATGCCACCGTGTTTCATTTTATGGGTGATGACAGGAGCAAGACTTGCTAGGATTACTGAAATTGTGATTAAGCTTATAAGTAGCTCAATCAAAGAGAAAGCTTTTTTTTTCATAAAAAATTTCCTTATAATTTTTGTGTTTTATTGAATTAGTTTTGATATTGTTTAAACTAAAAATTAAACTAAACATTGACACGGTTGTGAAAATTTAAATTTCATGAGAAAATATAGATTAAAAGAGGAGTTAGTTCTCTTTTAACTTAATTTAGAAACTAGAATTATTCTTATATTTTCTATTTTGATATTATTTAGAATTTTTAGTTTTAATTAAAGCACTTTGAACAAATTTCATACTTTAACAATTGTATTATGACATATTGTATTTATTTTGTCAAATAAACCAATACAATATTAATACAAAAATAAAAAAGGAGTCTTTAAAAAGTGAATATTACCGAAGTTTTGTCCCGTTTACAAATCTTGACAAATACTAAATTCACCCAAACAGAACTTGGAAAAGCCCTTGGTAAAACACGAAGCGATATAAACTCTAAAATAAAAAGAGGATCTGAATTAAAAATATCAGAAATCCAACAAATAGAGAATTATATTCTTGCGCATTATAATTTAAATATCGACATAATTAATACAAAACAAACACAAAAAGATAATGATTTTATAACAATTCCTGTTAAAGGCGAGTTTTCAAGCATTGCAACAGGGGTAATTGTTGATAATAACAGTGCAAGTTATAAAATTAGCAAAGAATTAGCGGCAGATATAGGAGTAAATCAACAACACGCACAAATGGTTCTCGCTCAAGGGGATAGTATGCGCCCGACCATTGAAGACGGGGATAGTTTGTTGGTTGATACGAGCAAAAAACAAATTTATGACGGGAAAATTTATTGTATTGAAATTAATAAACAGCTGCAGACAAAAAGACTGCAAATAATACCGCCCGGGAAAATTAAAGTAATTTCAGACAACAAAGAATATGATTCGTTCTATATTGAGAAAGATTTTGATTGCAATATTATCGGTGAAGTGCGCTGGTGGGGAAGATTGGCAAGATAAACCAGGAAAAATATAGAATGCCCTAAAAAAATTAGCCCTCTAACCCTGTGTGCTTTTTCCTTCTTTCAATTTTGTGCTTAAGAATAACATATATCCTATCAGGGTCCTTGAGGAAAGGAAGGTTGATCTTCCCTCCAAAACTGTATA
>CANAIK010000093.1 GCA_947361225.1 uncultured bacterium
TGTATCTTAAAGTTATAACAGGACTTGAGTGATTAAAAATCTTTTGCAGCATTGCAACGTCTTTAAATTTTTTGTAATGATGATATCCGAAGGTTTTTCTTAATGTATGCGTGCCGATTTGACCGTGCCAGCCTATGTTTTTAGCGGCAGTTTTTAGAATATAATATGCGCCGAATCTATCCATTCTATTCTTGAATATTGTAATAAACAATGGTTCGTCCGCTTTTCTTTCCTTGGTAAACTCCGCAATCATAGGCTTTAACTTAGCGTTAATTAAAAATTTTTTCGATTTGTTTGTCTTTTTTTCAGTAATATTAATATGGGTTTTTCCCTTAACATCACCGACATTTAATGCAACAATATCGGAAATTCTTAGTCCGCAATTTGTACCAATGGTGAACATTAATAAGTATCTTGCGTCTAGTTTTGAAAAATAATTTTCAAATTTTTTAATATCGTCAATATTCCTAATAGGTTCAACTGTTGTCATATATTATCCTTTCTTTTTTATCAATCGGTTTAACAATTTTTCAATTGAAGTTGTCAAAACCTCCGCTAAGAAAGAAAAAGGCGTTGTTTCTATTTACCCTATTATAATCAAATTAGAATTTTAGAGATTTACAAAAACAAAAAACTTATAAAAAATATTACCTCAAAACATTTTTAAAAATGCAAACAAAACACAGTTCACACGGCAAAAATTTTTAAAAAGAGTCAGTTATTCTAAAATTAAAAATTCATAATTCGATGTTTTTTGTCCTTAAACTTTTATTTCCTGTTTTTTAAACTGCATTTCATAAAGAGCCTTGTACTGACCGTCTTGAAGATTCATTAATTCATTATGAGTTCCAAGTTCGACAAGTTCGCCTTCGTTAATAAAAGCAATTCTATCTGCGTTTTTAATTGTTGAAAGTCTGTGAGCAATAATAAACACGGTTCTGTTTTTCATTAGGTTATCCATTGCTTTTTGAACAATAGCCTCAGATTCGTTGTCCAGCGCTGAAGTTGCCTCGTCAAGTATTACAATTGGAGCGTTTCTTAACATTGCCCTTGCAATTGCAACTCTTTGTCTTTGACCGCCCGATAAAGTCAAACCACGCTCACCGAGCATAGTTTCCAAACCTTGTGGTAATTCTGCAATCATTTCTTGAAGATGAGCCGATTCAATTGCCTTTTGCAGCTCCTCGTTTGTTGCATCGGGTTTTCCCATCATAATATTTTCTCTTATTGAGCCCGAATATAAGAAGTTATCTTGAAATACCATTGAAATATTGTGTCTTAAGGACGAAAGTGAAAAATCTCTTATATCTACGTTGTCAATGGTAATTGAACCTGATTTTATATCATAAAACCTTGGAATTAGGTTTACAATAGTTGATTTTCCGCCGCCTGAATTTCCGACAATTGCAAGTGTTTCGTTTTTTGTAATTGTCAAATTTAAGTTTTTTAATACGGGATGATTTGGAATATATTCAAAATTAACATTTTTAAACTCAATTTTATCATTTAAACCTTTTAATATAACCGGATTTTTGCAATCCGTAATTTCAGGTTTTAAATCAAACAATTCAAATACCCTGCCCATAGCTACAAATATATTCTGAATTCCCGTTAATGTGTTTCCAAGAGTTTTTACGGGTTTGTATAAAAGCAAAAGTGAAGTTACAAACGATGCGAAACTTCCTGCAGTCATTTTACCCGAATTAATCAAATAAGTTCCTACCCCAAGAACTGTTGCAATGCCAAAAGACGCAATTAGATACATTAAAGGGGACATCCAACCCGATCGTTTGTACAATGACATATTTACGTTAAAACCTTTTCGGATTTGCTCTTGGAAATATTTGTTTTGTCTGTTTTGCAGCTCATAAGCTGCCATTACTTTATTGCCTGAATAAGTTTCGTTAATATTTGTTGTAATATTTCCTCCAATAACCATATTTTTATTGGAGGCTTCTTTAATTCTTTTTCTAATGAGCGCAACCGGCACAAATGCAACACAAAGAACAATAACACCTATAATTGTAAGTTCCCAAGAGCTGTAAAGCATAACCGTAATTAAACCCAATGCTCCAAATGCACTTGTTGTAATTGTTTTTATATTATCGACAATTCCTGCTGAAGCTGTTGCAGGATCCGCCATATATCTTGAAATAATAATTCCTGATGAGTTTTCATCAAAGAACTGCGGATGCATATGTATTAATTTATCAAACAAATCAAATTTAACATCGTTTGTTATTCTTTGAGATGTCCAGGTTGAAAAATATCCGTTTAAGTATCTTAAAACCCCTTGAAAAGCTGCAAATAATATTACGCCGACGGGAAGCAAGAATGACATTTGAACACTTGTTATTTCAATCGAATGATTTATAGCATCGAATTCTAATGATTTTCCGCCAACAACATAATCCATATAAGGTTTAAGGGCAAAAGCCGTAACACCGTCCATTAAACCAAGAGGAATTGCAATTGCAAAACCCAATAAAATCCTAAACCAATACGGTTTAATATATGGATATATTCTTGATAATAACCATCCATATTTAAATGAATTTTGTGCTGTTGTCATATTTAGTTTCATTTATTTTTATTTCCTTTAAAATTTTCATCAAAGTAGGTACGAGTGTGATTCCTGAAATAGGAATTCCGAACAACAATTGTTCAAGTTTTACAATAAACGGCGATTCTTTATCCACCAATTTATAAATATGTTTATAGAATCTTAGAATTCTGCAGCCAATTTCTTTATTGGACAGAATAAGATTTTTTACAGTTGGAATATAATTTGAATCACAATATTTTTTGTATTCTTGTTCAAACAGATAAAAAGAATATAAATCCAAATATCTATCGCCGGACAAAAGTTCGTTTTTGCTGCAAGAATACTTAAAATTCCATATTCCTGATTGCTTATATTCCAAAAAAATAAAGTTATTAGCCATACAAATTTGGGATTTTTTATTTATCAAATCCGAAATATCCGAGCAATCTTCCATTCTAATATCGTCATAATATTTTGAAAAACAAGAATATCCGATATATTGTTCAGGCGAGAATTTCCAGTTAAATTTTTCATAAACTGAATTTTTATTCTCGTTTTCAGGATATTCAAAATAATTTGAAAAATATGGTTCAACTACAAGTTCTGAAGGCAATAAAAGTTTTTTTATATCATCGGTTAAGCCGAAAAACCACCAGTCCGAAAGATGAAACGGTAATTCAGTTGTTTGTTTATTCTTATTAACCGCAATTTTTGAAAATAGCGTGGAAACAAGTATTCTTCGCTCAAAAAGCTTATATCTTTCACATCTTTTAGGAAACTGATTAAAAAAGATTAAAAACACTAAATTATCAACGCAAGCATCTGTTCTTAGTTTTAAAGTTTATTTTCTTGTATCACGATTCAATCCATTATTAG
>CANAIK010000094.1 GCA_947361225.1 uncultured bacterium
TACAATCAATATTTAAATCAAACCTATCAATATTTGAGACTAAAAGAATTAGGTTTAGATATAGCTAAACCCGAATTAACAGGTCCGATTGAAACTATAGACGGCGGTTGTTTAGACAAAGAATCGCTTAAAAAAATTGATTTTGAGGGATTATCCAAATACAAACATTAAACAATTTATGATATAATTAGTTTTTATAAGGAACCAAAAATGGATTATACAATAAAAAATACACAAAATTTTGGAAATATTAATAAAGTTATGACAGAGAATGAAAAATTAAAAGCTTATGCAAATAATTTATCTAAGATATTAATTAACGGAGCAAAAAAAGAAGTTCAAAAATACGGAAACCACGAACCCTATGTAATTGCCTGTGAATCACCTAAAGGAGATAAATTTGTAAAATTTGCACTTGAATATACCAGCCCCAAAAAAAACGAACCTGATAATATTAAAAGCTTTGTTATTGCAGTTCAGCAAGGGGATAATTTGATTAACAAAAATATCCTTAAAACAGGAACCTTTGAAGAAATTGAAAAATTTATTAAAGAAAACGATAAAACAATCGAAGAATCCCTTAAAAAACTCCTTGGTTATTAGAGTTCTGTTTTGTGGAATTTATTAACAATAGACTTGATTTATAAGGATAGTTGTTAATGTTAAAAACACAAAAAAAACTCATCGAGCGCTATAGCAAAAAAAGAGCTCGATTTATTGCGCTAAAAATTCAATACAAAGATTTTATCCTAAGAGCGAACGATGAGGAATTCAAAAATTCATACACAAGATATTCTCTTGAGTTGTCAATTTTGAATGATATGTTAAAAAACGCATCTTTAAAGTCGGAGATTTGGAAAATTAACTCAAGAATAAACAGCATTAAAAAAATATTATCCGAACAAATGAATATTACTGTTGATTAAATTCGAACAGTTTTTCCCTGCTTAATTTTCTCAAGATTCTTTTTCGACATTGCATTATTTCTTGCCAATTTTTGAACAAACTCAATTGCCTCAATATCCCTTCGAATTGCGCTTTTTAAACCCAAAACTTCACCATAGGACAAAGAATTAATTCTATCTGATTCACAAATTGCAAAAACTTTCTTAAAATTCTTTTGTGAACTTTCCTCATAACCACTCAAATTCATTTTGTAGCAATACCAAATGTAGAATTGATAAGCGCTCGCATAAGGATTAATGTTAAAAGAGCTCACAACAAACATTTCGGGTGTTTTAAATGCGATTTTTTTATTGAGAATTAAATTCAAATAAAGTGCGCTAAAACCTTTTTTAGGATAAATAAATCCTTCGAATTCGTTAATTTTCTCTAAGATTTTTTTTGCCCCTTTAACAACATAAACAGGGGTTTTTGCCCCTTCGATATAATCAAAGAATTTTTTAGGTTCACTTAAAAAAGATTTTATCATTACCTCAAGTTTTTTATCGTTAATTTCTTTTTCAGTTGTTGAATTATTGTCCAGCGTTAAAGTTGCTCCGTTTGTGTTATGAATTTTTTTTCCGGCACAAATATTGTTCGATAAAATATCCTTTTTTAGCTTCTCCATCCTTTTTTTGTGGTTTTCCTGCTGTTTTTTATAGATATAATTAAAAATTTTAATTGAAAGTCTTTCGATTAATTTTCTCATAAATTTCTCTCTTTATATATTAATAAAAACTTTTTTTAAATAAAAATTGCCTTAAAAACCGTTCGTGCTACAATTTTTTTATGAGAATAAATAAATATATTGCTCAAAGCGGGTTTTGTTCAAGAAGAAAAGCTGATGAATTTATCCTACAAGGCGCAGTTAAGGTTAATAATGTCGTTGTTAGGATGTTAGGGTTTGAAATTAGAAAAAAAGACAAAGTAACAATTAATGATAAACTAATAAAAGCAGATAAACTCGAATATTACAAATTCTACAAACCAACAGGATATATTACAACGAAAAAAGATGAAAAAGGAAGAAAAACGATTTTCGATATTATTCCTAAAGAACTCGGACACTTAAATCCTGTGGGGCGTCTGGATAAAGATTCCTCAGGGCTTATTATAATGACAAACGATGGAAACTTGGCTTATGAGTTGACTCATCCTTCAATTAAAGTTGCAAAAACTTATTTAGTTCGAGTTGAAGGGGTTTTAAGCGATTTAGAACTCGATAAACTAACCAAAGGAATTGAAATTGAAGAAGGAAAAATCGCATATTGTGATTATTCGATTCTGGAACAAACAAAAAAAGAAACTTTTTTTGAAATCGTTTTGTATCAAGGTTTAAACCGCCAAATTAGAAAAATGTTTGAATTCCTGGGTCATCCCGTAATAAATTTAAAAAGAATAAGACACGCAAACATTGAATTAACGGGTTTAAAAAAAGGACAAATTAAACCAATTAAACCAAGACAAATTAAAGAATTAAAGTTATACTTAGATAAAATAAAGGAAATATAAAAATGCTCGATATTAAATTAATAAGAGAAAACCCGCAAAAAATAAACGAATTGCTAAAAAGAAGAAACCCGGATCTTTCAATTGATGAAATTTTAGTGGTTGACGAAAATAGAAGAAAAATTCAATTCGAACTTGATAACTTAAGAGCAAAAAGAAAACAAGAATCAAATAAAATTGGAGAATTAAAAAAACAAGGTCAAGATACGACCGAAATCCAGGCTGAAATTAGACAACTGGGTGAACAAGCAAAAAACCTGGAAGAAAAACTAACAGAACTTGATTCTAAGCAAAAAGAAATACTTTTATGTATTCCCAACACTCCGGATCCTGAAATTCCAATAGGAAAAGACGACAGCGCCAATGTCGAAATTGAAAAATGGGGGGAAATCCCTAATTTTGATTTCGAACCCAAAGCTCATTGGGATTTGTGTCCCGAACTTAATATGTTGGACTTTGAACGTGGTGTAAAACTTGCCCATACAAGATTTACCCTGTATCGAAACTTAGGAGCTAAGCTTGAGCGGGCTATTATTAACTTTTTCTTAGATACACACACCCAAACAAGGGGTTACGAGGAAATTATCCCCCCCGTTATGGCAAATTCAAAAACCATGACCGGAACCGGACAACTTCCT
>CANAIK010000095.1 GCA_947361225.1 uncultured bacterium
AGAATCTTAACAAATTACTTTTTTTATAATTTTGTGAGACAATATTAATATATTAAAAACAGGGGAGTCGAATGTCACATATTGAACTTGATAAAAACAAATGTAAATCTTGTTATTTATGTATTGACGCTTGCCCTAAAAAATTAATAACAAAAAGTAGTGAAATTGGTCAAGGCGGAGATTATATCCCCCAATTCAAAGACGAAAAAAACGAGTGTTTGGGTTGCGCCATTTGCGCTATGGTTTGTCCTGATATAGCAATTACAGGTGTTTATAAAGATGAGTGAAAAACAACTGTTAAAAGGAAATATTGCAATAGCAAAAGCAGCGCTTGAGGCCGGCTGTAAGTGCTATTTTGGTTATCCTATAACCCCGCAGAGTGAAATTGGGGAATTTTTAAGTCTTGAAATGCAAAAACTGGACTTAGGATATGTTTGCGCTGAATCTGAAATCGGTGCAATTAATATGGCGCTGGGCGCTACTGCAACAGGAACAAAAGCGCTTGTTTCAAGTTCGTCTTGCGCAATTTCTCTAATGCAAGAGGCTCTTTCATACGCAGCTTCTGATGAGTTGCCCATTGTTTTGGTTAATGTAATGAGAGCAGGTCCCGGACAAGGGTATATTTACCCCTCTCAAGGGGATTACAATCAAGCAACGGTTGGAGGCGGAAACGGGGATTACCACACAATTGTTCTTTCTCCTTCGAGTGTTGAAGAATGTGCGCTAATGACTTATCGGGCTTTTTATTTGTCGCAAAAATACAAAAATCCTGTAATTCTTTTGGTAGATGGGTTTTTGGGTCAAATGGCAGAAGGGGTTGAGCTTGTTAAAAATCCTTATCCTGAAATCGATAATTCTTCCTGGATTCTAAGTGGAGCAAACAACAGAGATTCTCGAAAAATTCACTCCCTTGAACCCAATCAGGACAAATTAAACAATCATATTAGAAATTTGAGCGCTAAGTATAAAGAAATTGAAAAAAACGAAGTCGATTATGAAAAATACTTATGCGACGACGCTGAAATAATAATAACTGCCTTTGGTTCACTTGCAAGAGCGGCAAAAGAAGTTTGCAACCATTACAGAAAAAAAGGCGTTAGAATCGGATTATTTAGACCAAAAACCTTATGGCCCTTTCCTTATCAAGAATTAGGGGAATTATCCAAAAAAATAAAAATTTTTGTTGATATTGAAATGAATTTAGGTCAAATGCTTAAAGATGTTAAACTTGCCTTGTCTTCCGGCGCAAAAGTTTCGTTTATTGGAAAACCGGTGGGCGATTGGCTAAAACTCGAGGAAATGATACAGGGAATCGAGAATATTATAAAGGAGAATCAAGTTGCAAGTCTATAGCGTTCCTAAATCAATAAAAAAAGATTCAAAATTCACCTTTTGCTCCGGTTGCGACCACGGGCTTGCAATTAAACTTGTAGCACAAGTTTTAGACGAACTCAATTTAAGAGAAAAAACACTTGCAGTGGCGTCTAGTGGTTGTTCTGTTTTTTTGTATAATTTTTTGGATGTCGATTGTATTGAATCTCCCCACGGAAGAGCGGCTGCAGTTGCAACAGGGGCAAAAAGAGCGTTTCGTGCTCAAAAACAAGACAGATTCGTTTTCACCTATCAAGGAGACGGGGATTTTGCCTCAATAGGACTTGGAGAATCAATCCACAGCGCCCTTCGAGGTGAGAATATAAGCATAATTTGTATTAACAACACAAATTATGGAATGACCGGAGGACAAATGGGTCCAACCAGCACAATGGGTCAAATTACAACAACAAGTCCCCTGGGACGCAACGAATACTACCACGGCTATCCTATAAAAGCCGCCGAACATATCGCATTGTGTGATGGAACCTGTTTTAGCGCACGTTGCGCATTATTTGATATTAAGAATATAATTAATACTAAAAAACAAATTAAGCACGCTTTTGAATGTCAAATTAAAGGACTGGGATTCAGCTTTGTTGAAATTTTATCAAGCTGTCCCACAAACTGGCGATTATCTCCAAAAGATGCTCATAAAAAAATCGAGAATGAAATAAGCAAAATTTATCCTATCGGAATTTTTAAGGACAAAACAAATGACAACTAAAAACTTTATTATATCCGGCGCAGGAGGACAAGGAGTTCTGTCTTTAGGGGTTGCGCTTGCAAATATATTTATGATAGCAGACAAATTTGTATCTTTTTGCCCTTGCTATGGAGCGGAAATGAGAGGCGGGGCTGTTAATTGCGAGGTTAATGTTTCCGATAATGAACTTTTTATCCTACAGAACTCAAAAGCGGATTTTGTGGTCGCTATGAATCAGTTGTCTTTTGATAAATTTATTTCTAAAGTTAAGGAAAACGGCACAATAATTGTGAATTCGTCTTTAGCGAAAATTAATAAAACAAGAGACGATATTAAATATATTTTTGTACCCTTAACCCAAGAGGCGCTTAAACTTGGAAATATTAAAACGGCAAATTCCATTGCCCTTGGGATTCTATCCGGGCTTTTGGGCAATATTCTTTTTGATAATGTTAAAAAAATATATAAAAAAGCCTTAAAAGATAAAACAGAACTGTTACAAAAAAATCTTGACGCCTATTTATTGGGCTTTAAGTACATTAAAGAAAAGGAATGTGTATAAAAAATGACAGGAACAAAAATTGTTGCAATTGATTTCGAAGTTGCAAAAAATACAATAACAAATAATGACTTAGAAAAAATTCTTGATACTTCAGACGAATGGATTACAACAAGAACAGGGATTAAGGAAAGAAAAGTTATAGGAGGGGACGAAACCTCTGCTAATTTAGGCATTGAGGCAGCTAAAAAAGCAATTAAAAGATGTAATTACGATGTCGATAAAATCGATTTAATAATTGCAGCAGCGTCAGCTCCTGAGGAAGTTTATCCTTCTGTTTCTTGCATAATACAAGGAGCAATCGGGGCAAACAACGCAGCCTGAGTTGATTTAA
>CANAIK010000096.1 GCA_947361225.1 uncultured bacterium
AATTTTGACAAGTTGATGAGGATGCACTCCAATAAGTCCCAGCACTACAGCTTGTACAAGATCTATAGTTATTATGTACAAACCCACTACAAGTTTTACAACTTGTTTGTCCTTCACTATCTTGATATTCTTTATTCCCATCACAACTTACGCATCCTGTTGCAGCGCTACTTGAATTAGCTTTTGATCCTTTGGGACACTTTTGACAGGTTCCGCCTTCATTGGAATATTGTCCACTTGGACAAGCACTACAAGAATTTCCGCTTTTTTGATACCCCGCTTTGCATTTGTCGCATTGATTAGCGCCGCTTGCACAATTTGCGCAATTAGCTACAGTGCAAGTTTCGCACTTACAAGTTAGGGTGTTTTTAAACTGATTACCACATCCAATTGGACAAGCAATGCATTGATTACCAAGGCACAATGTGCAATCAGATCCAACTGTTGCGGGGCATTTCATAGATAATTTTTTTGTTCCTATTGATATGCCTCCGTGTTTCATTTTATGGGTGATGACAGGAGCAAGACTCGCCAGGATTACTGAAATTGTGATTAAGCTTATTAACAGCTCAATCAAAGAGAAAGCTTTTTTCATACTTTTTTCCTTATATATTTTTCGTGTTTTGACAAAATAAAGCGCAACAAAAACTCTATTGCACAATATTTCTACTTTTTGTATAATTACAAAGTGAACTTAAGTTAATTAATAGCAATTATATTAACTTTTGGCGGGTTTTGGTACTTTAATTTGTGTTTATTGTACTAAATATGATTAGCCGATACTTAAAAATGCATCAAATCTATTTAATATTTTAAGTATACACACTTACAAATAGAATGTCAATAGATTTTTTCTATTTCAAAATAGAAAAATAATAGAAAAACGGTATTAATACTATGAAATTAAAATATAAATATTGTTTAGACACTCTAAATTCTATTCTTAATTTTAAACCAACACACACAGATATTGCAAAAATAATCAATGTTTCACCAAACGCTCTTTCAAACAGGCTTTCTAACGACGGGTACTTAAAGCCCGAAGAAATTACAAAAATTGAACAATTCTACAACACAAGTTTGAATGAATCCAAAGATTGCATTAATATCGATTATTATCCCGAGGATTTCGGGGTCTTTAAAAAAAATCAGTTCATTTTTTCGAAGAATAAAAAAACTATTGCAATTCCCAAAAAATGTTTCGAGAATTTTTCTCAGTCCAAACACTATTCAATAATCCAAGCGCAAGGGGATACAATGAACCCTTATATCAAAGATAGGGATAAGCTGATTGTTGAACACGGGACGAGCAGTCAAATTATTGATAATCAGATTTATATTTTTTGTTATAATAATGAAATTTTTATAAAGCGCTTAATTAACAACATCGACCAAATTGTGATTAAATCCGATAATGAAATTTATCCAATGAGATTTATTGATAAAAAGGAAATTCCGTCCTTTTTTATAATTGGTCGAATTGTAGGGCTTTTAAGAAATTTAAGATATTAATCCTCAATCTTTAACATAGCAACATTTACCCAGAACAAAAACTGCAGCTGGGGTCGAAACCAAATTGTGTCAAAAAGTCCGTGTCCCATAGTTGCAAGCATTGTTAGAGTAATACATAAACCAAGAATTTTATCTTCAATTCTTGAGCATTTTTTAATAACCAGAAATAAAAATATTAAAAAGACAATAAGAGAAAAAATCCCGCTTTCAACCAGCATTTCTAAAAATACGCAATAAGAACCCAAAGCGTCATAGCCGGTTTTCATATAAAGACCGTAAATTTCTCTAAAATTTTGATTTCCGACCCCAATCCCTAAAAAAGGATTATCTAAAAACATATGAAAAGCCGATTCATAGACATTCATTCGAAAAGAAATTGAACTATCGCCTCTAAAAGAAAAAATCGATTGAACCCTTTTAATTAAAGCCGGATTTGATAAAATAAATCCAAAAATGGAAAAAAGTCCCAAAAGCGCTACAGTTTTGTATTTTTTTACTTTTTTTTCATTCAAATATTTTTTTGCCTCTAAAAATAAGAATAAAAACAAACAAGGAAAGAAAAATAAAAACCCAAGGTAAGCGCCCCTGCAGCCTGTGTCAATTATTGCAATTAAACTTAGAAAAAATAGAATTAAAAAAGAAAGCGCCAATAATCTTTTTTGTTTTTTTAAGAAATTTAGAATTAAATAAATATAACTCGATAATCCGCACAACAAATACCCTGCCAAAAGATTCGGATTGTAGGGTTTTAAGGTTCCATAGGATCGAGAAATTATTTGTTCGGGGTTAATATTTGTCATATCCTGCCAGCCCGAAATTTCAACAACCCCTCTTGCGTTCTGAATTATTGCAATTATTGATTCATAGCTCATAAAAAGAGCAACTGCAAGAAAAGTCGGAAAAATTTTATTTTTATTGTACTTAAAAAAAACACCGCAGCTGTAAAAGAACAGCAGGTAAGTAATTGTCTTAATATATCCGTGAAAACTCAGCTTAAAAAGAGTTGAAGCACACAAACTAACAGTTACTATTAAAAAATATATTAAATAAGTTTTCTCAATTGAACTTAAGGTTAAATCCGGTTTTTCTTTAGAAAAAACAATTCTAAATAAAACAAAAAAACAGAATAAAAAGGATAATCCTCCAAGCAGGGAAGAATCGAAAAAAAGCGAGCAAAAAAGCAATGATAACAACAACAAATATGTAATATTATCAATGTTTTTCCAAAATACGCTGTTATTTACAAATTTTTTAATATTAATGAACATCATCTTGATTTAATTTCGTGTGCTTGTCTAAGTCTTGATGGATTGAATCCGAAGGCTGAGGACTCACAATAACATTGGAAATTACTCCGTTTAATT
>CANAIK010000097.1 GCA_947361225.1 uncultured bacterium
TTTTTTTGAGAGGGCATAAGCGAAGCGGTTGCATCCCGAACGGGCATAAAAAAAAGAGCCTCGAAAGCTCTCTTTTAAGATTGGGCCCGGAGGGATTCGAACCCACGACCAAAGGATTATGAGTCCTCTGCGCTACCGCTGCGCCACAGGCCCGTGGCTGTATTAATTGTATCAATAAAATATTTTTATTTCAAGTAAAATTTATTATTGAATTATTAAGAAATATTAACAAATAATTAGCAAAAAAGCAATTTATTGAGATAAAAAGTTTTTATTATAATGTAGGTTAGTTTACAATTTAATAGTGGGGTTAGGTTATGACAGTATTTTCTTTAGGAAGTGTTGACACCTCGGTTTATACCGGGACTCGAGCAGATGGGATTGTTAGCACAAACAATGGCGGATCACAAAGTGGTAAAGTTATGTCGACTTATAACACTGAAAGAGTTACAAAAAACTTTGCCGCAACACATTCATCTGATATTAGCAATATTGAAAAATATTTACAAGCAGGAAAAATTCCTGAAGCAATGGAAATTTATGAAGAATTATTAACCGAAGCTCAAGAACAATTTGGCGCTTATTCTTATTCAGACGAAGGTTTGAGCTATGAATCCATAGTGGATGACGCTTTTGCACTAAAATCCAACACTAATTTAAGATTTAGTGATTTAATAACCGAAGATAAACATAAACCTGTTGTTACTGGTTTATTGCAAGGAATTCCATTGGTTGGATTATTCTTTGATTCTTACTCTGATGCTGAAGCATTAGCTAAAGTTTCAGGTATTGAAACAAGATTTACCGACAAATTGGCTGAATTATTTGGCGGAGCGGCAAGTGGCGCTGCTGCAGGGGCTGCGTATGGATTATTTACAGGCGGTGCACTAAGCATTCCTTTAGCGCTTGGTGGAGCTCTTTTAGGGGCAGGTCAAGTTATAGTTAAAGGAATATTAAATAAAAATTAACAACTCAACTGAACATATTATTGTAATCTAATCAATAAAAAACCCTCTTAAAAAGAGGGTTTTATTTTTTGTTATTATATTTGTTCTTCAAGAATTGATTTTTTGGTTCTTATATTGTAGTAATCTTCGTTTTGAGGAAGAACCATATCGCCTGTCAACAAAATATATAATTTTTTACCGTTTTTAGCGTTAAAATCCAATAATGGTGACATTTGATGAGCACATTCAATCAAGTATTCTTTTCTTGAAGTTTTATATTGGGATAATTTTTGCATTTGTTTGGGTTTTTTAATGCTGTTAACATAAATAATTTTATCGTCTTTTGTAAAAGGAACACCTGCCATATCGTATGTTTCACCGGTTGGAAGTGAGTATTTATGGAAAACTACATTGGATCTTTCAGCCTTTGATCTCCAAGCAGAATATCCGATTTTTTCAACACGAGCATAAAATTCGGTTCCTTTGGGCAATAAGAAGGTTCCTTGAGTTGTGTAAACATCTTCAGGAGTTGTAAATACATATTCTTGACCAACAAGATCTTTTCTTGTGTCAACTTCGTTTAAAACTACTCCAATTACGATATTTCCGTTCTCAACAACTTTTTTGTTATCATAAATATCAACCTTGGTGCTTAGTGCAAAAGGCACAATATTTAAGTTATTCTCAGCAATAAAAATTGATTTTTTGTGTTCGTCTTCAGATAAGGTTTTGTATAAATCTCGATAATTATCTTTAACTTTATCTATATTCGCTGCGATTTTATTGAAAATTACGGCAGCTTCCGCTCTTGTGAGTTCTCTTGTGGGATTAAAGGTTTTTGCGTTTGGATGGTTAACATACAATCCGTTTGCAACGTTTTTAATATAAGCACGTCTAGCCCAAATGGGGATTTTTTGATAATCTTTAAAAGCGGTGATATCAGACGCAACATATTCGCCTTTTGTAATATTTGCAATCATACTCATTGTTTCGTTGTGGTTAATTGCAAGTTCAGGTTTAAAAGTGCTGTCGGGGTATCCAAATGCCATTCTTATTTGTTCCGATAATACAACGCTTTTTTTATTCGGAGTTGCACTGTGAATATCTTTAAAAGAACTTGATTGGGTTACAGGGTCGTCTTGTCTTCTAATAACTTTTAACAGTGCTGTAACGAATTCACTTCTTGTAATCGTATCTTCCGGTTTGAATTTATTACCGTCAACCACATAAATATAGCCATTTTGAATGGCATTGACAATTTCTTGACTTGCCCAATAATCACTTTTAACATCTACAATTTCAAGGGCATTTGCAATGTTGAAAAGCGTTATAGCTAATACAACAACCAATAATTTTTGAATTTTTTTCATTTAGTACCTCTTGTTTCATATTAAAATAATTCTACAATAATAGTTTTTCAAAATCAATTAATTTTAGATAAGACAAGCATTGGGTCTATATCTAAGCAATTTGATTTTTCGCAATTCTGACTTCTTTTATGCCACAAACAAGGCCTGCAATCTACATTTGCAGTAATTAGTTCGATGTTTGAATTTTCAATGGGGATTAATTTTTTTTCGTTTGTGGGACCAAAAATCGCTAATACTTTTGCTCCAACTGCATTTGCAACGTGCATTGGCGCACTGTCAACGCAAATTACACAAGCTGCATTCTTCATAATAAAAGCCATTTCTTCCAAACTTTTTGTTTTTTTATAATAGTTGAAAA
>CANAIK010000098.1 GCA_947361225.1 uncultured bacterium
ATTTTAAAAAAAGGCAATTTTTATTAAAAAAAATACTTTATTATAATATGTTTGGCGGAATTTACAGCGCAAATATGGAAAAAAATGCTCGGATATCTGATATCGGAGGACATAAAGTTCTTAATATGGGAGGATCTTTAAACAGCTATATTAGAACCGGAAATCCTTACAGTTCCGCTTATTATGCAAATAAACAAAAAGAAAAAGTAGATGAATTTGTAAATAAAGAAAAAAGAACCAAAAAAGACGGTTTAATTGAAAAAGCCATAATTGCTTTAGGGGCTGCTGCCGGTTTATTCGGACTTTTTAAGGGAAAAACCAAAATTAGCAATTCTATAAAAAACTTTAGAATAACTAAAATTCCGCAATTATTTGCAAAGCCCTTTAAATTTTTAGGGGGTAAAATTTCCGGTTTAGCAAAAAAAATATTCAAAAAAGGAAATCCGTAAATTAATTTTGCATTTGTTTTTTAAGTCTTAATTCTTTTCGAATTTTTTCGAATTCAATTTTTTGTTCTTGAGTTAGAATATTCTCGAAATTTTTTCTGTATTCTTTTTTTAAATTATCCGCATTTTGCTTTAAGAGCGCAAGTTCCGCTTTCATTGGGGCAATTTTAAGTTCAGCCACCAATGGTGAAGTTTCGTTTAAATAAATATTTTTTATTCTATCTTTAAGATTATCCATTCTATTTACAATTTGTTTCATTTTTTTTCTATGTAATTCTCGATTTTTATTTATAATTTCTTTTTGTTCTAAAGTCAAATTGAGCCTTGAATCGAGCATTTTATGGAATTCTTGAACCTCTTTTTTGCTTGGAGGGTTTTTGGTTGCGCAATTTATATCCTCCCCAAAACTTAAAGGGACAAATAGGGTTGACAATATAATTAAAGTTAATATTTTTTTCATCAATTTTCCTCTTGTAATAAAAATTTTAGTTTTTCACTTAAAATTTTTCTTGCACTGTTAATTCTTGATTTTACAGTCCCAATCGGGATTTTTAGCTTGTTTGAAATTTCTTCGTAGGAGTAATCTTCAAATTCATACAAAATTATCGCTTGTTTATTTTTTTTAGGAAGTCTATTAACTTCCCTTAATATAATTTTTTGTCTTTCTTTGTAATTTAGTTCTTGTTCAACATTCAAATTCGATTGAACCAAATTAATCATTGTTTCGTCTTGCACGGTTTTTTTGCTGTTCAAAAATTTAGAACTTTTTAAATAATCTTTGCATAAATTTTTTGCAATTGCACAAATCCAGGAAGAAAATTTATTTTGTTCTTTGTATTTATTTAAATTAAGATAAGTTTTAATATAAATTTCTTGTTCTAAGTCTTCGTTGTATTCACCCAGAAAATTTTTTATTATTTTTTTAATTTTATAATGATTTTCTTCTATTATTTTTTTCAAAATAATTACCTTAAAAGCCCCAAATCATCTTCTAAAAGTTCGTATTGCAAATTGTTGTTATCAAGTGATAAATAGATATTGTCCCCTTGTTTGTAAACTTCAAGAGCAAACGAGAATACAAAAATTGGAATTAAGGCTACAAAAGTAGACTGTAGAATCAATTTTGTTCTTTTTCTGCGTTTGTACAAGGGCTTTGCTTCTTTTAAAAGTAATGATAATTTATCCATATTTTTTCCTTTATATTTATTATAACGGTTATTTAAAAAAAATGTTCAACTTAATATTTCTTAACAAAAAAATCAAGCTATTGTTGAATTTTGGGGATTATTTACAGAATATATATTTTTTCTTAATCAAATATGGCAATTTTGCACCAAAAAAATACTTTATTAATATATAAGAGATATATCAAGAGAGATTTTAAAAAAATGTCGAAATTAGCAAGATTACAAGAGTTAGAAACACAAGAATTTAATCCATTCGAAATCAAAGATTGCAAGGAATCCTTAAGAGAAAATTTGGATACAATTGACAATCGAGACATTAGAATGAAATTC
Source organism: uncultured bacterium (assembly GCA_947361225.1). Classification (GTDB taxonomy): domain Bacteria; phylum Cyanobacteriota; class Vampirovibrionia; order Gastranaerophilales; family Gastranaerophilaceae; genus RUG14156. Next base: position 1,964 of record CANAIK010000098.1, read on the forward strand.
AAAAACACGCAAGACCCCATTAACCTTGCTTTTAAAACAATCGAGAATACATCATTGAAAATTCTTGCTCGAGATTTTGTCAAAGAAACTTTCTTCGACTTTGTTTCAAGCGTTCGAGATATCTGTAAATAATTTTTTAATTATTTATGCTGAAATGGGGGATTATAGGTAGGTTTAAATAGCATCAAAAAAAGATGCTATTTTTTTAAATTCTTTTAAAAAAAATGCCCGAAAAATTTAATTTCCGGACATTTTTATATATTTTTTATATTCTATGCGTTCGCAGCTGATTTTGAAATAATTTCTTTTTCAATATTAGCAGGAACTTGTTCATAGCATTTGAATTCCATTGAGAAAGTTCCTCTTCCTTGAGTGTTTGAACGCAAGTCGGTTGCATAACCAAACATATTAGCCAAAGGAACAAGCGCTCTTACGATAACATTTCCTGTGTTGCCGTTTGGTTCTTGTCCTTCAACACGTCCACGACGTCTTGAAATATCGCCAATGATTGTACCTGTAAATTCATCAGGAATTTCAATTTCAACTTTCATCATAGG